>NZ_JBSXNV010000024.1:0-95208 GCF_056857795.1 Aliiroseovarius sp. B-4
AAAGGAAAAGGGTCAAGAAACAGACAATCCTACACCGCCGCTTGCAACATCAAAAACAAGCCGCATAATCAGTCACACAAACGAGCCAGAGCCTCCATTGCTCAAACCGCTCTGATGTCCCATTTTATATGACGACGGACAATATCGTCTACAACGACGATAAGCGATACCGCGGCCGTGTGCGTTTCACTATCGCGCATGAGTTCGGTCACTATCAGCTTCATCGTCCCGTATTGTCTGGCGACGACTACAAGACCGGAGCGCTAGTGCGCGATTGCGATTTTCAGTGTAAACCGTTGCAGCCGGGTGCTTGGAATGAAGCTGAAATTCGGCGTGAGGAAGAGGCTGACACCTTTGCATCCTTCCTGCTTATGCCGCTCGATGATTATCGTGCACAGGTGAGCGGCGAGGAGATAACAGTCAGCCTTTTAGACCACGTTACAGATCGGTACGGCGTCTCCCTAATTGCCGCCTGCAGAAAATGGATCGATTTCACCGAAAAACGTGCAGCAATGGTCGTTGCACGCGACGGCTTCGCCAAATGGGGACGTGCGAGCAAGTCAGCACTCAAAAGCGGAATCTTCGTTCGATCAGGCATGCAAATCCCCGACGACGCGATCGCGACCATTGGTGCCTACGAGAGAGGTTTTGTGTCGGAAAAGCCAGTTCCAAGGCCGGCAGGCGTCTGGAGCTTTGGCCGCGTGTCCGAGCCGGTGAGAGAGTTGGCAATGGTTTCAGAGTTCCTGGATATGTCTCTAACCATTCTTCAGTTCGACGACGTGGTTGATGCCAAAGATATCGATGCGGAAGATCCGTGGGATGCTTACGATCAATTCCAATCAGGGCGCGGATTTTAGAAACTGTCTCCGTGCCCACCTGATTTCGCTGAACCACATTTTCGGCGACTAACCTTGCTTGGAGAGTCTCCGCTTCGTGTAGCGCGTTCCGTATTGCTCGCCATCGCAGCGAACATCCGCTTCTTCTGAAAACCTTCCCGAAAAGAACCGACCTCGCTGCGCCGCTTTGAAGGTCCGCTTTGGCGGCATCTCAAAATTCTTGCTGCAAAGCGGCGAATTCACACTTTCCGCCAATCACGTCGAGTGCTTGGACAAGCAATCCCTATAGTCGGCAGCGGCGTCGCCTGCACATCAACCTGGGTCTAAGCCCTCTGGCCTCCCCTGCTCGGCAGCCATGACGCAGGAGAGAACGGCCCTTCGGTCCGTCGCGCATTCGGCCATGCGGCCTCACCGCGGCGTTGCACCCGGCATCCCGGTTTGCCCGCCTCGCGAGCACGTCCCTCCCCGGCCGCTCCGCCGGATTGCGCTCTGGTCTGTTTTGCGGGGCAAAACGATCCCGCCGCTCCATCCGTCTGCCGCGTCCGGTCGGGCCGTTTGCCTGCTCGGGTCGGGCAAACCTACCGTCAAAACACACACACATGAGCGTGGAAGCATATCCTCCGGATGGCCCCCAAATCAGCCCGCCTCAAGGATCGCAAAACTTTTCGGCGAGGGCGGCGGAGGTGGAGAGGTTGGTCCCGTGTTCGATGGTGCGACTGTTGCGAACGATGCGCCCGGAAAACTTTTGCGCCCGGCAAGCCGGCGGCTGCGCCGTCCCTGACCCGGGCAGATTCGGAAACCAGACATTCGGCCATGCCGCCACACTCACGTGGTGGCCTTGGAACCGAACACTGGAGACCAGACATGGCATACGACAACGCAAACACCTACGAGACCATCGAGCTTTTCGGGCTGACCGAGAAGGACGCACAGCTGCCGATCCCGGAGGATCACGTCCTGACCGATCATATTGTCCGCGAGAGCTTCGAGACCCTGCTCGGTCAAATGCGCAATACCGGCCTTGAGGCAGAAATCGAACCACTGGCACATGGGCTCGCCACGATCCTGCAGCGGCGCAAGGTGGCGCTCGGCAACGAGGTCGACCGCACCGCCGATAGGATCGGCGCGCTGGCAAAGTCCCACGACGGATCAGAGATCGCCGAGACCGCGCTCGAAGAAGCGCAGGCGCGCTTCTTGCAGCTCCGCGAGATTGTCAGCGCCATCGAGGTGATGAGCGAGGCGGCGGCGGAATGCTACGAGATTGAGACGGGTCACGCCTTCATCCCGGCAGCCGGGTCGCGCGCAAGCGTCCGGGCGCAAGAGACCGGGGCGGTCTTCGAGGCGCGGCAGCTCCTCGAGCAGCATGATCGTGAGACCGCCGAGAAGTCGAAAGTCGAGGGGGTTCCCCTGATCGTCTCAGGCGCCACCGACTGGACCGATGTCGATGTGATCTTCACCACGCTCGACAAGGTTCGCGAACGGATCAAGCAGAACCGCAATCAGGAGATCTTCCTCTGCCACAAGGGTGGCAAGCACGGGGCCGAGATGATTGCGGCTCGGTGGGCGCGCGCACGGGGTGTCGCACAAGCGCGCTTCGATCCGCGCTGGTCCGCCCATGGGCGGGCGGCTCCGTTCAAGTGCAACGATGAGATGCTGGACGACAAGTTTGCCGCGACGGGGGTTGTTCTCTTCGGCGGCAACGGGGTCGCACTGAACCTCGGGCAGAAGGCGGAAGCGAAAGGCCTGACGGTCATGCGGGTTGCGGACCCGACAAAGAAGACCGCGGAGACGTGAATTGAGAGGGTCGCGCTTGGCGCGGCCCTTTCGTCGTTGTCCCAGATGTGTGCGAACATCGGCGGTGTCGCAGTGAACTCCAACAATTGGCATGGACAGGCGTGGTGATCGCAATCCGGCCAATCTGGTTTTGGGAATGGTTGGATGGTATTTCTATGCAGTTACAGCTTAATGTGGCCGTGCGGCATAAGATATTTGTTGCACAGCTCAACACGCGCCCAGGTTTTTCCCAGATGCCTTTTTCTCCGGAACGCACCAAAGAGATTCAATCGCGCATTGATGCGCGCTTGCGATCCGGGCAGGCAAACGATTGGGAAGTGTCTTTTCTCACAAACATGGCTGAACGGTTTCAGCGGTATGGGGCGGCGACGCGCCTGAGCAAAGCGCAGTATGCCAGCCTGCACAAAGTCCTGAAACTGGAACGGGAAAAACCGGCCCAGACAAGGACAGCGGCCGACGACAAGACGTCTCAACCAGCACCAGAGCGCAGTACCAGAACTGTTCAGGCAAGACCCCGTCCGATTTCCGTGACCCGCGCGATCACTGCGCCTCGGCGTGCCGTGCGCAAGGCTCAACGCCAAATCATGGTGCCGTTGGTGATCGCTGTCGGGTTCGTCGCATTGGTTGGATCATTGTTTGAGACATCAAATTCGCGATCCACACCCTACAGTCCATCAGCGGTTCCCGCATCGCAAACGGCAAACATCGCTTACGTCTACGTGACAGGGACGCGTGTCAACCAACGTGCTGGGCCGTCTACCTCGCATGCTGTGATGGGCGTCTTGAGCGAGGGGACCCGTGTCGAAAAGCTTCGCGATGAAGGGCAGTGGGCGCAAATTCGTTCCAACTTGGGGACGGGCTGGATGTCTTCCAGATTCCTGTCGCCGGTCGCGCCACCTGCAGAGCGACCCGCCTCGCAGGGCCGGACGCTTCGTGCCAGCGATGTACGGATCATTGATGGTGATACGATCAATGTTCGAGGCCTGAGAGCGAACGTGCGTCTCGTCGGGGTTAACGCGCCTGAGACATGGAGACCCGCCTGCTCCGCAGAGCGTGAGGTCGGGGAGCGCGCGACCGCGCGTCTAGGTCAATTGGTGCGGGGTGCGACGTCAATTGAATTTGAGCGCGTGGCCTGTTCCTGTCGGCCCGGGACGGAGGGTACGGATCAGTGCAATTTCGGGCGGTTCTGCGGCTCGTTGTTCGTTGACGGTCGGGACGTGGGCAGCACGCTCATTGCTGAAGGTCTGGCCGTGCCATATCGATGCGGCCGCACCAGCTGTCCCCCACGCCCTCAACCCTGGTGCCGATAGCAGACGCGCCCATCCGACACAGACGACGGATCTTCGCTCGCGGCGGAACGCTGACCTGCCACATGGTGAGCGCGGCGGATCATTATCCAGATGCATTGGATCGGAACGAACCTAGCCATCTTCGATCACGATCGACGGGGTCGATCGCGGCTTCAAAGTGGTGGCACAAATTCGGATCACTCCTTTTTGCTCATAGATGTGGATCGCACGGGGTCGGCCCAATCGTGCCCTGCGCTTCGCTCCGGCAAGCACAAATACGGCTTCCACGGCAGGGCCGCGGACCCTCCGCATTTGCGCTTGCGACCGGGCCTCTTGCCCCCGTGCCGGGTGATCCCCATCGCAAAAAGGAGTAACCCAAATGACCAACCACTACGTCGCCACCGTCCCCGTCAAGTTCACCGATACCGATGGCCAGGAGCGCACCCGCTTCCAACGCGTGGGCGCGATGTTCCGCAACACCCGGGGCGGGGACGGCTCGGAGTTCTTCAGCCTCAAGCTCGACTTCCCTGTCGCAGTCTCGGAGCTGGTGATGTTCCCGCCGAGCGCAAAAGACCCTCAGGACTAAATCCTCTGACGAGGATGGGCCGTCCCAGGACAATCTTGGGGCGGCCCGATCCCTGTTCCAGGGATGCCGTCACCGGCGCGTGTGATCGCCGATAGCGACCTCCTCTTGGTGCCGGTCGCTGCGCGTTAAAGGAACGCACTCCCCCCGGAATGATCAGGCCGCGACAGATCGAACAGTCAGTCTCAAGGGGGCCACCCGGAATAACAGTCGGGCTGACGCCCGCCGGTTTTTCCGGCAGAGATTTGGCGGGCCAAATCTGGCCTCCCTTGACCCCGTCCGTCAGCCCCGTCGGTGTAGAGGTGCGCCGCCCCTCGTTTCAGTCCGAACACGGGTCCGTGTTCGGACTGAATCTCGGGGTCGGGCCCACGTGAAGCCGGTGGGGGTCGGGTGGAGCGGGGGGATTTCTATTACGCACTTCGGCTGCGCCGCCTTACACCTGGGCCTCACATCACCGGCTTCCTGGGGCCCATATCACCCGGATGTTTTCGGGCGGCACCAGCGCACCGGCTGGGCTAGACTGGCGGCGTGGGTGCGCCGATTCCCTGAATCGTTCGAACATGCGACTTGCATTAATCACACGAATTATATAAAACGAACAAAATAATGACATTGGCAGGATATGGCCAATGTATACACATTTTGTCCGAGGGGTCTGTGATGGGCGTTTTCCGTAGGAATGAATGCTTCACCGCACGCGAACGCGTTTGTAGGCAAACGCTGCCTCGCGCGGGTCTTCGCATACATCTCGTCATCGGAAGCGGGAAACACCTGTGATGGGCAGAGCCCGCAAGAACCTGACGCTCGAACAGCGCATCGAGATCGCGCGGCGGGCCCATGCCGGCGAGGCGGCACGGGACCTGTCGGCCGAATACGGTGTCACCGTGCGGCACATCTCGCGGCTGGCGAAGGAGCATCGCGGCGAGGGCGTGGAGGTGCGCGACCCGTCGGAGATCGTGAGTTTCCGGGCCGCGCAATCCGAGATCGAAGCCTTCGATGCGGAGTGGCGCGCGAGAGGCTTTGCCAATCGCAGCCAGGCCCTGAAGACCGTCCTGCGGGCGCGCTGCGGCGTGTTGGATGTGACCGCGGATCGGCTCGATGGCTTCGTCGATGCCTGGCGTCAGTCCCGCGATCTGACCGATGCCGGAATGGCGCTTGCTAGGGAAGTGCGGCGGGGCCGGCTGGGGCTGACGGAGGCCGACCGGGCCCTGGTGTCCGAGCTGGTCGAACTGGCGCAGAGGATGACCCGTGAGCTCGGCGCGATGAAAGATCACGCACAGGTCCAGCGCGGCACCGGGCTGCCGGAAGTGGTGGATATGCAGGACCGCGAGAGGAGGGCTGAGCATTCCGGTTCACAATCGGGTCGGGGTTCGCTGCCTCTCGGCGAGCTTGAGGCGCGAGGTCCGATACAGGATTCAATCCCTGATAACCGGAACGCTCTCAATGGCTGATCCGCTCGCACTCTACACCGCCGTGATGGGTCGTCTCTGGGAGGATGAGCGCATCCGCGGCAAGGCCCAGGGACGGATCGACGCGCGGCTGGCCGGGCGCCGGCAGGGCCGCAGCTACGCCCGGGTCGGGCGGCTCTCGTTCCGCAACATCGCCAAGGCGGCCTCCGGTCAGAGCCGGGCGGCGGTCTTCAAGCGGATCCGGGCAGGGGGGTGCAAGACGCGGGGAAGCCTCGGCAACCAGCTCTCCTATATCAACGACAAGGCGGTCTTCACCTATTCCACGATGACCAACCCGCTCGACGAACGGGCGGTGCTCTCGAACGAACAGAAAGGCGACATCATCGAAGCCTGGGCGAAGACCTGGCGCGGCACCACCAAGCTCGGTTTCACCTCCCATATGCTGCTCTCCTTCCCGACCGATGTAAGCACCGAGAAGGTGCGCGACATCGCGCTCGACTGGGCGGAGCATTTCTTCGAGAGCGGGACCTATGGCGACCAGTGGGACTACGTGCTCGCGGTCCATGACGACCGGGCGCACCGGCACGCCCATATCGTCCTGAACAACCGCGGCCGCGAGAACGGCACCTGGTTTTCGTGTTGGGCCGAGGGTGTAATGTCGCCCCAGCTCATGCGCGAAAAACAGGCGGAACTCGCAGAGACCTATGGCGTGATGCTGGACGCCACCACGCGGCTTGAACGCGGCATCTTCGCCAAAGCCCCCGGTATCGAAGAAATCTACCGCGCCAAGGAAGAGGCGCGCCTGCCGCGCGAGATCGCGATGACACCAGAAGAATCCGCCATCGCACAGGCCCAAGTCGTGGGTTTTGCCAAGGACTATGCCAAGCTCGCCGATCTGCTGGATCGTATGGATCAGCGTCACCTGGCCCGCGCCGTGCGGGCCATGGCCAAGGGTCTTGGGTCAAACACCGTTCACCAGTTCACCGCAGGAGAGATCGACATGGAAAACATCCGGACCGTCGGGGAGGCGATCGAGTATTCCGAACGCACCATCGAGGCGCTGCGTCTCAAGGCCGAGGAACTGGACGGGGAAGCTCGTGCCGGTTTCGAGGTGAAAGCGGCTCCCATCATCCGCGACCTCTCGCAGATGGTGCCGGACCCCGACCTCAGGGCGCGGTTCGGGCGTGACCTCACCGAACCCTATCCGCCAGGCGCGGGCGATGCGCGTCTGATCGAGGCGCTGCAATCGGGCCGCGACGGAACATTGGCCGACATCCTCTCGGAGGCGGAGGAGGCGGGGATCGACCGGGACGACCTCGTCGCCCGGATCGCCGCGGGCGGCACCACGAATTATGGGCTGGCCCAGGACTGGGTCGAACGCGACATGGGGGCGGTGCTGGCAAAGGACGGACTCACCACCGAGACCGCCAATGATCGCGAGCTCGACGCGGCGCTCGAAAAACTCGACGGTGTGATGGACCGGATCCTGGAGCGGGCCCGCGAATTGGGTGTGCCCGTGGGGAGAGGTCTCGACGCCGAAGACGGACAGGAGCTGACGCTGATTGATGACCGCGACCGGGGCCCGAACCCCTACCTGCAGGAGCTCGCCGAGATGCTGAAAGAGGGCCAGCTCACCGAGCAGCAGGAGGAAGTGGTCGAGCGCACCCTGCAGGCGGAACTCGTCAAGGAGCTGGGCGAAGAGGGTCTCGCCGAGCTGCGCCGCGGCAACTACACGGTCCTGGAAGAGGCGCTGCCCGGCAAGCTCGACCAGATCGCGGTCACGCAGGAATTCCTCGAGATGGCCCATGAGGAGACCGGCGATCAGGTCTTCACCGACCGCGCGGCGGCGCTGCAGCAGGACAAGGCGACCGAGCTCGCCCGGCAGATGGAGGCCGAGCGGGACCGTGCCCGCGAGCTTGGCCTCGACCGCGATGACGAGCTCGGACTCTGAGCGGAGGTCCCCATATGAAACCCATCCCCCTCTGGGCGGCCGTCCCCTTCGGCCTGGTCTGCGGCGCGCTCCTCGGCACCATCGTTGCCAGCTTCTATCTTGCCCTGGCGCTCAGGACCGGGTTCAGCCAGTTCGACATGTTCGCCGTCTGGCAGGCGAGCGCCGGGTTGCGGGCCGCGCATCCGGACGCCTTCAAGGTGGCCTTCGGGTCGGTCGGCTTCGGTGCCTTCGGGCTTGGCGTGTTGGCCGCCGCCTGGTCCTGGAAACGCCAGCAGGATGATTATGGCTCGGCCCATTGGCAGACCAAGGCGGAGCTTCGAAAGAACGGCATGCTGCAGGACCCCGGCAAGGGATTTGTCTGCGGCAAGCTCGGCAAGCCGAAATCGAAGTCCGATTTCATCTCCTCGACCGAGATCCCCCATGTGATGATGGTGGCCCCGACCCGGGCCGGTAAGGGGGTGGGCTTCGTGATCCCGAACCTCCTGTCCTTCGCGGGCTCGGTCGTGGTGCTCGACGTCAAGGGTGAGAACTTCGACAAGACCTCGCGGCTCCGCGCGGCCAATGGTGACGAGGTGTTTCGCTTCAGCCCCTTCGACTGGGCCAACAGCACCCATCGTTACAATCCGCTTGCACGGATCGCCCGATACCCAAGCTTCGCGCAGCAGTTCACCGAAGTGTCGATCCTGGCCGATCTCTTCCTCGACAAGGACAACAAGACCCTCGATACTTTCTCGGAAGCCGGCAAGTCGATCTTCGTCGCCGCCTGCCTTCTGGCTATCCAACGCGGCACGCCCAATCTCGGCGCGGTGAACCAGATCGTCACCGGGGGCGATTACAAGAACGCCCAATATGGCGCCTATGCCGAGGAGGCGGACGAACAGGTGGTCAAGGAGCTCTGGACCAATGCGGCGAGCGCGTCGTCTCGTCTGCTCACCTCGAACATCCAGGCGCTGATGACGGCCGGGCTCAAGCAATGGGACAACCCGGCGGTGCGCTCGGCGACGATGGCGAGCGATTTCGACTTCGCGGAGTTCCGGCGCAAACCGCATTCGCTCTACATCGTGGTCTCGGAAGATCATATCGCCACCCTGGCGCCGCTCCTGCGCCTCATGTTCGCTGATCTCATCGCTTGCCTGCGCCTGAAGGAGCCGGGGTCGGACGAACCCTGGCCCGTCATGATGATGATCGACGAGTTCCAGCAGATGGGCGCCATGCCCTATCTCGAACGCGCGATCCATTCGCTGGCGAGCTATGGCGGACGTGTCGCGTTGATCGCGCAGTCGCTGGCGGCACTTGATCGGATCTACGGGTCCGAAGGACGCGAGAGCCTGGAGAATGGGGCGGGCCTGAAGCTCTACATCACGCCGCGGGACCAGCGCACCGTGCGGGAGGTCTCGGCGGCGGTTGGCAGCACCACGCGCGAGGCGGTCACCCGCATGTATGGGCGCAACAAGGGGTTCCTGGGCGCGACCTCGACCTCGGCGCGGTTGGAAGAGCGGCCGCTCCTCTCCGAGACCGAAGCCCGGCTCCTCGATCCCGACGAGGTCATCATCCTCGCCTCGCCTCAGCACCCGATCAAGGCGCAGCGGATCAAGTATTTCGACGACCCGGTATTCAAGGAAATGGTCGCGCGCCAGGAGGGCAGGGAGTTCCCCTATCCGCCGAGCGTGGAAGGCGCGGGGCCCTGGGTCGAGAGCGGCGATGTCGACGAGGATGCGGAAGAGAATGATCCAGAAAGCACGCCGAGATCACGGCGGCGCCAGGCGCGGGTCATGCGCGCCACCTCGAAGAAATTCGATACCGACAGTCCGCAGCCGCAAGAACTCGATCGCGAGGACGGCGTGCCGCCTCGATGGGAGGAGATGCTCGATCGGCAGGAGAGCCTCATCGACGAGCTACTGACGGAGTAGGGATGGGGCTGACATCGGACCGAGCCACGGTGAAAGTCGGCGACGGGTCCATGCCAATCGATGCTGCGTCTGACAGCAGCCGGGGGTTTAGCGACCCTACGATCTTCCCTCCTCGCGGGTGCAGTACTCGGGGGAACGGTTGGCGGAAAGCGGAAGTTCGCTGCGGGCGAGACGGCATCAAAAAATAATGCTTAAAGCCGACATTTGATGAAAGCTTAGCCTAGATGGCTGGGTGCTCTTGATCTCAGCCTCTCGACTGGGCCAAAAAATAGTGGTGGCCTTTCTTGAGGGTAGCTCCGGATCAGTTCCAGCCGGTAACGAAATTCCTGCTCATGGGCTTCTGGTAGTGCACCTATGGGTTGATTGATTGGTTGCTTCCTCACCAACCTGAAGTTATCCATTGTGGGGATTATTCTAGTGTGATGCCTATAGAATGCGTTACGAGATAGCAATTGAGGCTTAAGACCCGACTTTGGCAAAAAAAAGAAAAAAGACCGCAAAGAACCCAATGCATGCAATGATCCGCCGAACAGGCGGTTCTCCGAGCGCACTGAACCGCGTATTCAAATCTTCTTCAGTAGCGCAATTTCGGAATGTACTCGAATGGAGTTATCCTAGGTATAGATCGCAAGTTTTCTTTTGCGGCTTAGCGCCTAAATTTTCATCTCATCTTGCAAAGTGGATGCTCTTCCCATTCGACAGCCCGAGTGAAGCTCTAGGTTGGGTATCGGTGATGGGGGACTTCAAGCATGATGAAATCCGACAGTATAATCAATTCGTTATTTCGGTCGAGGGGCTTGGTGAAAGCTTTGACGAGATTTTGGAAGAAGCTGAAATTCTGACATCTAATGCAATGTTGAGCTACTCGGGATTGAGCACGGTTCTGTTCGCATTGTCTAAGTCCAAAGGTCTGGAGGCCCAGAGAAACTGGATGGTCGAAAATCTGTATGTTGCAAGCGGATCGCTGGCCAATGTTCTCTTCTATTTCATGGGCCTGGCGGGTGAAAGTGGCCGTGATCCAGAAGACATACTGGGAACCATGTATGCCAATCTATTTGTTCACATCGATGACCCTGAATTCGTCAAGCTGATAAGCTATCTGTTGCTCAATACACCGGTTGATGTTTCGGAGTTCTCCGAAATCGCCCAGCTTATGGCCAATCAGCCGATTGTAGATCAATATGACCTCGCTGCGAACGTCATATGCTCCAACTATTTTCTGTTTGCTGGCACCGAGGACGAAAACCTGGAGCGCTTCTGGAATTTTATGGTTGTCACGGGGGACTGGAGAGCAGCGGGGATTTCTTTCCTGCTCGAAGACATAGCGCTTCAGCACATATTCTTACCTTTGTCTGATCAAAACTCCGAGCGTTTTTTTGACGACCAACTAAGCGTGGTAAATGATGCACGATTTAACGAACGCGAGTTCCGTACTGCTCTTGCAAACAGTTTCTTTTGTTCGCAAAGCACGCCTAGCGCGTATCTAGCGTCATCAGCATACCTATTGAAGGGCGCTAACTCGATTGAGGAGTTTCAGAGAGGTGTTGCGCGCCGAGAAATTGCTCAAGCACACAATTCTCAGCAAACACCAACTCAGGCAGGCAGGAGGAAAGTACCGCTCAAGTTTGACGACCTGTTGAATGAGTTGAGAAAGGCTCAATCTCAGCTTGAGAAACGTGAGATCTTCAGATTGACGAGCTTGTGCGGAATTGAAGAATGCCGCGTCTTTGATGTTCTGATTTGTCTCTACGAGATCACGCAGACAGACAGGAATGCCTACACCTACTTCCCGACAAATTTGTTTTTCTCCAAATGTAGTGAAGATGAAGTGATAGAAGCTTCAACTGATTTGCGCGTCGCCGTTGCAATTTCACGAATTGAACGTGACCTCTACAATGAAGGTGAGAGCGTTCTTTATCTTTCCGTAGAGCGAATTTTGGAGGATATTGGAGCGCTTAAGCCGAGCGAGCTAGTCGCTGAACAAGGTGAAGTTGCAGACTTCCTGTTTGAGGCTTGTACTCTGGAATGTCTTCGGCAGAGTCTTGAGTTTGTGTCAAGGCTGGAAGTCGAAGAAGAGCGGATTGAGATCCTTCGAAAGCTAGCGGAAGCCGATCCCGAGCTGCGAGACAAATATGAAGATGAAGCGCAGGCAATTATTGGGCGGCAAACTGTCGATGAGCTTCTTCAGCGCTATGAAGTTGGGAAGATTCACTGCAACGAAAAAGCGATACTTGCTTGGGCAAAAGAAGAGTTGGCTGCAAAATTCATTCGCCTGCAAGATTTTATTGCAGAGGACCTTTTGCCCGTTGAACGAGATGCTGAACTGGAATTTCTATCTCACATCTCAACTGGGAAAGATGGTGCTTTTACATTCAAAGTTCCTAGCAGTGAAGCGCTTAGCATCGCGAGTTCAATCATCATGGATCTGGCAAATAAGTACGCACTTGATCCAAGGCACGGAATAGACTCGTATTTGAGTTTGGGTATGAGGCATGGCGAACTGGAGGAGCATTTAAGGGCTCCACTTTCGACGAGGCAGCTTCTGACTGTTAAAGGTCCCACCGGATACGAAGAAACGGATTTTTGGTGCCGTACTTTTCACCCAGTGGTGGGCACCAAGATCGGCCAAGTGATCGCCCGTTTCTCCGAGAAGTATAATGAGACGCTAAAGCTCATTAAAGATGAGTACATTCAGGTAAATCGCGATGAAAAGCCGAACGGAATAATTGACCTTGAATGGCAGCAGGTTGAAACCCTTTCTTTTTCCTCGACTTTTGCCAAAGTGGACTCCATTGACAGACTACTTGAGGAGTTTTCACCTTTTTATTGGGCAACCGTAGAGCAGAAGCTGGTACCTGCAAGGCGTAAAGTATTCACAGAAATTGGACCAATTTTGCACGCATTGCTCGACGAGCTTCAAAGAGAGGTTGAATCAGAAACGGGGATTCCCAGGCTTGGGCCATTCACCGATGAAATAACCCGTGCACGTTCAGATTTGGACACCGCGCTGAAAGAGCTAGCATCGTGGCACAATGTAGCGCGCTCAACGGATACCGAGCCAATCGCCCTGGCGGACATTATTTCGGCCGCACATCGGATCGTTGCTAGATTGCACCCGCGATTTGCTCCCCGCATTGAGGTAACGGGTGATACTAATGTCTCTCTGAGTTCATCACTTCATGTTTTGATTGAGGTGTTTAAAGCCCTTTTCTTCAATGTCTTTGAGCATTCTGGTGTGGACAGCCCCCGAATCTTTGTTGAAATTGACGCTACCGTCAGCGACCAACTCGTTGTGGAATTCTCTAGTTCCCTTGATGACCTTGAAGCAGGTGAAATTGCTGCCAAATTAGCGAACGAGCGGATCCGTACTGGAGAGTATGAAGCGAGGCTTCCGAAAGAAGGTGGATCTGGCCTCCCGAAAGTAGCCCGAGCCACTGTCAAGGATGGTAGGCCGAACACTGTAATTTCGGTTGATCCGAAGAGATCGCTTTTCAGTGTACAGATGACTTTCAATTTACTGCACTTGTAATTCCGGGGGGATGTAATGAAGATTCTTCTTGTTGAAGATAATCCAGCTAAGAGAGCTGCAATCAGCAGTTTTCTCTCGAAAGAGTTCCCTGAAGATACTCTTGAAGAGGCAGACTCTTTGATTTTAGGGTTGAGGTTCGCCAGAGATTTTGAGCCAGACTTCATCTTGTTGGATATGTCGCTGCCGAACCATCCGCCAAAGGATCGAGGGTCGCATGCAACGGATATGCGTCCGTTCGCCGGAACGGAGTTTCTCCGCCGCTTGAAGCGTATGAAATTTCCAACAAAAGTTTTGATAGTATCCATGTTTGAAACGTTCGGAGTGGCCCCAAACCTAACAACCTTACAGGGGCTTAGCCAAGAAATGGCCGAAAAATATCCCGAAATCTATCTCTCTGCCATCCACTACTCGACATCAGACGACGAATGGCAAACGCATGTGAAAAAATTCCATCAATCCATTAAGGCAGAACAATGAAGATACTTATCGTAGACGACAACAATGATAAAGTGATGGAAGTCGTGAGTGTGGCCAAGGATGCTGGCGTGAACGAAGGCGCAATCGAAGTTGCCACTACTGCTGCGACTGCGATGAGGGCACTCAAGAATGAATATTTTGATCTATTGATCGTAGATCTGGTTTTGCCACTACGATTGGGAGAAGCTCCGGAAATCGGGGGAGGGGTTACTCTTTTAAAGCAGATACACCGTTCGAGTGATGTTCAAGCTCCTGAGGCAATTCTTGGGCTGACTGTTGATGAGGAAGCGCTGAATTCTTCACAATCAGATTTTTCCGATCATCTTTGGAGTGTAGAGCTGTCGGGGCCTAGCAATGGTCAGTGGAAACTTAAGTTGCAGCAGAAAATTCAACACTTAACTGCTCGAGAAAACCAGCGTGCAGGTATGTCCCTTGAGAACAAGGTGGATTGTGACGCGCTTTTTGTTTGCGCTCTAGCGTCACCAGAACTAGAGCAGCTGCATATAGCTTCTGGAGTGAAGTGGGAACAAGTCACATTTCCTAGCGATCCAATTCTGTATTGGAAGACAAAATTAGACGTCGAGGACCGCAAGATAGAGGTTTATAGTATTTGTCTACCACAAATGGGTTTGGTCTCAGCTGCGACAGGTGTATCTCAGGCAACTCGAACACTATCGCCGAAAGTTGTCATTATGACTGGTATATGTGCAGGGCGAAAGGGTGACTGTAATCTTGGCGATGCGATAGCTGCGAACATTACTTGGGACTATGGAAGTGGTAAATTTGTACAGGATGATGATGGCGAAGTTGAATTTGAACCAGCTCCAGTTCAATTAATTTCGGACGCAACGATTCAGCGCAGTGTCACTTCCATAATTGCGGACGATATGAAGCTAAGGCAATTTTACGATGATTGCCCAGGGTATCGGATCAGCAATGTTCCTACACTGCACATAGGCCCAATAGCTTCAGGAGCGGCGGTTCAGAACCACAGAGAGTTTTTTAACGGCGTGGCGGACCAGAACCGAAAAATTCTAGGCGTTGACATGGAAGCCTTTGGGGTCGCTTGGGCCTGCCATCAGAGCATTGAGCCGCAACCAAAATGGCTCATCGTAAAAGGTGTTTCTGACTTCGCTGATGGATCCAAAGACGACAATGTGCAAAGCTTTGCGTCGTTCATAAGTGCGAAAATTGGCTTGGAGGTGACACGCAGTATGGCCTGATCGTCCCTTGACGGCGGGTTAGGTGGAACACCTGGTTTCTACGCTGCTTGTAGAATGACAACGAAGCGAAAGAGCCAAATAGCAATCAGGGTTTTGCTTCTGCAATTGCCAGTGTCACTGACCGCAAAGAGAATGAGGACATTGAACTCCTTTCAAAGGTCTACCGAGTTGCGCGACCGCACGTGGGGAAATATGAATAGCTGGATTGTCTGACGGGCGAATGACCGGTTCGGTGAAGCTGCGCCGCGGTGTCAATTGTGCTGATGAATGGCAGCAATGGGCCGTTTCCCCAGTTGGCCTGATCAGCGCCAAGGACCGTTTTGTCCCGCAACTTTCCCATTCATGAACTTCGAGATTTCGCTATTGCAGCGAATGGCCGGAAAGCGGGCTGCAGATGCAGCATCTGGACTGCTCGGTGAACGGCAGGAATGGGCCGGGTGTGACGAAGCAAGGTTGAGTTGAGCGCCCGGATGCTGCGGTCGATCTAACGGCCGCGAAGAGCCCGGAACGGACGATGCGTGATGGTCGTAAGAAGCAGAATCCATGAAAAAAGCTCCGGTCGCCCCCGTTTGCCTGGCATTGGGAACGATACCTCGCGGCGTGCGCATTGCGCCTTCTGAACGATATTCGGCGAAGGGAGCTTCAACCCCGGGCAATCGACCTGGCAACGAGTTCCGGAAAGAGCCGATTGAGCCTCAGCACTTGGCCGGAAAGACCGGGAGCGACGACCCGGCGTCTGTCGGCTAGGCCAGCAAGAATGGCATCGGCCATCGCTTCGGCGCTGATCTTGCCCTTGCCGCGACCCGAGGTCATCGCGGTGTCGACGAGCGGCGGAATCGCTTCCATGACATGAACCCCCATTGGCTCCGCCTGCAAGCGCAAGGCCCGGGTGAATGACTTCAGCCCGGCCTTGGTTGCGCTGTAGACCGGAGCGGAGCTCTTGGGATGTAGCGCCGTCAACGACGTCACGTTTACGATGGCACCACCCGGCCGGGCGATGCGGTCGATGAGCGACCAGGTGAGTCGGATCGGAACTTCAAGGTTTAGCGCGATCTCGGTGCGAAGGGCCGAGCTGCGGTCTTCCTTGAGGAGATCCGTAATGCAGTGCGAGTACTGAACGCCGGCGTTGTTGACCAGCAGGTCCACAGGCCGTCCTGCGCGCTCGACTTCTGAGACCACGCGCGGGATCGCGTCGTTGTCGGTGAGGTCGAGCGCCAGGTGGCGGACCCGACCGCTTTCCGCGGACGGAGGATTGCGCCGCGCGATGGCAAGCACGTCATATCCCTGGGCGGCGAGCTTGGTCGCAAGGGCCGCGCCGATCCCGCTGCTGGTTCCGGTGACGATGGCAAATCCGTTGGTGTCCATGACTGGTCTCCTTCGATCTGGATGCCGGTTTCGTACCGAAAGGCAGAGGAGACCTATTGAACAAACGCGCCAAAGGCCGGATCGGGCGGATTGGCGCGATCCTTCAATAAGCGGGTTTGGGGGTCAGTCATGCTGGCGGCACAAATACCCGCAACCGAAGAGGTCTGTCATGCCTGTCACAACCCGAACTCCCGACCGCGCGACGGCAGTCGTGCTCATCCTGCATATCGTCGCCATGTTCGCCGGCTTCGCCGTCCTCGGCGCCGTCTTCGAGTTTCCCGACGTGCTCCGCTACCCGGCGCCAGACCGCTTCGCGATCTTCGCCGAGAACGAGGCCATCATCCGCCCGACCTACTGGGTGCTGACCATGACCGGGATAACGCAGATCCTGATCTCGGTTCTCCTGTACCAGGTGGTCCGGGCCCGGTCGCAGACCGCTGCGACCTTGTCGTTGATCTTCGGCACGCTCGCCGGTTTCTGCCAGGCGCTCGGTTTCGGCCGTTGGGTCATCCTCATCCCCTATTTCGTGACCGAGGCCGCCGACCCAGAAAAGGCGCAGATGGCGGCGATGCTCGAAGGCGCGTTCAACCACTACGCCGGTGTGCTCGTGGGCGAGCACCTGGCCAATATCTGCTGGGGTGTGTGGCTCGCGTCGATCTGTGTCGTGTTCCTGAATGGTACGAATATCAGTCGTTGCCTGGCGTGGTTCGGCCTCGCGCTCTCGCCGCTTCTGTTCCTGCTGGCCGGTGAACAGATCGGCGTCTCGGGTGACGTCCTCGACCCGCTCGTGGATTTCGGCTTCCCGTTGCTGGCCGTCTGGCACATCCTTCTTGCGGTTCAGCTCTGGCGGCGATACGGGGCTGAAGAGTTCGCGGGGGTGGGTCGCACCACATGGGTCACAGGGGGCGCGCTGGCAGTTGCCATGATCGTCCCGGCCTTTGCCTGACCCCTGCGTGACATCAAGGCGTCGGACCGCTCCGCCGGTCCGGCGCTCCACCATCGGGAGGAGGGCATGTCCGGTTTCACCAGCACGACGCTGATCGGTCTCGTGGTCGGGGCGATTGACCACATCGACCCGGACCTCTGCCGCGGCATCTTGCGGCCCGATCCCATGCAGGCCGGTGTCGTGTCCGACCGGGACAAGCTCACGCTCCTGTCGGCTTTCGCGGATCGGCACGGAGCGTCGGCCGTCCTGCGGATCGGGCAATACCTGGACTTGGCTGAGGAATCGCCCGTGATGGCCGTTCTCCTCCGATCCGTCGAGCCGGCGGTGCTGGCCGAAAAGTGGATGCGCCTGGAAAGATACTACCATTCGAGCCACCGGACTCGGATCGACACCGGCACGCATCGCCAGTGGCAGTGCCGGCGCGAGAGCAAGGCGGACCCCGCCAGCGCCGCCGAGAACCTGCTGATTGCGGGTATTCTTTTTGGCCTTCTTGCCCGTATCGGCGCGAAAGACTGCCGTCTCTCACTCGATTCGGTGGAGCTTGCCGAGGGCGAGATCGCCGAGACGAAGCTCGACTGCGACGCGCAGCATTTCTCGATTCGCTGGTCCAACGATCCTGCGGCTCTTGCGGAAGAGCACTCCGACGCCGGAACCGTGAATGACCGCCTCGCCGACCTGCTTGCCGGCGATATCGGGCGCGGCTGGAAGCTCGGGGAGGCCGCGCGGGCCCTGGCGCTCTCGGACCGGTCTCTGCAGCGCCGGCTGGGAGAGGCAGGCCGCAGTTTTTCGAGCGTCCTGCGCCGCGCCCGGATGCGGCAGGCCACGCACCTGCTCACCGAGACGGCAACGCCATTGGCCGAAATCGGTTATTGCTGCGGCTATGCCGATCAGGCGCATTTTCAGCGCGATTTCCGGCGGGTCACCAACATGACACCGAGGACGTTTCGCGATGTTGCGCAGCAGTCTGGCGCGATAATTCAATAGTCGTTCGGCGGCAGCGGGCAATCTGTCCTCATCATCAATGGAGGACATCATGTTCAAACCCATCTTGTTCATCATCTCGATTCTCGCCGGCGTAAACGTTGCGGCAGCCGAGACGACCGAACGCCCGACCCGGATCGAAATCGAGACCCATATCGATCTGCCCTACGCCGCAGAGAGTATCTGGCAGGTCTTGGCTGATCTGGCCGCCTACCCGGAGTGGAATCCGTACCATGTCCGTGTCGAGGGCTTGGCGGAGCGCGGGGCTCGGCTGGAGGTTGAGGTGCACAAACCCAACGGCCATCGACTCGTTATCCACCCTCGGGTCATCGTGGCCGAACCCGACCGCAGCCTCGTCTGGGGTGGCGGCGTCCCGGGCATCTTTCGCGGCGTGCACCGGTTCGACCTCGAACCCCTGTCCGAGAGCTGCACCCGACTATATCACACGGAAGTATTCGCTGGCCTATTCGTCGGATATGCGGAACTCGACTCGATTGAAGCGGGCTATGCCGTGATGAACGCGGCGCTGGCGGACCGGCTGGCGAGTGTTTCAAGGGCGCTCGACGAAGCGTGCTGAATTTGGAGTGCACCTCCACGGGGCCACGATCAATCTACAGAAGCTGTGAAGCTCTGCAAAGTCCCGCGAAGTGTGAGTTCGACCATCGCCGGATTGTGCGCTTGCAGCGAATGTCCTGTGTGGATGGCTCCTGTATAGCAAGACATTTTTTGAGCTGGTACGAGCGTCTGTCAGATGCAGTCGTGTGTCCGGCCTGTTTGCGCAGCGCACACGGCTGCTGGCCCTGATGGTTTCCGCTGACCAAGTCCCAAACCGCTTCGCGGACAACGACGTGTCCCTGACATTCGACGGGGTGTCTTGGTTGGCGGGCTGACATTGCTCCATCATCTCAATGGTCTTGCGTCTCTGCTGTTCCTCTTTTGACGTTTATGATGTGTGAGACTGATACCTTTCGTTGCGCGTCAACACCGCCCAGATGATGCGGGCGGTTTTGTTCGCCATGGCAACGGTAGCCACGCGCGGAGGTTTGCGCTCTCTCAGGGACATTGCCCAAGGATCAACACGGTCGGGATTGACCTTCATCTGGTTCAATCGGGCGGTCATGCCGGTTACCAGAAGCCGTCTGAGGTATCGATCTCCCATCTTGGATATTCGTCCGAGACGTTCTTTGCCGCCGCTTGAGCGGTTGATCGGTGTCAGCCCCAGCCAGGCGGCAAACTCGCGTCCATTTCGGAACTGATGCCCGTCGCCCGCTGTCGCAACAATGGCCGAGGCGGTAACAGGGCCAACCCCGGGAATGGTCCTTAGCAACATAACTTTTGGGTCTCTCCGGCCTTCAAGCAGAATGCGTTTATCGTACCAGAGAATGCGCAAGTGCAGAGCAACCATCTGGTTGCACAGGTTCGTCAAGACTTCGATGGCGACTTCAGGAATGCTCGGACGATCTCCGTCCAGTACCGCCTTTGCAAACTTCACGGCGCTCCCGATCCCCTGGGCAATCACGATACCAAACTCCCCCAGCAAGCCGCGCAGCATGTTGCTGAGTTGGGTCCTTTGCCGCACGACCAAGTCGCGAGCGCGATGCAGGAACAGAACGCCCTGTTGTTCTTCAGTCTTGACCGCCACGAACCGCATCGTGGGGCGCGTGACAGCTTCGCAGATCGCCTCTGCATCGATGGCGTCAGACTTGCCGCGTTTAACATAGGCTTTCACGTACATCGCAGGCATCAATCGGACTTCATGGCCCAGCTTTTGGAATTGCCGCGCCCAGTGGTGGCTGGATCCGCAGGCCTCCATCCCAATGAGACATGGCTCAAGGTTCTCGAAGAACTGCAAAAGTTGTGCACGCCTAAGCTTCGAAAAGCCAGAAATGCCATCGTTCATGAGTATCTTAGCACCGAGCACGATACAGGTCGCAGTTACGTTGCAAAGGCAGACCGATTAACTCTCAACAGGGATTTGGATGATCTCTGTTTGGAAGGGATTCAGTCCGCTCGCAGTATCTTTCGTTATCTCAACCTGAACTTCTAACGTCTTGGCAAAACTGTTTGCCACTAACCCTCTGACCAAACGCGTGCGCCAAATACGGTCGTTTTTGTCCAAAAGCCCTACCCTATCCAGGATCAACCGCTTAGCTAAGACAAAAACCCCCGGCAAAACCTTTGTGGTTTTGGCAGGTTTTTGTCCAAGCCAACAATGGTTCACTACTACTCGTCAATGCCCGCATCTGAGAGACTTCAGGGCAGAAGCGAATGACCCACCAGTTGTCGGATATCGGTCGTAGACCCATTTCCACTCTCGCAGGAGTGCTTTCACCACCAGACTTACTCCCGCTCAATCAACTCCGGCCCCTCATCTCGCGCGCCAAATCTCCTGACCGGATGATGTCGAAGCCGCACCTCTGCCCCCAGTTCCTGAACGTTGTCACTACCTGAAAGCCACGCCTCACGTTCCTGAATATTGAGGATTACAGGCATGCGATGGTGGATGCTCTCGATTTCGGCATTGGCCGCGCGTGTCATCATCGTGCAGGTTAGCAGATCGTTCCAGAGGGACGCCAACCCAGCCGCCCAGAGCGTCGGCTCGTTCCCGCCGGACAAGATCACATGGGGCTGTTTCTGACCCTTCGTGCCGATCCATTCGTAATAGCCGCCCATCGGAATGAGACAGCGCCCGTGTCGCCACACAGCGCGAAAGCTCGGCTTCTCTTTTGCATCCTCTATGCGCGCATTGAACGTCGTGGCCTTCCAGTCTTTCATCTCGCCCTTGTGCCAAGACGGGATAAGCCACCATCGGGCTTCCATGGCGACCAGAGGCGAACCACCGAAGATCAAGATGTCTTGCGTCGGCGCGACGTTGTATCGACGCGGACCTCGGGGCGGGATGATAACCGGTCGCCTTGGGAACGGATTGATTTTGGTTTCGGAGTGCTCTTGGTCCGTGCCTCGCAGATCGGGGTCGATGAAGCGCCCGCACATATGGATATCTCCCCTGACTAACAGGATTGAGACTAGGCGTGTGCCCAAGCCCTCGCAAGTGTGTCGGTACAGGCGAAGTTGGAACCAGATGCCGAGCCGGAACATACCGCCGTTCATGGCGAAGCGAATGAAATGTTCGATTGCCTAAGAGAGAACTATCTAACAGTCCGCATAGACGTGTCGCCTCAGTGACAGCGCCCCCATATTGCACCAAATGAAAGCCAAGCTGGGGCCGGAACGACCAGCCGGGATGGGATCCCGCGCAGCAGGCCTTTAATTCGATCTGCTCGAACGACCGCCCAACACCAACACTTCCGAAACCCCCCTTTGCCCCTCCATGCGCCCGAGCTGGACGATCACATCGATCGACTTCCGGATGTACGTCTGGACTTCGGAGAAGGTCAGCGGTGTACCGGCCTGCAAGACCATGATTGCCAGGCGGTCGATGGCGAGTTCGGCGGTCTCGGCATGGATGGTTGAGACCGAGCCACCGTGGCCGGTGTTGATGGCCTCGAGATAGGTAAGCGCTTCGGCGCCGCGCAGCTCGCCAACGACGATCCGGTCCGGCCGCATCCGCAACGACGCCTGAAGGAGCGCACCGGCAGCGCGGGGGCTGTCCTTGACGCGATCCGCCAGGAGGCAGACGGAATTCGGCTGGGTGGGAAAGAGCTCGAACGCGTCTTCGATCGTGATGAGGCGCTCGGTGTCCGGCACATGGGTCAGGAGATGCCGGGCAAAGGTGGTCTTGCCGGTCGATGTCCCGCCGCTGACCAGGATGTTGAGCCGGTTCGCGATCAGTTGCTTCAGCGCTTCCGGCAGGTCTGACCCTGCCAGTTCGGCGATTTCGGACAGCTTCTCCACCCGTTTGTCCGACAGCGACACGGCCCGCCCCAACAGGTATTTAGGGCGATAGCTGCGGATGTCGGCTCGGCCGAAGAGCCGGATGGTGATCGACGCGCCGGTCTCGACGGCAGGCGACACCACGACCTGCACGCGCAGGGGTCGTCCCTTGAACTCGACCTTGCCGGAGACGAGCGGGTTTTTTTCGGAGACCTTGGCCTTGGCGTCCCCGACAATCGTGGTCCCGAGATTGACCGCATCCATCGGATCGACGGTGAGATCGACGGGCTCCATCGCATCGCCGCCACGCCGTTCGATCCAGACCCGACCATCGGCGTTTACCGCGAGTTCGATGACCTCCTCGTCTGTCAGCCACCGTTCAAACGGTGCGAGGTAGCGTTCGAGATAAGATGACGGCTGGATAGGTTCGCTCAATTCGGTGATTCCGGTTTGATTGAATCGGTTTTCACTGCCTTTCGCTGACGCTCGAACGCGAAAGCTGATGCTTTCATTGCCATTGCGACCCGGAATCCCCATAAATCACTACATCCCGGTCCACGAGCACCGTCACGCTAGCGCCCTGATCCACGTAGATCGTGGGTGCGATCGAGACCTGGTCGGCAATGACCGAGCTGGTCGCGTCCGAGAGATCCTCGCCGATATTCTCCAGCACTTCGCCTGTGACTTCGTCCTGTGCCTGTTCGGCCGCCACGGAAGGGGCCGCGCCGATAATCGAGATCAGCGCTGCACCCCCGAAACGTTCATCGAACTTGGTGTCGACGAGGCCGGTGAGCCCGGAACGGCCCAGTTGGTCGCCCCCGACCGCAGCGATATCCATTGAGGTGCCGTCGGGTGTGAGAACCCGGGTCCAGAGGATCAGGATGCGTTTCTGGTTCACCTCGATGCCGGAGCGGTATTGGCCAAAGAGGCGCGAGCCGCGCGGGATCAGGATCCGCTCGCCGGAAAAGGCCGGTACCGGTTCCGACACCACCGCCACGACATTGCCCGGCAGATCGCTGTTGATCGCCGTCTGAAGGGCCGCTTGGATGACCGAGCCTTGCGCAAGGGTTCGGTCGGGGAACTCCATACGGGTGGCTTCCTCGACCTCGAGTGGTCGGGCGGCACGCTGCAGATAGGCCTCGTTCTCGTCGAGCGGGGCGCCCGTGCCCGCCGGGCCGGACGGCGTTGCGGAGGCACCGCGCCCGTCAGCATAGACGATCGCAGGTGACCGGATCTGGGCGGTCAACAGTTCCGCCGCTTCCCGTTCCGCCTCGCGCCTGCGCTGTTCCTCTTCCTGCCGCCGCCGTTCCTCGAGCAGTTCCTGGTCGGCGATCAGAGAGCTGTTGTGAAGCTCGGCTTCGAGGTTCTCCCGTTGCGCCTGCTCGGCTTCGAGCAGGGCCTGAAGGCTCGCAAGCTTTGCATCGTTTTCGCGTTCCAGCGCGGTCAGTTGGCGCTCGCGTTCCGCGATCTGGGCTTCAAGCGCCCTGGTCTGGGCATCGAACGCCTCGCGCAGATCGTTAACAGCGGCCTGTATCTCGGCATTGCGCTCGGACTGGCTGGCCGCAAGCGCCTCGTGGAGCCGGGCGATTTCATTGAGGACCTCGCGGGAGGGTTCCGGTGTCGGGCTCTCCGGCACATCGAGCGCGTCCTCGACGGCGATCAGCGCATCATTGACCCGCTCTGCGGCCTCGTCCGGCGGGAACTCCAGCCGTCCGCCACCGGGCCGGCCATCCTGGAACGGCTCGACCTCGGAGGTCTCGAGCGAACCCGGGTCATCCTGCCCTGAACTGGCCAGCCAATAGGCGACACCGGCCCCGGCCAGCCCAAGCGCGATGGCGAGCGCGCCAACGCCAAACCCTCTGGACCGGGATTTCTTCTTGTCCTCGCTGAAGGTCTCGAGACGTTTCTGGAGATCGGGATCCGCCATGGTCAGTTGCTCACGTAGATCGCGGAGCGGTCGCGGGCGATGCAAAGCGCCTTGTCCCCGATCCGCAGCGTCCAGTAGTCGGTCACCCCGAGCACCCGGACGGTGTTGCCGATCTGGGTCCAGTTGACGGTGCGTTCGCGGCCCTGGTCGTCGGCCTTGAAGATCGCGGGTTGGCGACCGTTTTCAGGGAAGGTGAAGTAGGTGTAACGCCCGTCGTCATAGACCGAGGCGGGCCGGAAATCGCTTTCTCCCGAAACGAGATAGGCGTAGTTGCGCGGCGCCTCGAAGCCCTTCGGTGTGGTGCCTGTCGTGCGCTGCGCGTCGTCTGGATATTGAAACCGCACCTCGAAGAACATGCCGGTCCGGTTCGGGATCGAGCCCTCGCGCAGATGAAAGGAATAGGTCCGGCGATTGGTGATGACGGTCATGTTGGTGGAGGCACCGGCGACATGGGGCTTGATTGTCAACACGTTGCCCAGCTCGGGGATCGGATCGACCTGGAAGCTTTCGGTATCGCCGACGATGACGGCCTCGAACCGCTCGCCGCGCCCGAAGTGGATCGTCGTGGAATGGCGCAGATCGGTCTCGATCCGGAAGACCTGGTTCTCGTTGTAGACGGCGTAGCGGATGCGGATGTCGAGCGGGCCGCCCTGGGGCGTGGCCTCGGCAAGGGTGGCGGTCGGCAGTGCGCAGGCGAGGAGGAGGGGGACGAGCAGTCTCATGGGTCAGTTCTCGAGGGTTTCGGCATCGACGCGATAGGAGGTCACGACGAAGCCGAGCGGGTTGGCCCAGACGTCCTGCAGGCGCTGACGGGTTTCGGGGCGGAAGTCATAGGCGAGGGTGGCGACGTAAGGCCGCGTCACGGTTCGGGTGTCGCGCTCGCGCCGCAGCGTCCGGGTGAAGCGAACCTGGGCGACGCCCGGCTCGATCTGGTTGACCGAGCGGATCACCACGTCGATCTTCGCCTGGCGGCCGTAGATGGTGATCGGGTAGTCCGGGTTTGACGAAGACCAGAGATCGCGGAGCGTGCGGGCGGCATCGCCATCGGAGCGGTCGAGCACCGCGTTGATGCGCTCTTCGCCATCGGTGAGATCGTAGGTCTCGCGATCATCGACATAAGCCACGAGGCTCGCCTGGATGATGGCGTCACTCTCGTCGAGGGTGAGGGCCGCGACCTGGGCCACCCGGTCCATCTCGCCGGTTTCCTTATCGACAACGACGACGAAGGTCTCGACGGATTTGAGCGGGAAGAGCGTGAGCGCGCCGAGAAACCCGGCAAGACCGACTATGACGCCGGCGGCGGCGATGAGCCAGGCGAAGCGCTCCCGCCGCCTCGGCCCATAGATGAAATCCGCCTCGAAGGCGTCCCGTTCCTTGCTCATGCCATCTATGCCTGGGTCTGGTTGGGGCTGCGGAGCGCCTTGCTGCGGGCGAGGAGGGCACCCGGCGTTGCCCGGATCGCCTGACCGGTCCGGACCACACCGTCGCTCGTGGCGCGTCGCAGCTCGTAAGGTGTCTTGCCCGTGGCGAGCCGCCCGGCACCGCCCAGGCCGTATTCTCCTGTGTTGACGACGCCGCGCCGCGCAAGCCCGGTAAGGCCGATGGCGTTCGAGGCAACGGCCACCACGCCGCTGAGGTTCGCGGCAATGGAGGGAACGGCGGCCATGATGCCGGCGCTCAGGATCAGGATCACGAGGAAGGGCAGGATGAGGCTGATGGTCTCGACGCTGTCCGGATCGGTCGAGGCGTCGCCGATACTCTCGGCGATCGCGACGATGATGCCGGCCGCCCCCGCGGCGGCGATCGGCATGAGGGCGTAGCCGATGGTGGCCCGGCTCCAGGCCTCGAAAAGCGATTGTGTCGGCTTGAAGAGGGAGGCCAGGATCATGAATGGGGCGATCACGATCATCAGGGTGAAGACGATCTTGCCGAAGGCGATGATCCCGGCGGTGACGGCAGCAAAGACGGCCGAGAGCACGAAGAAGATCGCGCCGAGAACGGCGCCGAAGACCCAGCCCGCGCGGTCCCCGATCGCATCGCCATAGGCGGTGATGCGGTTCACCATGCGATCGAGGCCTTCATAGACGCCTGCCTCGTCGCCGCTGTCGGTCAGATCGAGAATGGCCGCGCCGATACTGTCGGGGACGGATGTTGCGATGTCATAGATGACCGAGAAGTTCGACCAACTCTGCGCGAAGAGCGAGACGAGGACGAGCTTCATCCCGAAGGCGAAGCCGCTCCCGAAACTCATCGGTCGGAGTTGCATGACGACATTGATGCCAAGGAGGATCAGGAGCACCGCACCCCCGGCCGAGATCACGTCGCCCACGACACCCGCCCCGTCCGCGAAGCCGGATTCCGCGACCGTGTCGACCGCATCGTCGACCTGGGAGAGGATATCGCGGATGATCCCCATTTATTGGCTTTCACAGGCGGCGGCGCGTTCGGCCTCGAGCGCATCCGCCATGAGACGCAGCTCGGAGGTGTCGAAGGGCCGGAGAGGATCGTTGCCGGTGACGAACTCCGCGCTCTGGGCGACCACCTCGTCCCAGGGGATGTCCTGGATCACGCAAGCGCAGTCGCCGGTCTCTTGCCAGTGTCGCGCCGCGAGGATGCGCAGGATGGCGCGATAGCCGTTCCGGATATAGGCGGTCTTCGCCAGATCCCGTGGCGGCCGCGGGGCCACGCATTCCGTAACGGCTTCCTCTGGTTGCGCCATGCTCCCGAAACCTTCAGCGGCGACGGCCGATCCCGAGACGACCAGAGTGAGGACTAGGCAGATGACGCTGCCGGCGTTCCGGCTCATTCCGGCACCTCCATTTCGCGAAACTTGCGTTCGGCGGCGAGCGTTGCGGCATCGACCACGCCGAGCTGGCCGGCGCTGACGCCCTGGGCCGCTTCGAGGCGCCAGATCTGGGTGAGGATGATGCCGAGCTCAGCGGTGACGCGCGTGTTGAGATCGACCGCGGCCTTCAGCCCATCCTGGTCGTCGATGAGCCCGACCATGGTTTCCAGGCGATCGAGGCTGGCGCCGGCCTCTTCGTGGGACTCCTGGGCGGCGACGGAGAGCATGGCGCTCGCGCCGGCCGAAGTGGCGAGCCGGTTATCGGCCGGCTCCGGTGAGCTTGAGAGCGTCGAGAGGTGTTCCTGGGTCAGGCCGGTTCCGGTCAGCGCCGCCTCGACCTGCCCGGCGAGATCGGAGCCGGGTTTGAAGCCCGACAGGAAGTCGCCGCTCGCCAGGGCCTGCAGGGTATCGATGGGGGCGGTCAGTGAGCCTTTGAGCCGCTCGAACTCCTCGATGGTGGCAAAGAGCTCGCCAAGGGCATTGCCGTCGACGAGAGAACGCAGCTGGGCCTCGAGGTTCAGAAGCTGAGAAAGCTGTGTCTCCAGCTCTTGCCGCATGGTTGCCAATTGTTCGAGCTGGACGTTGAGGTCCTCGGCCATGTGTTCGATTTGCAGGACGAGCTGGCGCAGTTGCTGTCCGTCGAAGGTCGGCACGCCCTGGGCCAGGCTTGGGGATGTGGTGAGAAGGAGCGCGGTCGCCGCGCCGAGCAAGAGCCGTTTCATTCGGGCACCTCCATGGCCATGAATTCCCTCTCATCGATCCGGTCGACCGCGAGGTGCTGGGCATGGGCCGCCTCGCGGGTCTGGTTGGCGGCCATCAGCCGGACACGGAGGGAGAGGATGCGGGCGATCTCGACCCGCGCGTAGGTGTTGAGTTCGATCGCCGCCTTGACGTTCGGCTGTTCGTCGATCTGCCGGATGATCGCGGCCAGGCGGTTCACGACCTGCCCGGTGGTGGCATGGGCATCGGCCGCGTAGTAGAGGCTCGCAACCGAGATGTTCGAGTATTCGGCCAGCGCCATGTCGGCCGGTGTCAGCGTGCCGAGTGCGTCCGCCCCGCCGACCACGGCGAGGTATTCGCCCATGAACCGCGAGATGTTGCGCACGTAACCTTGGGTCTCCGGGAAGGGCGGCACGCCGCCATATTCCGTCACCCGGCCGGGCCCCGCGTTATAGGCCGCGAGCGCGTGGGGGACATTGCCGAAGGTACCCAACTGCGTGGTGATGTAGCGGGCGCCGCCCCGGAGATTGTCCATGACGTCGTAGCGGTCGACGCCCATGTCCGACGCGGTGCCGGGCATCAGCTGGGTCAGACCATAGGCCCCAACGGGGCTCTGGGCGGTGATGCTGAAGCGGCTTTCCTGCTTGATGAGCGCCTGGAAGAGGCAGCGCCACTGGGTCGGGGAAAGTCCTGCCCGCGCGACCCCCGGCGCACCGGCATACTCGCCCGCGACCCGGACGATCATCATCTCGATGGTCTCGCGGCCTTCACCGAAGAGGCGGCTGTCCATGGGGCTTGCATCCACGGGCGGATAAATCCCTGCGGCCGGGAAACTGGCATGAGTTTCGATTGATGCGATGTCGAAGCCCGGTCCGGTGATGGCCGCGGTCATCTCTTCCAGAACGCGAAGCTGCTCCGCCTGGACCCGGGCAAGTTCGTCGCCTGTCGAAAGCGTATCGCGTTGCACGCCCAGATCCTCGCCCAAGGACCCGAAGAGCGTGACGAGCTGTCCTACGCGCATATTGTCCTGGGTCGGCACGCCCTGCGCGAATGCGGGCGGTACCAGACCGCAGAGCGCGGCGGATATGATCAGCCAGCGTCGCATCACTCTTGCATCACCGGCTCGAACAGGCAGTCCTTGGCGGGAGCCTCTGATTTCGAGGAGAAGGTGAGCGGTGCGATCGCGTTGCGTGACACGACCGGATCGCCGTTCTGCCCGAAACAGGGGGAGGTCTTGTCGGTGTAGCGGGCGCAGCCGGAAAGACCGAGGGCGATGAGGATCAAGGGGATCAGGCGCATGCGTGTCTCCAGAACTCGGGGTTTGCTCGCCAGTCGGCGCCGACCTGCGCCTCGCCGGTGCGGCCGCCGCCGAGGATCGGGAGCAAATCCCCGAGGGCGGAGAGATCGGCATCGACGAAAAGGCTCTCGCCGGCGGATCGGACGAGCGCGATCCGTTGACCGGCGGTGGGTTCGGTGAGAAGGACGGCCTCTTTCTCCGAGACGCGCAGGAATTCGTAATCCTTCGGCGTGGCCCGGTCGTTGGGAAAGAGAATTTGCGTGGGCACCGTCTCGACGATGGTCTTGCCGACCCGGGTGTCGCAGAGCTGGCTCGGGTATTGCGTCATCATGACGACGACGCAGTTCATCTTGCGCAGCGTCACCAGCCAGTTTTCGAGCCGCGCCCCGAAATAGGGATCGTCGAGCAGCTTCCAGGCTTCATCGAGCACGATGATCGTGGGGCGGCGATCTTCGACCACGCGCTCGATCTGGCGGAAGATGTAGGAGAGCACCGCCATGCGCTCGGTGGCCATGTCGAGGATCTCGGTCATGTCGAAGCCGACGATGTCGCCGTCGAGCGCGAGCGCCGGTTCAGCTCTCGTGGCGGCGAAGACCCAACCGTAGCGCCCACCGGGAGCCCATTCCGCGACACGCGTCTGAAGCTCGCCGCCATCGTCGAGGGAGCGGAACAAGGTCTCGAAGCTCTCGAAGGATTGCAGCGAGGTCCCGGCCTCGGCGTTTTGGCGCACCGCACCCTGGATATGGCGGGACTGCTCGCCCGAGAGTGTCCCATGAGTGGAGAGCAGCGTCCCGAGCCAGTCAGAGAGCCAGGCGCGGCCGCGTTCGTCGACCTCGGAAGCCAGCGGGTTTAGCCCGGTAGGAACGCCTGCGCGGACTTCGTGATAGGTGCCGCCAAGGGCACGCACCGCCATCTCGAGGCCGCGGTCCTTGTCGAAGAAGAAAAGCCGCGTGCCGACCCGCTGCGATTGTGCAGCGAGAAAGGCGGTGGTCAGCGTCTTGCCGGTTCCGGTGCGGCCGAGAACGAGGCTGTGCCCGACGGTGGGTTCCTTCGCCGCATCGCCCGCCTCGTGGAAGTTGAAACGGTAGCCGGAGGTGCCAACGCTCGGCAGGATCGTGATCGGCGCGCCCCAGGGGCTCTCCTGGCCGGACCGTCCCTCGACCGATCCGTGGAGTGCGGCAAAGTCGGCAAAGTTCACCGACGAAATCGGGGTGCGCCGCGCCCGGTATCCGAAATTGCCCGGATGCTGCGCGAAATACGTGGCCTTGAGCGCCATCTTCTCGCGCACGATCACCGCCATGATCTCCTGGCCCGCCCGTTTGATCTGCGCGGCGGCGCGCTCGAGCATCTCGCGGCTCTCGGCATAGACCGCGATGGAAAGGTGATGATTGCCGAAGGCGATCCGGCCGGCCTCCTGGTCGTCGGCGGCGATGGCCAGTTGTTCCCGGAGTGACACCGCCGCATCGTCCGAGGCGTGCATCTGCCGGATGATCCGCTGGATGCGTTCGGCCATGATGTTGGTCGGGATCGGCGTGAAGGAATTGGTCAGTACGATGTCGAGGGGCAGGTCGAGCCCGTCGAGCAGCGTGACATCGGTCAGCGCGGGGTAGGATTTGATGCTGAAGCCCGCGCCATAGCGGCACTCGCCCGTCACGCCATCGGTGACGAGGATTGTGTCGCCCTCGAAGGTGGCGCGAATGTCGGAGAGCGCATGGGCGAGGGGCAGGGCGCTCTGGCCGATGGCTATGGGCGCAAAGCGGCCCGAGTTCAATGTGTTCAGGACCCCGAGCCATTCGCCGCCTTCGGTGGTCAGGCGCATTGGTCGGGCGGCGGCGAGCGCGACTTCGAAGAAGCCCGTGACCTCGTTCAGTTCCTGGAGCCGCGCGGCGCGATCCTTCACCCAGGCCCGAGTGGCAAAGCTCCTGAGGATGGGAAACCGTGCTGAAAGCTCGGGCCGCCGCAGGATCGTGAGATAAAGCTGCTTCTTCTTCGGCTGCAGGCCGACGATGTGGTGCTGCCAGCGTCGGTCGATCTCGGCGGCAAACCCGTCCCCTTCGATGGGGCGCAGGCGCAGGTCCTGTGGCACGGAGATCCGATGGACATAGAAGCCGAAGAGATCGCCGGTCTGCGCGACGATCGCGGCGACGGCGCGGCGCAGGGCGTCGAGCTCGCCGTCCGGTGTCGTCATCGGGTTCAGACCGTCAAGGCGCAGCGTCGCCATCAGATCGCCTTCACGGGTGATCAGGGCATTCGAGGCCGCCACCGCGAAATAGGGCAGGTGCTCGGCATGGGTGCTTTCGCGCGAGAACGCGAGGCCATCGGCGGCGAGGAGGGCAGGGGCGGCGTGCCGGGTTCCGTCAAGCGCCATAGCTGTCACCCCCGTGCAGCGCCCGGTTCTTCGTCGCGCGAACCGAGCCATAGGAGACCCGCAGCACGTCGAAGAAATGCGGCTCCTTGTCGGCGACAACCCAGAGCACCGGGTAGGTGATGATGCCGATCAGGAAAAAGGCGAGCGACTTGGTCCAGATGAAGGGCAGAACGACCCCCATGGCCAGCATAACAAGGTAGCCAACAGGGAGGCCGAGATATTTGGGCGGCCTCGCAAGACCCAGGAACAAAGGGGATCGTTCTGCCATCAGCCTATCCCACCGATTGGAGCCAGAAAGGTGAGATAAACATCAGGTGAATCCGTCAACGATGGTGCCGGCCGAGAAGATCAGCACGATCCCGATGATGACCGAGGCGAACCAGCCCCAGTTCAACCGCCCCATCATGCACATGAAGCCGGTGCCAATGACGGCGAGGGTCGCGACGGCAATCCCGATCGGTCCCGTAAGCGCGGCCTCGACGGTCTCCAGCATGTTCTGGATCGGCGAAAGGTCCTGGGCGAGGGCAGGCGACGAGGCGATTGTCAGCATCGAGATGATGGATGACAGGTGTCGGCGGCGGGGAAATCTCATGCGCGGAAGTCCTCTGGCTCTAGTTGAGGTCGATCACGACCGGGACGCGCGTCTCGGCCCTGGTGGAGAGACGGATGATGGGCTGAAGGGGGGGTTGCCCGGAAAGTCGGCGGCGGATGTTGTGGATGCGGGCGATATAGCCACGGGTCTCGGCGAAGGGTGGCACGCCATCGTATGCGCGAACCCGGTCGGGTCCGGCATTGTAGGCGGCAAGCGCGAGATCGATGTCCCGGAAGGTCGACAGTTGTGCCAGCAGGTAGCGCGCGGCACCTTCGAGGTTTTGTGCGGGATCATTGCGGTCCACGCCAAGGTCACGCGCCGTCGCCGGCATGAGCTGCCCGAGACCGTAGGCACCCTTGGGGCTCGTTGCGGTCGGATCATAGGCGCTTTCTGCTTCGATCATGGCCCTGAACAGGATGTGCCACGCGGCCGGCGTCAGCCCGACCGCCGTCAGGGCGCGGTTCCCGGTGTGTCGGTCGGACGTGGCACGGATCGCGGCGAGTATGCTGGCGCGATCAGCCCGGACCGGCAATTCCAGCGACGCCGTCTGTGGCTCATCGCGGTCTCGGTCGTGGAAGGTCCAGTTCGAGGTCCTGACGCTGCCCTCAGTCCCGATCACCATCAGGTCCGCCATCGCCGCCTTCGGCGTTGCGGATATCGAGATCGAGAGTGACAGGGCGGCCGTCACCAAAATTGGTGTGGTGATTGACGAGCCCCGGCCAGAGCGCGAAGTGACGCACCTTGGGTCCGTGTTTCTGAACCTTGGCAGCGACCAGGATGAGTTCCTCATCTCCGACGCTATAGATGCACTGGTATAGCGGCTTGCCATCCCCTGTGCCCCCTACGAGCTCATACCGACAGGTGAAGTCCACCTTCCTCTGAATGAGGTCCTTCACACCATCCAGTGTGATCAGACTCAGGTGTCTCGCGATCGGCATGGTCTCTCCTTTTGAGAGACCTTCTTACATGATGCAAACATCACGAAAAGCATAGATAGAGTCAATATATATAAAACGTAGAAAATAGAAAAATGTGGAATGCTTGCTAAATCGCTGTTAGATTGGGCTCGTTTCCAACCAGTTCCAGCAAACTCTTGGGAGAAACAGATGCGTATTCTCGTCCTCCGCCTGATCCTGTCCATCCTGACATTGCCGATCTTTGTCAAAGCCACGCGCGCCTATGACATGGATTGTGCGATCATGCTCTGTATGGCGGGAGGGTTTCCACCAGGCGCGGTCTGCTCTGCGGCCTATGCCGAGATGATCCGTCGAATCACGCCTTGGCCGGTACGCCCGCCCTTTGGGATCTGCACCTATGCCGCCATGCCGGTCCAACTTGGCGGACCGGGTGTGAAAGGGGAGGTCGATATCTCCAGCCCGGACTATGGCTGGCTCAGGCGCACGCGCGTGTTGTGGTTTCGCGGTGCATCGTACAGGGATGACTCTGGGCCGCAAAAATGGGACTGGTCCATTCACTCTTGCGATTTCCAGAACGACAATTGTCGCGTTCTGTTCCAGGTCTACAGGTCAAGAACGCGATGGCCCGTCGGTTTTGTGAGCGAGAACGGCCAGACAATCCCGTATCCTGATACGGAGGGCCGCCTCGCGCCTTTCCATCGCGCGGTGATGGTCGAGCATGGCGACCATGCAGGCGTAATGGCACACTCGGCGTGGTTTGCCTATTGATCGGTTGCGGTGTCATCATCTTGCAGGCACTTTATCTCGATCTCTGCATCATCAATGGTCTCGGGATCCACAAACCACAGGCGGACGATCCGCCCCGAGTTCCAAAGATAGTCCCGCCAGACAGCTTGGGGTGCCGACGCGTCCTGCATCACAGCTTCGGCGACAGGCCGTGCGAATAGAAGCTTCTCACCCATAGTTCAGAGCCTGACAGCTTGTTTTGCCGATGACGCCTGGCCGATCCCGAACGAGCTGCGCGCGGGCTTCAATGCCAGCGCTATTGTCATGGCCCGTGCCAGCCAGGCCTTGATCTTCAGATCGCGTATGCACCTGAGGTATGGTCAAGTGCCGCTCCCACGGGATTCGTGGTGATCACCGTACAGGACAGGGCAGGCAAAGGCCTGGAAACGACCATCCCTGTTGCCACAGATCGGACCGATGGTCCTGGGTGTAAATCCCATGGATCGCGCCATCTTCTGAAACCCGACCGGGCCGAGGAACAGGCAATGTTCGGCCTTCTGCGTTGCAAGATACGCGTTCGCCGCTCGCAACACTGCTGCCCCGGCGCCGGGCGTGCCATCGGTGACAAGACGTGTGAGTTCCCAGACGCCGCTATCGACAGGCGGGACATCCGTACAAAGATCAAATGGCAATCCATCTAGCAGGCCACGGCAGGCGTCGCGGATCATGTAGGAGAACATGGCATGACCTGCCGCACCGGCCACATTGTCCGTGCGGATCAGTCGCGCCCCGCCAACAACTGTATCCGTGGCCTGCTTGAGCGCAACGACATAGATGGTATCGGGTCGATCATACTGATCCAGATCGGTTTGCCCAGAGATCCAGACCTTCCAACCCTTGCCCAAGGCGAACACGCGTTTCCTGAGATCCATGAACTGGCCGATCAAGCGCATATCCGAGGAGAAGGCCGCGCGCGGGGCAAACAGTTCCTGTGGCATCTGAGCGACTACGCAGCGGAGGGTGTCTTCTGACGGGTTTTCCGGCAATACCGTTTGTGCGTGTATCATGATCTGCTCCTGCATTCGGCTGATCCCATGAGCCACACCCCAGGAAGGCAGGTCTAGGAAAATAGCTCAATCTTTGATAGAAACTGACCTGGGGCCAGAAACCCAAGGTTTGGTCAGACCCATGGTCGGAGCAGACCTGACTTGAGGTCAGGTTCGGTAAGTGGTGAGTGGAGGAATCGGTTTTGGAGATTTACGAAAAGGGTATTCAGCAAAACCCCGACGCGCTTGAGACAACGAATGCTGTCGCCAAGGCCTTTGCGCCTTACCGGGCTGATATCGAGGAGATTGCGATTTCCGGGTACAGCATCCTCGTGAACGTGAATGTGCGCGGCTACGAATATTTTGAAAGCAGCTACCCACCGGCCTGGCAGGACGAATATGAAAAGCGGCGTTACTATGCCTTTGACCCTGTCCTGGTTTGGTCGCTCTTCTCCACCGGAGACAAGCAGTGGTCCGAGGTGCCCATCCCCGACCTGCGCCGGTTCATGAATTCCGCAAAGAAACATGGTCTGGTTTATGGGGCGGCCTTCAGCCGAAAATCCGGCGCCAATAGATCGCTGCTCAGTGTGTCGCGCCCTGACCGGGAATTGCTGCCGCAAGAGATGCTGTTCCTGTCCGGGCTGGCAACCGAGTTCTTCGAATCGCTTGAAGATGAGCGTGGGTTGTCGAAAGGCGAGATCGCCGTGTTGCAGTGCCTGTCAGAAGACAAGAACGTCAAAGAGGCGTCAGAGCATCTGGGCATATCTGAATCGGCGGCCAAGGAAAGGCTGGCCTCCGCACGACGCAAGGTCGGGTGCAAGACGAACTATCAATTAGTGGCCACGGCGCTAAGGAAGAATTTGATTAGGTAGTCAAGCAAGATGTGATGGCGGTCACAGGCCGGTGATTGGGTGCAGAAGCATCGCTAAACTACTACTGCGCAGACATTTTTGACCAGTCGGCTTAGCATAAGATGTCCGTCGTCAGGGTTTCTGTCTCCTCTTCACTTTTTGGTGGTTACGATGAGCCAGGAACCCTCTCTTATCAACTCAGCATAAACTGTCCCATTGGCGCCGACGTCAGACAGTCAGACACAAGGGTATGTTAGATGAGGATGAGTGAATCGATTCTGTTCGTCTAAAAACCCTGCATAAGCATGTCGATCGCGGTCGTGACTTTCTCAAATTCATTGTTGAGGTTTCCAATGGACGTCTTAAGAATGCCTGTTGGCACCGCCGCCATGAACTGCGTGACCATCACGACCGGCCGACCATCGAATTCGAAAATTGGGTTGAGCCTGGTTGCCGGTTTCGGTGCACTTGATGGTCGCAACAAAGGCACGACAACGCGGGTGTTCAGATCACTCAGAAGGTCGGTTTGAACATCCAAAAGATAACCATCTCCGGACGGATTAGGAAATACGTCATACTTGGGCATCAGAACTGACGATAACGATCGAGCGGTAAACCATGCTTTTCAACGTATGAGTTAGAACTCCGAATTGCGGCGGCATTCTCAGCTTTCCACTGTTCCGCTTTAGCTGCAGCAACAGCACTCCGAACTCCGTTCTCAGCCGCTCGAGACAGATTCACCTTCAATGCTTTGGCTTCTGTAAGCAAAGTTACGTCCAGGGACAGATTTGTAGGCTTCCGAGTATGAGAATTCATGAGCTCACCTCCTAAGGAGAGGTTATACTTTGGATGTATGCGCGTCAATCGTGCGCATACATTATGCGCACGCATAATGAAGTTTATGTTAATTTTGGCTGAGCCAACCGGGAACCGAGATTCAGACTTATTTAAATTGTATCAATTTGCGAGGGGCCCAATATGAGAAAACAATATTTGATGGCGCTTCGGTGTTTCGACCGTAACATTGCTCTCCACCCTGTCGGACTCAAGGATTGAATTAGGTGAAATAACACAAGTTCGGCCAGCTTGACGAACGATCGAATGTTCTTCTTCTCCGCAAGACGCTCGCCATGCCGCATTGATCGCAACCGCACCATGCAAAGTTCGCCAGAGAATGGACTGTTGAACCCGTCAGACAAAAACAGTTGCTTAGGAAATGGGCGCGCGACCGGGGCCGCGCGCCATTGGTTTGTTACTGCGACAGGGTGAACGGGCCCGTGTAGTTGGCAACGTTGTCCGGAGTGATCAGCAGGCAGTCGAACAGCTGCTTCTCTTCAGCCACCATCGGCGAGCCGTTCTTGATGTAGTGGTCGGCCTGGATGACAGCCTCACGCGAGAAGACAGCGACCGGCTGCAGAACGGTATAAGCCATTTCGCCTGCCTTGACCGCTTCCACGGCGTCCGGCGAACCATCGAAACCGCCAACGATCACGCCTTCGAGCTGGCCTGCTTCTTTCAGGGCGGCGATGGCACCAAGCGCCATTTCGTCGTTGCCCGAAATCACGGCGTCGATTTCCGGGTTGGCCTGCATGATCGACTGCATCTTGTTGTAGCCTTGGGTGCGGTCCCAGTTGGCCACTTCCTCTGCCACCTTTTCCAGGCCCGGATACTGGCTCAACACGGTTTCATAGCCATTCGACCGCGTGGCGGCGTTGTTGTCGGCCGGGTTGCCGAAAAACTCGACATACTTGGCCTCGTCACCCACCAGCGATTGGAACTGCACGGCGCCAAGCGCGGCACCCTGCGCGTTGTTCGACACCAGCTGGGCTATGGCGATTCCCGACTCGTTGATCTCGGCGTTCACGAGGAAGACAGGGATGCCGGCGTCGGTGGCCTTGCGGACAACGCCGACCGAACCGTCCGCGTTCGCCGGATCGAGGATGATCGCCTTGGCGCCATTGGTGATGGCGGCGTCGATCAGGTTCGACTCGGTGTTGGTGTCGCCCTTGTGGGCCGCAACCGTGGCTTCATAGCCCAGCTCTTCGGCGGTCGCCTTGGCCACTTCACCCTCGGTGAACCAATAGGGGTTCGCGGGGTCGGTGACGATGATGGAGATCAGCCCTTCTGCCCAGGCGGAGCCCGCCATCAGGGGCAGCGAGGCCGCAGCGGCCAGCATGGCGCGTTTGGTGAACTTGATCATGAGATATCTCTCCCTTGGGTTGGTTGGATGCCGGTTGCCCGGCAGGTCTTCGCGTCGGATCTCCTCGCCCGAAAAACCGCGAAACTGGGTGGGGTCAGGCCCTGCGGCCCATGCCCCCGTACTGGATGGAGTTGAGCATCACGGCGAGCACGATCACCGAACCGGTGAAAACGGTCTGCCAGTAGGAACTGACGCCGACGATGACGAGGCCCGCGCCGAGGAACACGATGACAAAGGCGCCGAGAAGCGTGCCCTGAACCGTGCCACGTCCGCCCATCAGCGACGCGCCTCCGACGACCACCGCCGCGATGGCGGTCAGCTCATAGGTGGTGCCTGCCGTGGGGCCGGCCGAGGTCAGCTGCGAGCTGAGCACGAGACCGGCGACAGCTGCGCATAGGCCCGACAGGACGTAAACCCAGATCAGCACGCTTTTGACCGGCACGCCCGAAAGCTCGGCCGCCTTGGCATTGCCGCCGACGGAATAGAGCCAGCGCCCGAAAGCCGTCCGCGACAGCAGAAGATGCGCGCCGATGGCCACGGCGGCGAGCACGAAGATGCTGATCGGGATGCCCCACAGACGATAGAAGCCCAGCCATTCGAACCCGGTATTGCCGTGCTCGGCGTTGCCGGACAGGTTGTTGAAGGTCAGGCCATTGGTCATCAGCAGCGCAACGCCGCGCGCGACATAGAGCGAGCCCAGGGTGGCAACGAAGGCGGGCACCTTGAAATAGGCGACCAGAACACCGTTCACGACGCCGACAAAGGCCCCCATCGCGAGCGTACAGACGACGACGGCCCAGACCGGCATGTAGAGGATCACGCCCAGCGCTTCGAGTTCGACACCCTGCATCAGGAAGCCCGCGAAGACACCGCACAGGGCCAGCGTGGACCCCACCGACAGGTCGATCCCGCCGGACAGGATCACCAGAAGCATACCGATCGCAAGCAGTCCGAAAACCGCGACCTGAGAGGTCATGATCAGGAAGTTCGCAAGGCTGAAGTAGTTGTCGGACAGGATCGAGAAGATCAGGATAATCGCGATCAGGGCAAAGAAGGCGCGGCCTTCCAGCAGGATTTGCACGATGTTGGCGTCCTCGCCGAACAGCTGGGCCTTCAACCCGCCGGAGCCGTGCTTCTTGTTCGTGGTAACGTCGGTCATGACTGCAGGTCTCCGTTTCAGTGCTGCGCGGTCGCGGGTTTGTCCATGTCTACAATGGCCCGTGCCGTGTGTTCGTCGATGATGAGCCCGCTCAGTAGCCCGCTCTCCAGTACGGCCTTAATCGCATGGGTCTTGAGGGCGCCACCGGCCACTGCCACGATGCGTCGGCCTTGCAACTGGTCGAGCGGCAGGGTGAGGATGCGGTCGCTAATGTCCTGGCCCACCGGTTTGCCGCGTTTGTCGAAGAAATGACCCATCATTTCGCCGACGCCGCCCGCATTGGCGATGCCCGCCATTTCGTCCGGCTCGATCATGCCGGTCGTAACGAGCTCGGCCTCGGGCACCGTGGTGCCGATGCCGACGATCATCACGTCCGCCTGCCGCGCCAGTTCGGCGGCCTGTGCCGCGGCCTTCTGGCCCATCAGCACGTCGCGGTCCGACGTGGAATTCGCGATGAAGGGGACCGGCATCGAAGCCGGTTCCGCCCCGGTCAGTTCCGCCAGCCTGCTGACGATGGCATGTGGGTTCACGTCAGAGCCCGCGGTCAGCGCCCCCATCAGAGACACGACATTGAGCCCCTGCGCCGGTTGCGCATCGAGGTTCTGGACACAGGACAGAAGCGTCCGGCCATGTCCCGCCCCGATCACCTTGTTGCGGCCACTGGCGATCTCTGCCGACAGGAACTTGCCGCCCGCCACGCCCAGCGGGCCGAGCGCCAGATCCTCCTGGTGCAGGTCCGTGACCACTTCGCAATGCGTCAGGCCAAAGGCCGCAGAAAGGCTCTGTTGCAGGTCCACCTCGCCGGACGCCGCCATGATCTGTTCCTTGGTGGCATCGGGGCCGAAGGTGGCCGAGATCTTGCCCTTGTGCATGACGATGATGCGGTGCGCGATGGAAAGGCATTCGGTGACCTCGGACGTGGTGTAGACCACCGCCAGCCCCTTCTTGGCGCCCTCGGCCAAGAGCCCGAAGACCTCGGCCTTGGCGCCGATGTCGATGCCGCGCGAAGGCTCGTCTAGCAGCACAACGGACGGCTCGGTGGCCAGCATCTTGCCGATGACGACTTTCTGCTGGTTGCCGCCCGAGAGCGAGCCGATTGCGGCGCCGCCGCCGTCGGTCTTGATGGTGACTTCGCGGATCGAGCGGTCGATGATGTCCTGCTCGTCCGCCTTCGAGGTGAAGATCCGTTTGGTAAAAGCGCCGATGGACGCCAGCGACAGGTTCTGGCCCACCGTCATGGTCTGGACCAGCCCGTCGCGCTGGCGGTCTTCCGGGGTCAGTACCAGCCCGGCTTCGATCCGCTGGGCGATGGACATGCCCGCCAGGTCACGTCCGTGCAATTCCACCTGTCCGCCCGAGGACGGCAACCGCCCGGCGATGCATTCCATCATCTCCGTCCGGCCTGCGCCCATCAGGCCATAGATGCAGACGACCTCACCCTGACGCACGTCCAGCGACAGACGGTCGACCACCGAATAGCCAGACCCGCCGGGTGCAGGCACGCTGAGGTTCTTGATCGACAGCGCAACGTCGCCAAAGGTCACCTCGGGCGGCGAACCCAGGTCGAAGTTCTCGCCCACCATGTTGCGGACGATCCAATCAAGGTCGATCTCGGCGCGCGGCGCATAGGCGGTCATCACGCCATCGCGCAGCACCACCGCGTGATCGGTGATTTCCAGCGCCTCTTCCAGGTGGTGCGAAATATAGACGATCGAGACGCCGCGTTCCTTCAGGTCGTGGATCACCTTGAACAACACTTCGACTTCCGAGGCCGACAATGCCGAGGTCGGCTCGTCCATAATCAGGATGCGGGAATTGACGCTGAGTGCGCGAGCGATCTCGACGATCTGCTGCTGGCCGAGGCGCAGGTCCTCGACCGGGGTCAGCGGGTCGATGTCTTCTTCAAGCTCTTCCATCAGGGCGCGGCACTGGCGCTCTTCCTCGGCGAAATTGACGCCGCGGGACCCCATGATTTCGCGCCCCATGAATATGTTGTCGCGCACGTTCATGTTCGGCGCGAGCGACAGTTCCTGGTGGATGATCGAGATGCCCAGTTCACGCGCTTCGACGGTCGAACTGATGGCCACCGGCTGGCCGTCGAGGATCAACTCGCCGGTGGTGGGCAGATGTACGCCCGAGAGGATCTTCATCAGCGTCGATTTCCCGGCGCCGTTTTCACCGAAAAGCGTGGTAACCTGCCCGCGGTGGACATCGAAGTTCACGCCCTTGAGCGCATGCACAGCGCCAAAGCTCTTGGTCACGTCGCGCGCGGCCAGCACCACCTCGGCCTTGTCCGGCGTCAGGGTCGGGGTTTCGTCATGAATCGGGCTCTTCATCACTGCACCTCGAAGGCCACCGGGGTGACCAGCCAGTTCTTCGGGTTGATCATGGTGAAGACGCCGGTGACGGTGATCGTCTTGCCGGTCAAGGCATCCCGGTCGAGCCCGTCGAGCACTTCTGCCGCCATGGCGCGGTTGATGCCTGCGCCTGCGTTCTGGTACTCGATCTGGTTCTTGAAGGCCCCGAATTCGATGTCGCCTGTGATATCGCGCAACTCCGTCCCGTTGATCGCCGGGCCGGTCTGGATTCGCACGCCGGTGCCATCGGGCATGCCGTCGATCGTAACGTTGAAGATGCCGGATTTGCCCTCGCCCGCGGTACCGGTAAAGGTGACCGGCATCACCGGAAAGGCCCCGGCCATCGTGCCATAGGCCGCGACCGCAGCGTTCTTGTCCGCGGCCAGTTCCTCTGCCAGTTTCACTGCTTCAGGCGCCTTTTCAACGACATAGTCGCGAATGCGCGGAAACTCGTCCGCCCCGAAGCGATCCGGGTTGAACGCTTGCTGGCGCAGGTCTTCGTCGCCGCCGATTGCAACCACCTTGGTGTCAAAGGCGATGGCGCCGAGTAGGACAACCCCAGCGAGAGCTGTGATCGCCTTGCGTCGTGTCGCCTTGGAAGCACTGACAGATACGGTGCCGGTTGTGGCCATAGCGGACGTGCCCCTTTTCTATCCGGCCCGGAGATCCGGGCGGTGGTGATTCTGCGCCGGGAGACCCGGGCGCGGTCATGTCTCGGAAATGGCCAACCTGTTGATGTTGAACCTTTCCTCCCCTGCCGCCGATCGTGGAACTCCTCAATCCCGCGGTTCGATCAGCGACTCGCCACACCGTTTGGGGTGCGTTCGATTGGGTCAACCATATTCGAAAAAAATTTCTGTGTCTGCAAAAAATTTCACACCAGCGAAAATTTTTGTGCTACACCCAATTCAACCAAGCGCAGTGCGGCTTCCCCTACAAGGGTGGCGCGGCGACTGGGCAAATCGACGCGGAAAAGCGGAAATGTCACGGCGTCACAAGGGGGAGGCCGAGGTGACGAACAGCGGCAAGGGAGGCAGCAAATGGCTGATTCGTCCGACCTGATCATCGGCGTGGACGCCGGGACATCCGTCATCAAGGCGGTTGCCTTCGATCTGAAGGGTCAGCAACTGGCGTCATCGTCGGTGCGCAATTCCTACGTCATGGGGGCAGACGGATCGGCCACCCAGTCCATGCAGCAAACTTGGCACGACTGCGCCGCCGCGCTGCGCGGTTTGGGCGACAAGGTCGAGGGCCTGGCATCGCGGACCGCCGCCGTGGCCCTGACCGGGCAAGGGGACGGAACCTGGCTGGTGGGCCAAGGCAACCAGGCGGTTTCCGACGCATGGCTCTGGCTGGACGCACGGGCGGCGCCGACGGTCCGGGACCTCGCGCGGGGCATCGACGAACGCGCACGGTTTGAGGCTACCGGCACGGGGCTCAATACCTGCCAGCAAGGCAGTCAGATGGCGCATATGGCCCAAGTCGCGCCCGAGCTTCTGGATCGCGCCGAGGTGGCGCTTCACTGCAAGGACTGGCTTTTTCTCAACCTGACCGGCGTGCGGGCAACCGATCCGTCGGAGGCCAGCTTTACCTTCGGCGACTTCCGCAACAGGCGATATAGCGACGCGGTTATCGGTGCCCTTGGACTGGAGGACCGTCGGCACCTCTTGCCCGAGATCATCGACGGTTCTGAGCAGACCCGACCACTGAGCGCCGAGGCCGCAGCGCAGACCGGGCTCAAGGCGGGCACGCCGGTGTCGCTGGGCTATGTCGACATGGTGATGACGGCGCTGGGTGCGGGCGTGCACACCGGCGATGCCGGTGCGGCCTGCTCGACCGTCGGGTCGACCGGCGTGCACATGCGGGCCGTCAGGTCGGATGACGTGCATCTGAACGCCGAGGGTACGGGCTACGTGATCTGCCTGCCGGTCCCCGACCTGGTGACGCAGGTCCAGACCAACATGGCCGCCACGCTCAATATCGACTGGGCGCTGGCGCTGGCCGAGGACTTGATGGCCGAGGTGGGCAAAGCCCCGTCGCACGCCGAGATGGTCGCACGGATCGACGGCTGGATGGCACGCTCGCGTCCCGGCGCATTGGTTTATCACCCCTATATCTCCGAGGCAGGCGAACGCGGGCCTTTTGTGAATGCGGATGCGCGGGCCAGCCTTGTGGGGCTGAATGCCTCGCACCGTTTTGCCGACGTGATCCGCGCGGTGATCGAAGGGCTCGGGATGGCCGCGCGGGATTGCTATGCCGCGATGGGCGACATGCCCCGCGAATTGCGCCTGACCGGCGGTGCGGCCCGTTCTGCCGCGCTGCGCCGCGTTCTCGCCGCATCGCTCGACACGCCTGTCCGAGTCTCCGCACGTGAGGAGGCCGGCGCGGCGGGCTGCGCCATGATGGCCACCGTCGCAATCGGCGCCTACGACAGCATGGACGCCTGCATCGCAGACTGGACCACCCCGCTTCTGGAAGAGCCGGAAGCGCCTGATCCGGGTCTCGTGCCCGTCTATGACAAACTCTTCGACAATTACCGACACGCGCGCGAAGGCCTGGCCCCGGTCTGGGACGGGTTGGCGGCAGCGCGCGCCTCGCAAGGAGCCTGAGACATGAGCGATATCCAGAAGGTCGACCTCTTCGTGATCGGCGGCGGCATCAACGGCGCGGGCATTGCCCGTGATGCGGCAGGCCGTGGCCTGAGCGTCGTGCTGTGCGAAAAGGACGATTTGGCCGAAGGCACCTCTTCCCGCTCGGGCAAGCTGGTGCATGGCGGGCTGCGCTACCTGGAATACTACGAATTCCGGCTGGTGCGCGAAGCGCTGATCGAACGCGAAGTGCTGATGCGGAACGCACCGCATATCATCTGGCCGATGCGTTTTGTCCTGCCGCATTCGCCGCAGGACCGCCCGGCGTGGCTGGTGCGGCTGGGGCTGTTCCTTTACGACCATCTCGGCGGCCGCAAGAAACTGCCCGGCACCCGCACGCTGGACCTGCACCGCGACCCCGAGGGCGCCGCAATCAAGGATGCGTACGCGCGCGGGTTCGAATATTCCGACTGCTGGGTCGACGATGCCCGCCTCGTGGTGCTCAACGCCGTGGATGCGGCAGAGCGCGGTGCGACGGTGCTGACCCGGTCGCCCTGCACCTCGGCGCGGCGTGACGGAAATGCCTGGCGGGTGACGACGCAGAACTCCGTCACCGGCGAGACGCGCGAGTTCGAAGCCAAGCTGCTGGTCAATGCCGCAGGTCCCTGGGTGACCGACGTGGTCAACCGCGTGGCCGGGTCGAACTCTCCGCGCAATGTGCGGCTGGTCAAGGGCAGCCACATCATCGTGCCGAAATTCTGGAAAGGCGAGAATGCCTACCTCGTGCAGAACCACGACAAGCGAGTGATCTTCATCAACCCGTACGAGCGTGACAAGGCGCTGATCGGCACCACCGACATTGCCTATGAGGGCCGCGCAGAGGATGTGACCGCCGACGACTCGGAAGTGCAGTACCTGATCGACGCGGTGAACAAGTACTTCAAGGAGCAGCTGACCCGCGACGACGTGCTGACCACCTTCTCGGGCGTGCGGCCGCTGTTCGACGACGGCCAGGGCAACCCGTCGGCGGTGACGCGCGATTATGTGTTCGACATCGACGACACGGGCGGCGCGCCGCTGCTGAACATCTTCGGCGGCAAGATCACCACCTTCCGCGAACTGGCCGAACGCGGCCTGCAACGGATCGCCAAGTTCTTCCCCCAGATGGGCGGCGACTGGACCGAGACCGCCCCCCTGCCCGGCGGCGATATCGAGAACGCGGATTACGAGACCTTCCGCAACCAGATGAAGCGCGACTATCCCTGGATGCCACGCGCATTGCGCCAGCACTACGGGCGGCTCTACGGCACGCGGGTGGCCAAGATCGTGGGGGATGCGACTTCTCTCCAAGGGTTGGGGCAGCATTTCGGCGGCAATCTCTACGAGGCTGAGGCTGCCTATCTCGTGGCGTATGAATGGGCGCAGACCGCCGAGGACATTCTCTGGCGTCGCACCAAGCACCGGCTGCACCTGACCGAAGTCGAGCAGAACGCGTTCCGCAAGTGGTTCGAAGACCAAAGGGAGGCCGCCTGATGGCGCTGACGCTTTCGCTGAATACCAATCCGCTGGTGAACCGTTTCGCCGAACCGGACGACCTGGTCGATGCCATTGCGCGCGATATCCGCATCCGCGATATCCAGCTGACGCATGAGTTCATTAACCCGTCCTGGCCTGCCCCCGTGATCCGGCGGCTGACCCGCGACATGAACCGTGCGCTGCAGCGCACCGGCGCGCGGGTGACCAGCGGCATGACCGGGCCATACGGACGCCTGAACCATTTCGGCCACCCGGACGCCGACGTGCGCCGCTACTACGTCGACTGGTTCAAGACTTTTGCCGACATCATCGGCGATCTCGGCGGCACCTCGGTCGGCACGCAATTCGCGATCTTCACCTTCCTTGATTACGACGACCCCGCACGCCGCGAGGAGCTTTTGCAAATCGCCATAGATTGCTGGGCCGAGGTGGCGGACCATGCCAAGGCGGCCGGACTCGAGTACGTCTTCTGGGAACCGATGAGCGTCGGGCGCGAGTTTGGCGAAACCATCGCAGAATGCATGAAGCTGCAGGACCGGCTGACCGCCGCCGACATGGCGGTGCCGATGTGGATGATGGCCGATATCGACCATGGCGACGTGACCAGCCCCAACCCGGACGACACCGATCCCTATGCCTGGGCGCGGGCGGTGCCGAAAGTCAGCCCCATCATTCACATCAAGCAGTCGATGATGGACAAGTCCGGCCACCGGCCATTCACGGCCGAGTTCAACGCAAAGGGCGCGATCCAGCCGGACCCGCTTCTGAAAGCCTTTGCCGAAGGCGGCGCGGTCGATAACGAGATCTGCCTCGAACTGTCCTTCAAGGAGCGCGAACCAAACGACCGGCAGGTGATCCCGCAGATCGCCGAAAGCGTCGCCTTCTGGGCGCCGCATATCGACAGCGGGGCGCGCGACCTGAATGTCTGAGACGGCCCGGATGACATGCGCTTGCCAATTCCGGCAAATCTTGTCATTTGACACCTGTTCTCAGGGCGGGGTGAAATTCCCCACCGGCGGTGACAGCCCGCGAGCGCCTTTCGGAGCAATCCGGAGGGGTCAAGCAGACACCGGTGAAAGTCCGGGGCCGACGGTTAAAGTCCGGATGGAAGAGAACCAGCCGTCGGGCCCCCACGCCCGCACGGCTGGAATCGCCTTGGGACCACTTTTGAAACGCAAAGGATGGTTCCATGACTGACACACTCAAAATCGCCTTCATCAAGGCCCGATGGCACGCCGAGATCGTCGATCAGGCGCTGGTCGGGTTCAAAAAGCGCCTGGCCGATGCCGGTAGGCCAGCCGAAGTCACGCCGTTCGACGTGCCGGGCGCTTTCGAAATGCCGTTGCTGGCGCGGAAACTGGGCCGAGGCGGCGGCTATGACACCATCGTCTGCGCCGCGCTGGTTGTCGATGGCGGGATCTACCGTCACGATTTCGTGGCGCAGGCCGTGGTGGACGGTCTGATGCGCGCGCAACTGGACACGGGCGTGCCGACATTCTCGGTCTCGCTGACGCCGCATCACTTCCAGCCGACGGCCGAGCACATCGGATTCTTCCGTGACCATTTCGTCAAGAAAGGCGAAGAGGCCGCGGATGCTGTTCTGATGGTCACCGCCCTGGAGGTCTGAGCCATGCCCCAGCCCGCCTTTCACTTTGCTACCGCCTCCGACATCCGCTTCGGACGGGGCGAAGCCGGTCGGGCAGTGCCCGATCTGGCAAGGTTGGGCAAACGGGTTCTGCTGGTGCATGGCGCGACGGCCTCGCGCTCTGGCTGGCTGTGCGAGGCGCTGACAGCCCAGGGCTGTGCGGTGTCGACCATTGCCGTCGCCGCGGAGCCCGATGTCGATCTGATCGCATACGGCGTGTCGGCGGCGCGCGACCACGACGCGCAGGCGGTCATTGCCATCGGTGGCGGTGCGGTGATCGACGCGGCCAAGGCCATCGCCGCGCTGGTGCCCGTCAACCGGCCACTGCATGATCATCTTGAAGTCGTCGGCCAAGGCTTGCCGCTCGAGGCAACCCCGCTGCCCTTCGCCGCCTTGCCGACTACGGCAGGCACCGGGGCGGAAGTGACCCGCAACGCCGTGATCTCGGTGCCCGACGCGCAGCGCAAGGTGTCGCTGCGGGACGCGCGCATGCTGCCACGCATCGCGGTCATTGATCCTGCACTGACCGATGGTTGCCCGCGTGCCATTACGCTGGCCTCGGGTCTGGACGCCATCACGCAGGTGATTGAGCCTTACCTCTGCATCCGCGCCAACCCGATGACCGATGCGCTTTGCCGTCCCGCGATTGACTGCGGCCTGCCCGCGCTCATGACCCTGATGCAAAACGAAGATGCCGATGCGCGCGACGTCATGGCCTGGACCAGCCTCTGCGGCGGGCTGGCCCTCGCCAATGCCGGTCTGGGCGTCGTGCACGGGCTGGCCGGGCCATTGGGCGGCCTGTCGGGCGCGTCGCACGGCGCCATCTGCGGCGCGCTTCTGCCGCATGGGCTGACAGCCAATGCCGAACGTGCCAGTGGTGCCACCGCATGCCGCATCGGACATGTCCGCCAAAGCCTGGCCAAGGCTCTGAGTATTGAACCGGACGCGGCATTCATGGCGCTCCACGCTTGGGCGCGCGAAGCGGGCCTGCCGGGGCTTGATGCGCAGGGCGTGACGTGCCCCCACCGGGCACGCGCAGCCGCGATGGCGGCCAGCTCTTCGTCGATGAAGGCAAACCCGGCTCCACTGGACGAAACGGTTTTGGCAGGCATCATGGAACAGGCGCGATAGGCGTCGCAAAAGCGGAGGAGGTGATATGGCGAAAGACCGCGGTTCGGGAGATGCCGAGCATTCCCTGGCGATCCGCGCCGCCTGGCTGCATTACGTGGGAGGGCTGCGCCAGGCCGAGGTGGCCAAGCGCATCGGCGTGCCCTCGGTCAAGGCCCACCGCCTGATCGCCCGGGCCGTGGCCGAAGGCGCCGTCAAGGTCTCGATCGAGGGCGATATCATCGAGTGCATCGAACTCGAACAGATGCTTTGCACGCAGTACGGGCTTGAGACCTGCGAGGTCGCACCCGACCTTGAAGAAGACGGCATCCCCTTCCGCACACTCGGTCTGGCGGGCGCGTCGCGGCTCAGGCGCTGGATGGAAAGCGGCGAGGAACTGACCATCGGTATCGGTCATGGCCGCACGCTGGCCGAGGCGGTCCGCGCCATGCCCCGGTTTGGCACGACGGGCCTCAGCTTCGTGTCGCTGCTGGGCGGGCTGACCCGGAACTTCGCCGCCAACCCTCATGACGTGATGCACCTGCTGGCGGAAAAGACCGGCGCGCGGGCCTACGTGATGCCGGTGCCGTTTTTTGCCAATACCAGCGAGGACCGCGAGGTGCTGTTGGCGCAGCGCGGCGTGACCGAGGTGTTCCAACTGGCCGAAACCGCACCGCTGAAGATCGTCGGCATCGGCACGGTCGAGGCCGAAACCCAACTGGTCACCTCGGGAATGATCGAACCGTCCGAGATCGAGGCGATATCCCAGGCGGGCGGCGTCGGCGAAATGCTGGGGCATTTCTTCGACCCCGAAGGCCGCGCCCTGGAAACCCCGCTGACCTCGCGGACACTGGCGGTTTCGCTCGACACCACGCGCGACGACCGGATCATCGCCCTGGCTGGTGGACCCGAGAAAGTTGCGCCAATCCGCGCGGTTCTGAACAGCGGGCGGTTGTCCGGCCTGATTACCGACGAACGCACGGCACGGGTGCTGCTGGGCGATGCCGCGGCCAAACCCGTCTGATCGGGATTGGCCGCGGCCGCCAATCACAGGATTGTCTGTCCGGTCGCGGCCCAGTCGCCGGCAAACTGATCGAGCCCCTTGTCGGTCAGCGCGTGGTTGGCCAGCCCCTTGATCACCCCGGCCGGTATGGTGGCCACATCCGCCCCGGCCATTGCGGCCTCCTTGACGTGATTGGCGGACCGGATCGAGGCCGCGAGGATCTGGGTCTGAAACCCGTAGTTGTCATAGATCACCCGGATCTCGCGGATCAGCTCCATCCCGTCGATGTTCAGATCGTCGAGCCGCCCGACGAAGGGCGAAATATACGTGGCCCCCGCTTTCGCAGCCAGAAGCGCCTGATTGGCGGCAAAGCATAGGGTGACATTCGTCTTGATGCCCTTGGCAGTGAAATGGCGGCAGGCTTTCAAGCCGTCGAGCGTCAGCGGCAGCTTGATCACCACGTTGTCGGCGATCTTGGCCAGATGCTCGCCTTCCGCGACCATGCCGTCGAAATCCATCGCCGCTACTTCGGCAGACACAGGGCCGTCGATCAGAGCGCAGATCTCGGCGATGACCTCCTTGAAGTCGCGGCCTGATTTGGCGATCAGCGACGGGTTCGTGGTGACGCCATCCAGCAGTCCGTATTCGTCGAGTTCTCGGATATCCGCGACAATAGCGGTATCGACAAAGAATTTCATGGATGTCTTTCCTTTCGTCCGTCTCAGTAGGCCGAAGCCATCTCGGCCAGTGCACGAACACGAATGCGCTCGGCTTGACCTGCCGTGCCGAAGGTTTCGAACTTGCGGACGCACTCGGCCTTCATGCTGTCCATCGCGGGCTTGAGGTATTTGCGTGGGTCGAATTCGGACGGCGTGCTGACCAGCGTCCTGCGGATGGCCGAGGTGGCGGCAAGGCGCAGGTCGGTATCGATGTTCACCTTTCGCACGCCATGGCGAATGCCGCGCCGGATTTCTTCCAGCGGGACGCCCCAGGTCGGTTTGATGTCGCCGCCGAACTCGTTGATCAGCAACCGCAGTTCCTCGGGCACCGAGGACGACCCGTGCATCACCAGGTGCGTGTTCGGCAGTCGCTTGTGAATCGCCTCGATCACGCCCATCGCCAGCACGTCCCCGTCCGGCTGGCGAGTGAATTTGTAGGCGCCGTGGCTGGTGCCCATGGCCACGGCCAGCGCATCGACCCCGGTGTCCGCGACGAAACGCCCGGCCTCTTCCGGGTCGGTCAGCAACTGGTCATGGCTCAGCTTTTCGGTGGCGCCGTGGCCGTCCTCCTGATCGCCCATGCCAGTCTCAAGCGAGCCCAGAACGCCCAGTTCACCCTCGACGGAAACGCCTGCGGCATGGGCCATTTCAACCACGGAGCGGGTCACCGCCACGTTGTAGGCATAGTCGGCCGGCGTCGTGCCATCCTCCTTCAACGAGCCGTCCATCATGACCGATGTAAAGCCGTGCTGGATCGCGGTGACGCAAGTCGCAAGGGTGTTGCCGTGGTCGAGGTGCATGCAGACCGGAATGTGCGGGTAGACCTCGACAAGGGCGTCGATCAGCTTGGCCAGCACCACGTCGTTTGCATAGGCCCGCGCGCCACGGCTGGCCTGAAGGATCACCGGTGCACCGGTGGCGTCGGCGGCGGCCATAATGGCCAGCCCCTGTTCCATGTTCGACATGTTGAAAGCGGGCACTGCGTAGTCGTGTTCGGCGGCGTGGTCGAGAAGCTGGCGCAATGTGATTCGGGCCATGTTAGGTCTCCTGATGTTCCGGGATTGCGAGGTAGTCGCCGACAGTGGCGACCTCACCGCGATTGCCGAAGATCAGCGGTACGCGGTCGTGCAGATGCGCCGGGATCCGATCAAGGATGGCGCTCGTGCCGTCCGTTGCCGCACCCCCGGCCTGTTCGATGAGATAGGCAATTGGAAAGGCCTCGTAGGCCAACCTAAGGAAGCCGTTTTCATATCCCGGACGGCTGTCCCCCGGATACATGAACAGCCCGCCGCGGCGCAGGATGCGGTGCAGGTCGCCCACCGCGGCGGCGATCCAGCGCATGTTGAAGTCGCGTCCCCGCGGCCCCTCGGCACCTTCCAGCAGGTCGAACACATAGGTCTGCAACCCGGGCAGCCAGCGTTTGCGGTTCGAGGCGTTGAAGGCAATTGTCGTGGTATCGTCCTTCATCCGGACATCCGTGGTGTCCACGTGAAAGACGCCGCTGGCCGGATCGAGCGTCGCGATGGATACGCCGTCCCCAGCGCTGAACCCGAAGTCGACGGAATGGCCGAAGGACACATAAGCCGCAGCAATTATCTCGCGCCCCGGACGCAGGAAGCTCTCGCCCGCGGGAAAAACCGCGAAGAGCGCGCCCAGCGGGGCTCCGATGCCGATGCTGCCCGAGCCATCGATCGGGTCCATCGCTACGTCGAACCGGCCGGTTGGGTCCAGCTCGATCACCGTGTCGGACTCTTCCGACAGGATGCGTGCGACCGAAAACCCGCGCAGGAGCGCCACAAAATGGTCGTGGGCCGCCATGTCCAGCGCCTTCTGCTTGTCGCCGGAATCGTTGATGCCCAGCACGGTGGTCGGATCGCCGGTCAGATGGCCCTGCGCCAGGCGGCCCGCCAGGGGAATGCTGCCTTCGGCCAGGGCCGTCAGCAATGCCGCCAGCGCGTGTCGGCTGTCGTCCTGTCCGGCCCATCGGGCCAGGTGTTGCGTCAGCGCCGGTGCCGAAATCGGGCCATCCTGCGCAAGGATCAGCGGTGCCGTCATTGGCACGCCTCCCGTTCGACCAAGGCTTCCGCCCGTGCGATGATGGCCTCACGGGTGATGCCGAAGGTCTGATACAGGTCCTCCGCCGGGCCCGAGGCGCCGAAGCCTTCCAGGCCGATCACGTCGTCTTCGCCGTCGACATAGCGGGTCCAGCCGAACTTGCCCGCCGCCTCGACCGCGATGCGCGGGGCACTGCCCAGGACGCTGTCGCGGTAGTCGCGGGACTGTGCCTGGAAAAGCTCCCAACTGGGCATCGACACGACCGCCACGGCAAGGCCGCGGTCCGCAAGCGCTTCGGCGGCCTCGACCGCCAGGCTGACCTCGGTTCCGGTGGCCAGAAGCGTCAGGTCGCGGACCTCGCCGAAGTGCCGGATCACATAGGCGCCCCGGCCGCTGAGGTTCTCGCCGGTTTCCTCCAGCCTGAGTTGCGGCACGCTCTGGCGGCTGAGCGCCAGCAGCGACGGTGTGCCGCGCGACCGGATTGCGATGTCCCAGCATTCCAGCGTTTCGACCGCGTCCGCGGGGCGGAAAGTGAAGAGGTTCGGGATTGCCCGCAGCGACGCCAGGTGCTCGACCGGCTGGTGGGTCGGGCCGTCCTCGCCCAGTCCGATGCTGTCGTGGGTCATCACATAGACCGTGCCCACGCCCATCAGCGCCGATAGGCGGATCGCGTTGCGCGCATAGTCGGAGAACACCAGGAAGGTGCCGCCATAGGGGATCAGCCCGCCGTGGGTGCTCATCCCGTTCATCGCCGCGGCCATGCCGAATTCGCGCACGCCGTAGCCGACATAACGCCCCGGTGCGTCCGCCGAGAACTGGCTGTCCACCGCCGGAACCCGTGTCAGGTTCGATCCGGTCAGGTCCGCGGACCCGCCGATCAGCTCTGGCAGCGCGGGGGCCAACGCGGCCAGCGCCATCTGGCTTGCCTTGCGGGTTGCCACCTTCTGTGGCGTCTCGAACAAGGCGGCGCGGGCGGTCTTGACGGCGGCGTCATAGCCCTCGGGCAAGACGCGTGCCATGCGGCGGTTGAATTCCGCGGCCTGCGGGGAACCGTCCAGCCGGGCCTCCCATTCTTCACGCGCCTGCCCACCTTTCGCTCCGATGGCCCGCCAGTCCGCTGCAAGATTTGCCGGGATCTCGAACGGCGCGGCATCCCAGCCCAGCGCAGCCTTGGCCGCGGCGGCCTCTTCCGCGCCCAGCGGCGCGCCATGGACAGAGGCCGTGCCTGCCTTGTTCGGTGCCCCGAAGCCGATCACGGTTTTCATGGCGATCAGCGTCGGCTTGCCGGTTTCCGCTTTCGCCTCGGCAATCGCCCGGCTGATCGCAGGAATGTCATGACCGTCGCAGCCAAGCACGTGCCAGCCACAGGCGGCCAGTCGCGCCGGGACATCGTCGGAGAACGATACAGAGGTCGGGCCGTCGATGGTGATCTGGTTGTCGTCGTAGAGCACGATCAGCTTGCCCAGACCCAGGTGGCCTGCCAGCGAAATCGCTTCCTGCCCGATGCCTTCCTGCAAGCAGCCGTCACCGAGAAAGACATAGATGTGGTGATCCACGAGGTCGGCGCCAAATTCCGCCGCCAGTGCGCTTTCCGCCATTGCCATGCCGACAGCGCTGGCAATGCCCTGCCCCAGCGGGCCGGTTGTCGTCTCGATACCCTTGGCATGGCCGTATTCCGGGTGTCCGGCGGTTTTCGCGCCCAATTGGCGGAAGTTGCGGATCTGGTCCAGCGTCATGTCGGCGTATCCGGTCAGATGCAGCAGGGAATAGAGCAGCATCGAAGCATGGCCGTTGGACAGCACGACCCGGTCACGGTCGGGCCAGTCGGGAGCGGAGGCGTCAAATTTCAGGTGATCGCGGAACAGCGCGGTGGCCGCATCGGCCATGCCCATCGGTGCGCCTGGATGGCCGGATTGCGCGGCTTCAACCGCGTCGATGGACAGCGCGCGGATACAATTGGCCAGCGCGAAACCCTCGTGGTCGCGGTCTGCTTTTTCGGCGATCTGCGGGGGGAGCGAATCTTTGGGCATGTGGTCCTCCTGATGTGGCGACTTGGTAGCCCAACCAGCAAATTATCACAACAGGAAACCTCAAAATAACATCATTGACGTGAGATATGTGATATGAGATGTTACGAAAAGGAGGACTTCTGGTGAAGCGCGACGACAGACAACGAGCGATCATGGATCTGCTGGTGGCCGAGGGCGAAGTCGATCTCGACAGCCTGTCGGACCGCTTTCAGGTGTCGCGCATGACCATTCACCGCGATCTCGACGATCTCGAAACCGCGGGCCTTTTGCGCAAGATCCGCGGCGGCGCGACGATCCGTTCGGGCACCCAGTTCGAAAGCGATTTCCGGTTCCGCGAACGCCAGGACAGCGCGGCCAAGACCGCCATGGCCGAGGCCGCGCTCAGTCTTGTGGAACCGGGCATGAGCGTGATGATCAACGACGGCTCCATGGCCGCAATCTTGGGCAAATTGCTGGTCGCGAAGCGCCCGCTCACGGTCATATCCAACAACGCGGCGGTGATCGACGCGCTCAGAGCAGAGGCCGGCATCACCTTGATTGCGCTTGGCGGGGTTTATTCCGCCAAGTTCAATGCATATCTGGGTAAAGTGACCGAGGACGCCCTTGCGGGGCTCAGGGCGGACATCGCCTTCATCTCATCGCCTGCCGTGTCGGGGCTCGAAGTCTTTCACATGGACGACAGCGTGGTGCGCGCCAAGCAGGCGATGATGGAACAGGGCGCCGTCCGTGTCCTGCTGGTCAATCACGCGCGCTTTGGCCGCGCGGCCCTGCACCGGCTCGCTGCGCTGGCGGATTTTGACCACATCATCACCGATACCGCCCCCGCCCCCGGAGCACGCGCAGCACTCGACCGCGCGGGGCTGACACTGACCCTGGCTGACACTGAAAAGGCACCTGCATGACCCAGACGGAATACTGGATCGGAACCAGTTGGAAAATGAACAAGACCCTGGCCGAAGCTCAGGCCTTTGCCGAGGCCCTTGCCGCGGCGGACATCGAGCGCGACCCGCGAATCCAGCGCTTCGTGATCCCGCCGTTTACCGCTGTCCGCGAGACCAAGCAGATCCTTTCAGAATGCTCGGTCAAGGTCGGCGCGCAAAACATGCACTGGGCCGACCAGGGCGCGTGGACCGGCGAGGTTTCGCCCCTGATGCTGACAGATTGCGGGCTGGATATTGTCGAACTGGGCCATTCTGAGCGCCGCGAGCATTTCGGAGAGACTGACGAGACCGTGGGCCTGAAGACCGAGGCCGCTGTGCGCCACGGCCTTATCCCGCTGATCTGCATCGGCGAGACGCTGGAAGAACGCGAAGGCGGCCGCGCGCGGGAGGTGCTGAAGGCACAGGTGCACGGTGCTCTGGGCAAGCTGGACGACAGCCAGAAGTCCGCGCCGATCCTGCTGGCTTACGAACCTGTCTGGGCAATCGGCGAGAACGGCATCCCCGCCACCTCGGACTATGCCGACGACCGGCAGGGTGAGATCATCGCAGTTGCCGAAACCGTGCTGGGGCGCCGCGTGCCCTGCCTCTACGGCGGTTCGGTCAATCCCGGCAATTGCGAAGAACTCATCCAGTGCCCGTATATTGACGGGCTCTTCATCGGGCGCTCGGCCTGGAATGTCGCGGGCTACCTCGACATCCTTGCCAAATGCGCCGCAGCCCTCTGACCCCGAAAGGAAAACGACATGAAAATCGCAGTTGCAGGCGATAGCGCCGGCGAAGGCCTTGCCAAGATTCTCGCCGACCACCTGAACGACAAGCACGAGGTCGCCGAGATCTCGCGCACCAGTGACGGGCCGGATCCGTTCTACGCAAACCTCTCGGACCGCGTGGCAAGCGCGGTGATGGCGGGTGGCTACGACCGCGCCATCCTGATCTGCGGCACCGGCATTGGCGTCGCGATGTCCGCCAACAAGATCCCCGGCATCCGCGCCGCGCAGTGCCACGACACGTACTCGGCGGCCAAGGCCTCGACCTCGAACAACGCGCAGATCATCACCATGGGCGCGCGCGTCATCGGGCCGGAACTGGCCAAGGACATCGCCGACGCCTTCCTGTCGACCGCCTTCGATCCCGAGGGCCGCTCGGCCGGGAACGTAAACGCGATCAACGAGGTCGATGCGAAGTATAACAAGGCCTGAGCACGCTCAGCGACGCCACAGGCCCAGCCCCGGAACCCCGGCCTCCCACGGGGTTCCGGACAACACCCGATCCTAGCGCAGGCACGGCATGGACAGGATCCTCGCAATCGACAACGGGTTGACCGTCACCAAGGCGGTACTCTTCGATCTCGAAGGCGCCCAGATCGCGGTCAGCCGACGCAACGTGCCGCAACTGAAACCCGCGGCGCGCCATGTCGAACGCGATATGGCGGAACTGTGGCAGCAGACCACAGCCGCGATCCGCGACGTTTTGGAGACCAGCCGCACGGACCCCACCCGGATCATTGCCGTCGCCGCGACAGCACATGGCGACGGGCTCTACCTGCTTGACAGGGAGGGCACACCTCTGGGGCCGGGTATTTTGTCGCTGGACAGCCGGGCGATGGAGATTATCGAGAACTGGCAGAGCGATGGCACAAACGCTGCGGCGCTAGAACTGACTGGACAGGTGCCGCATGTCTCCGCCCCCTCCGCCTTGCTGGCCTGGATAAAGCGCGAGGAACCCCACCGCTTTGCCCGGATCGGGCATGTCCTGTCCTGCAAGGACTGGCTCTGCCATTGCCTGAGCGGGCGGATCGGCACCGACCGCACCGAGGCCAGCACCTCCTTCACAGAAACCCACAGCCAGTCATACTCCACTGAAGCGCTCGCCATCTTCGGCCTCTCCGACCTGAAGCCAGCCTTGGCGGAAGTCGCGCTTTCCGCCGAAATTGTCGGTGCGATCTCCCCGCAAGCGGCCCGCGCCACGGGGTTGGCCGAGGGCACGCCCGTGGCCGCCGGACTGCATGACGTGACGGCATCGGCGCTCGGGATCGGTGCGCATCGGCCCGGTGTTGCGGGCATCGTTGCGGGCACCTATTCGATCAACGAATGCGTCTCTGACGCCCCCCATATCGACGCCCGCTGGTTCTGTCGGAGCGCCGTAGAACCGGGCCAGTGGAACAACATGGCGATCTCGCCTGCCTCGGCCACGAATTACGACTGGTTTCTCGACACTCTTTGCGCAGCGGAGCGGGCGACCGACGGGGCTGCCATCCACGAACGCCTTGGCCCCGAGATCGATGCCGCATTGGCGCGCCCCTCGTCGGTCCTGTATCATCCATACCTCTTTGGCTCGCCCATGGGTGCCGCGCCCAGTGCGGGGTTTCTGGGCCTGCGCGGCTGGCACGGGCGCGGCGATATGCTGGCCGCCCTGCTGGAAGGCGTCGCCTTCAATCACCGCGAACACGTCGACGTGTTGCGCGACAGCTTTGGCCTGACCGAAGCCCGCCTGACCGGCGGCGCCTCGCGCAATCCCACCGTGGCGCGGCTCTTTGCGGATATCCTCGACATGCCGGTCACCGTGACGGACACCGACGAGGCTGCCGCCTGGGGCGCGGCGCTCTGTGCAGGGGCCGCTGTCGGTGCCTTTGCCCGGTTCGATGCCGATCCGCGCGATATCGACGGCTCGGCCACGACCTATCTCCCCTCGCCCGACCGCGCCGCCCATTACGCGCACCGCTTTCGGGTGTATCGCGATGTCGCGAGTTCCCTTACCCGGACATGGGACCAACTGAACGCGCTTGAAGCGCTTGGCCGGAGGGCGCCTGATGCCTGACACCCCGGGCGATGATTTCGACGTCGTCATCATCGGTGCCGGGATCAATGGTGCGGGCGTGTTCCGCGATCTCTGCGCCCAAGGCCTCAAGTGCCTGATCGTCGACAAGGGCGATTTCGGATCCGGCACCAGCGCCGCACCGTCTCGCCTGATCCACGGCGGGCTGAAATACTTGGAGACCGGCGAATTGCGGCTGGTGTCCGAGTCGACCTATGAACGCAATCTCTTGCTGAAGAACGCCGCGCATCTCGTCAGACCGTTGCCCACAGCGATCCCGATCCTGTCCTGGACCAAGGGCGTCACCGCGGCACTGCGCACGTTGCTGGGATCGACAGCGGCCCCGCGCAGCCGTGGCGCGCTTCTGGTGAAGGCCGGTCTGGCGATGTACGACTTCTATGGCGCGCGGGCACGGCAAATGCCGAAACACCGGATGATCGGGCGGCGCCGTGCATTGGCCGATATTCCGGCCCTGACGACCCGGATCAAGGCGCTTGGCACGTATTACGACGCCGCCGTGACCGCGCCGGAACGGCTGGTGCTGGAACTGGTGCAGGACGGTCTTGAAATGTCTCCCGATGCGGAGGCGCTGAACTGGTGCGCTGTGACCGGGAGGCAGGACGGCGCCATCACGCTGTCTCTTCCCGACGGGTCAGAGCGGCGCGTGCAGGCGCGCATGGTGGTCAACGCTGCCGGTCCCTGGATCGACCAAGTGAACGCGCGGCTTGGTCTCGACACCCGCCTGATCGGCGGCACCAAGGGCGCTCATATTCTGCTCGATCACCCGGAATTGCTGCGCCAGTTGCAGGGCCGGATGCTGTATTTCGAGGCCGACGACGGGCGCATTCTTCTGGTCGTGCCGTTCCAGGGGCGGGCGCTGGTCGGGTCCACCGATATTCCCGCCGACGACCCTGATGCCGCGTTCTGCACTGCCGCCGAAACCGCGTATTTCCTGCAAAGCCTGCGCGATCTCCTGCCGGGTCTGGCGTTTGACCGCGATCAGATCGTCTTTGCCTATGCCGGCATCCGCCCGCTGCCGAATTCCGAGGGCGTGGCCCCGGGCCTCATCAGCCGCGATCATTCTGCACCAAGGGCAGCGGCGACGCCGGATCGGCCCTTCCCGGTGATCTCCCTGGTCGGCGGCAAATGGACCACGTTCCGCGCGTTTTCCGCCGAGGTCAGCGACACGGTGCTGGCCGAACTGGGCCAGCCGCGGCGGCGCGCGACCGACGACATGCCGATCGGCGGCGGGCGTGACATGCCGCGCACGGAAGACGCACGCGCTGCGTGGGTCACCGCGACCGCTCAGGCCACGGGCGCCCTAGGCAAGCGCGTCGCGACGCTGCTGGAGCGCTACGGCACGACGGCCAGGGACATTGCAGCGCATGTAGGACCGAAGCCGACCGACCTTGTCGATGCGCCCGAATATACCGAACCCGAGATAGACTGGATCGCGCGGAACGAGTCCGTTGTGCATCTGTCAGACATACTGTTGCGCCGGACGCCACTTGCGATCAGCGGACAACTCACTCCGTCCCTGTGCCGCCGCATCGCGTCCGTCGCGGGGGGGGCACTAGATTGGTCCGCCGAGCGCGAACAAGCGGAACTGGACGCGGTCTCGGCTTATCTTGCTAACCGACACGGCGTCCACCTAGACTTTGAGGGCGACAGAGAGAGGAGCTCGCAAGATGGCGGAAAATCACCGCAAGCTGATCAACCACCCCGACCGGCTGATTGAAGATCTCGTCGAAGGCATGATCTTGGCGCATCCCGACCTGCTTTGTATCGAGGGTGACACCGGGCGGGCCATCGTCGCGCGAAGTGGTCCCCGAGACGGCAAGGTGGGCATCGTCGTCGGCGGCGGTTCCGGCCATGAACCTGCATTTGCAGGCTACGTCGGCAAAGGCCTGGCGGACGCCGCACCGCTGGGCAATATCTTTGCCTCACCCTCACCGGCGCAGATCATGGACGCCGCGTTCGCCGCCGATGGCGGTGAGGGCGTCCTGTTTCTCTACGGCAACTACACCGGAGACGTGATGAACTTCGGCATGGCGGCAGAGGGCCTAGCCGAACACGGCATCTCCGCGAAGTCCTTTGTCGTGACCGATGACATTGCCTCGGCACCGCCGGACAAGACCGATGAGAGACGCGGGATAGCCGGGGACTTCTTCGTGTTTAAAGTCGCCGGCGCCGCCGCGGACCAGGGGGCGAGCTTGGCCGAAGTCGAGGCCGCCGCGACACGGGCCAATGCGGCGACCAGGACGATGGGCGTGGCCCTTTCGGCTTGCGTGTTGCCGCAGACCGGGCGCCCCAATTTCGAATTGCCCGTGGGGGAAATGGAAATCGGCATGGGCATCCACGGCGAACCCGGCATCGAGCGAGGCCCGGCCGAAAGCGCCGATGCTGTCGCCGACCGCCTGCTGGCGCCGATCATGGATGAACTGGAGCTTGCCGCCGGCGACCGCGTCGCTGTGCTTGTGAACGGGTTGGGATCGACGTCGCTTCTGGAGCTCTATCTCTTGCACCGGCGCGTTGCGACCGTCCTCTCCGACAAGCAGATCGACATCCACAAGAGTTGGGTGGGGGAATATTGCACGTCGCTGGATATGGAGGGCGCATCGATCACCCTGATGCGGCTGGATCCGGACCTTCTGGGCTGGCTGGATTATCCTTGCGAGACACCTGCGCTTCGGGTCGGGCAATCGGAAAGGTCCACAGCCACACGTCCCGACCGCTCACGCATCAGGGTAGCCCCACGCGGTTCGCAGTCCATCGACCGCGAAACCTTGAGAACCGAGGGCGACATCGGGCCAGATGCGTTTCGCGGGATGATGCAGGCTGGCGCCAAGGCGATCTTCGCCGCACGCGACGAGCTCTGCGCGCTCGACGGAAAGATCGGCGACGGGGACCATGGAGTCACGATGGAAATCGGTTGGAAGGCGGTTCTGGACGCGCTTACCGAGGAGGGGCCCGAGGTGACGATCACCGAACTCTGCGACTGGATCTCCGAAGTTTTCCTTGAAGCTGTCGGCGCATCCGCCGGGCCTCTTTACGCGTCCGGTTTTCAGTCCGCTGGGCAGGCCGTTTCCGACCGGCTGAATCTGGATGCAATGTCGGTGGCCAAATGGCTCGATGGGCTGGCCCGGGGCATCGCGAAGCGTGGACAGACCAAACCTGGCGAGAAAACCATGCTCGACGTCTGGCGTCCTGCCGCTGACGCCGCATTCGCGTGTGCGCGCGACGGCGCATCGACCATGCACTGCCTCCGCGCTGCCAGCCAAGCCGCGCGAGCGGGCGCAGCCAAAACGGCCGGTATGATGAGTTCGAAGGGAAGGTCGCAGAAGCTCGGTGAGCGCGTTCTGGGACATGTCGATCCAGGAGCGCAATCCGCGGCGATACTATTGACAGCTTGGACCGAAGGTCTTGCCAATCGATCGAGGTAGTTTTCTTTGGCCGATGGCCATGTCCGATTTGGCGTGTCACGGGGGCGGTCACCCATGTGTGGGTAGACCCGGTTTTGGCGGGCTATCGCCTTGGCAGGCATAATACGATCTAACGCGTCCAAGTGTCAGGCCTTTTCCTGGGGCGCAGCGCGCCTTGGCGGGAGTGGGCAAAACTTGGTGGTCAAGCGGCTCGCTTTGAGACGCCTAGCCTTCGGTCTTTCCGGCAGATGATCCGCAAGCACATCCGCAGAATTCGCTGCAGAAATGGCTGCATCCATCAATTGCCGCAGTACCATTCGCGCGGACATGTCGGGTAAGCCTGCCATCTTTATCCGTTGTGTGGTCTTCAAGCCCCGATTTTGTGACCGGCCAGCGATTCGATGGCCCGGACAAGGGCGGAGTGGTCCAACTCGCCATGGCCAAGCCCGGCGCAGGCGTTGAAAAGCTCCTGCGCCTGCGCGGTCGCTGGCAAAGCCATCTTCAGGCTGCGTGCCGAATTCAGCGCGTTATTCAGGTGTCGCGTTGCCCTTAAATCGGTTCTGCCTCAATCTGTGTGGCGCAGCGGAAGCATTCGGGCTCTGAGGAGTTCTGGTCCGGCGCGACCGTACATTGCGCGTTTGAGGGTCTTCAGGCGATTGATTTGGCCCTCAGCTTGACCGTTGCTCCACGGAAGTTCGATGGCATTGCGCACGGCCTCGATATCGCGGTGCAGCGTGCGGGCAAAGCGCATGATTGGTGGGATGCCAGTCTCAATGGCCAGATCGATCCATGCGTCTAGCGGGGCGGACTGGTCGCCGCGCAAAATGCCCTGAAACCGCATGGCAAGGCTCCGCATCGTGGCAAAGCTTGGCGATCCGGCCTTCAATGCATCTACCTTTTGGGCCTGGTCTGCGGTCAATTTGCGTCGCGGCTTGATACAGAGCGCCGCTGCGACAACCGGCGAAATGGCGTGGCCGGTTTGCGGGTCCCGCACAGGCGCCAAGGGCAGCGGCGTGTCGGTCGGGCCTGCTAGAGCGGTTTGTTCATCCCTTCGCCATCCGGCCAGCAGACGTTGCAAATGAGACAAGCTGCCCTCATAGCCATGGCGTTGAATTTCGATCAATAATTCCTGGCCGGACCGGATACCCTGTTTCCAGAGATCGGCCAGTGAGCCCTCAAAGTACCACGGCGACGTGGGCTTCAATGCAGCTCGGCGGCGGTCTGGTGGCGAGTCGGAGTTCAACCACTTCGCCACACTACGACGCGGGAAGCCGGTCCGCCGTCCAATTTCGCTACAAGACAGCCCTTGATCACGAAGCGCATGGATGTTTCGGAAAATCTCCTCACGTGATTTCCGATGAGCAAGACGCGATCGCAGCAGATGATTGGCCGTGCTGATGTTTTCGGCATCTGACAATAGCGCCCGCCCGGTGGCGCGGCCATGCATATTCATCTGCTCTTCAATGGCCTGGCGCAGGTTCTGGACGAGATGGAAACGGTCTGCGACCTGCAGGGCTTGTGGTGCACCCTGACGTGCGGCCTTCGCATATGCGCCACAACGATCCCGACTGATGACTTCAATCTCAGGGTGCTGCCGCAGCCAGCTCGCACAGCTTTCAACGCTCCGATCCGGAAGGATATCAATTACGGTCTGCCGCTCGAGATCGACGATGATGGTTCCGTAAGTCTGCGACTTGCGCCAGCTCCAATCGTCGATGCCAATGACCGTTGGCGGCGGGGCGGCGCTTTCCGCACACTGCTTGAGGTGCCGCAGCACCGTGTCATTGCTGACACCGACGCCTAAACGGCGCAAGAGCCGCTCGGCAGGCCGTCCACCCGTGGCGTGCCCCAGATGACCGACAATGTCATCAGCACGCGAAGTTCGACGTGCAAATGGGCGCGCAATTGACGAGGTGTAGTCTGAAAACGTCCGCCGCGGGCACGTGGAAGCGGGACATCGCCACCTGCAGACCCAGAGTGCGATTGTTACCTTGGCGCCATGTGCGGGTAAATCCTGCAGTCGCCTTTGCCGCCACCCGTGACGACGCCGAGAATGCAAACCACAATCTGGGCAGATGCCTCTCGGTGCCAAAACACCGGATACAAGCCACCCGCCGGAATCACGTCGCTTAACGCCTTGAACCGAAACGTCGCTCCCGGGCGACCAGTGCTTTTTTGAAATCACGACTATCCCTCCTGAATGTAACAGGCTCAGGATAGTTGCGCCACACAAATTGAGGCAGAACCCAATTAAGGGCTACGCGACACCTGGGAAGACGTGCTGCGGATCATCAATGGCCCCCTGCCCCATGACCGGCGCTGGACCCAAGGCCGCCTGCTGCGCGCCGTGAAAGCCTATGTGCGCGACGGGTTTCTGCCCGCCGAGGTGCTGGGCCGCGCCGGGCGCCGCGACACCGATGACCGCCTGCCCGCGATCATCGCTGCCATTAAAGGGGCAGATCCCGACATCACGCTGCAGGCGATCTGCGACCGGCTGGAATCCATGCGCGAGCGCACCCCGCGGGGACGCGCACGCTGGCAGCCTTCTTCCGTGAGGATGCTGCTGGAACGCGCCGAGCGACTTGGACTGTTGGAAGACAGCCCAGCCACGACGTGTCAGGAGAATGGATTGACGACGCGCAACTGATCTTCCACCAGCAGTCCGTCGTGCATGTCCTCGCTCCACAATGTCGTGCACCCCGCGATCAGTGCGGCAGACACGATCATCGCGTCATAAACCGAGAGCTGGTACTTTTCCGCCAAGGCGCGGCCCACCTGATGGGTTTGGACCGTCAGGTCCTCGACCGCGCACAAGGACTGGATGCCGGCGAGAAAATCTCCGGTGTCCTCCCAGCTGAGCCCCGTCTTCCTACGACAATTGACAAGCGCCTCGTTCAGGACCTGGACACTGATCCGAGGCCCTTGCCCCAGGATTTCCTCGGCACGGTCCGCCTTGGGACTGTCGTCAAGCAAGTAGAGAATGACATTCGTGTCTGCGAACTCAGCGCTCATGTGCGGCGTCGCGGCTCAGGCGCGCGTCTTTGGGCAGTTTGCCCCGGAAGCGCCGCAGTCCTCGCAGGACTTCATCTGCTCGAGGCTGGCGCCGGACAAGCACAGTCCCATCGTCCTTTACCAGGTCGATCCGGTCGCCCTCTTTCAGGCCGAGTTCGCGCACAAGATCCGCGGGCAGCCGGACCGCCAGGGAATTCCCCCATTTGGCAACTTGCATCTTGCTCTCCCCAGGAGTGGATATACAGCGTAGAATGTATATCCAAAACGATCGACAGGCAAGGACAATGCGTCCAATTTGGTCCTCCCATACGCCAGCGAAGGCGACATTGACCAGCCCGGAATGTGGAGCAAGGACGGCCGTCTGCATCGGTGGCTCATCTTGGAGTTCGCCGCGTCCACTCTGTGGGGAGCCAAATGGGCTTGTGTTTCAGCGGAGTTCGCCCACTAGATGTGGAAAATCCTTGCGCGAATCCGGCTCTTGCGCCAATAGTCACGGAAACGAGGCAAAAAACGTCAATTTCCGTGAACACGCCAAAGACGCAGTGTCTCGGAAACGAGAGGGCAGATGAACAGGACCTTCGTGCATGAGGATCTCAACGCGGTGATCCGCCAGCATTCGGAATGGCTGGCGAACCAGTTGCATTCGCAACGTGAGAGCCTGTTTCCACCCGATGCCGAGAAGACCATGCGCAAATTCACCTCTGGTGAGGCTGCGGCGCTGCTCGGCGTAAACGATTCCTATCTTCGCAAACTCAACTTGGATGGCAAAGGGCCTTCACCCGAGCTTACCGCCGGCAACCGTCGTCTTTACTCGGCGCAGGATATCCAGGCGCTGCGTGTACTCCTTGAAAAAACCGCTCGCAAGCCGGGCGATTACGTTCCCGGACGACGAGAAGGTGATCATCTTCAGGTCATCGGCGTGATGAATTTCAAGGGCGGGTCCGGAAAAACAACAACCTCTGCCCATCTCGCCCAACGGCTTGCCCTGCGCGGATATCGTGTGCTGGGCATTGATCTTGACCCACAAGCTTCCTTCACCGCGCTGCACGGCGTTCAGCCGGAATTGGACCTCGAAGATGGCGGCACTCTCTACGATGCGATCCGCTATGAGGACCCGGAGCCGATCCGGTCGGTCATCCGCAAGACCTATATCCCCAATTTGGACTTGATCCCCGGCAACCTCGAACTGATGGAGTTCGAGCACGACACCCCGCGCGCGCTGGCGCAGGGCAATGCCGGACTTTTCTTCTTCCGCGTGAAGGAGGCGCTGGCCCAGGTCGATGAGGACTACGACGTGGTCGTCATAGATTGCCCTCCGCAGCTTGGCTTTCTGACCATGTCCGCCCTGTCCGCGGCCACGGGCGTTCTGGTGACCATCCATCCAGAGATGCTCGATGTGATGTCCATGTCGCAATTCCTCCGCATGACAGCCGACCTCATGGACGTGATCGCCGAGAGCGGCGCTGACATGTCTCACGACTGGATGCGCTATGTTTTGACCCGCTACGAGCCGCAGGATGCGCCGCAGAACCGCATCGTGGCTTTCCTGCGAACAATGTACGGCGAAGCCGTGCTGAATTCGCCCATGTTGAAGTCCACAGCCATCTCAGATGCGGGCCTGACCAAGCAGACACTTTATGAAGTGGAACGCAGCGCGTTCACGCGTTCCACCTATGATCGCGCGATTGAGAGCCTGAATACGCTGAATGACGAGATCGCCGACCTAATCCAGAAAACCTGGGGGCGCACATGACCAGTGGCAAGAAGAAGCGCATGTCAATGCTGGACAGTCTCGCGGCAGCTGGGGCCCCCTCCCCTGCCCCTCAGACAGGTGCTGTGACACCGATGATGACCTCGAATCGCGCCCTTCGGTCCGCCCGCGACGCGGTCGATTCCCATCATGTTTGGGAACTGGACCCGGCGAGCATCGAAGACGGGCGTATGGCGGACCGGCTTGACCCGGCCGATGTACTGGATTTGCGCGATGCGATTGAGGCGAACGGTCAGACTGTTCCGATCCTCGTGCGACGTGCGCCGGGTGAAGATGATCGCTACCTTTTGGTCTATGGGCGACGCAGGCTGGAGGCGATCCGTCAGTCCGATAAGGTTACCAAGGTTCGCGCGTTAGTCACCAACCTGGATGACGACAGCGCTTTGCGTGCGCAGATTTCCGAGAATATGGGTCGACGTGATCTGTCCTACATTGAGAAGGCGCTTTTCGCCAAGGATCTCGTGGCATCCGGCTTCGGAACACAATCACAGGTTGCCGAAATCTTGACCGTCACGAAATCTGCGGTCTCCATGGCCATCGCCATCGTAGACATCGTCGGCTCTGATTTAGTTCGCGCCATCGGGCCGGCCCACGGCATCGGTCGGCCTCGCTGGGACGCACTGGGCCGCGCTATCGACGAGAACGGCCTCGATCGCGAGCGCCTCAGTCAGATTGCAGAGGAGGCGCGTGGAAAGGGTGTCGATTCCACAGTTGTGGATGATTCCGTATCCGCGGACGATCCATCTGTCCAGGCGTTCGAAGCGGTCGCCAAGACCGTAGCGAAGGCAGTCAAACCTGCAAAGGTCCCCTCCCCTGCCCCGTCCTCCAGCGTCCCGCTGAAGATCGGCGGCAAGCGAGGCGGAAGCGTGAAACGCACCGCCAAGGGCGTATCGATCGAACTGGCAAGCGGAGCCTTCGCCGACTGGATCGAGGCTGAAGTGCATGACCTGATTGAAGAGCTTCACGAGCGCTGGCAACAGCGTTCGGAAGACTGAGGAAGAGCAGAAACCAACAAAGGAGGCACAAACAGGCAAAAGAAAAGGCCCCGCAAAGCGACCGCTCCACGAGACCCTAACTTGTTTCTAGCACCTTCAAGCTAGTGTCTGGAGCCGTTTTCCGCAAGTCCAAAGTGATTCGCGGGCCGGAGATTTTTGTCTTTGTGAATGACAAAATGGAATACACGCCCGTAACGCCGTTCCGGCGAACGATAGATGCTGCCATCCTGAAACATCAGGCAGCGACCCAGGAAGACCTGCCCCCAGCCGGCGCCAACAAGTGGGAGGTCCTGAGGGAGCTCGCTGCCGCTCGAGTCGCGTTCGGCTTGTCCGACCGGGATTTGACGGTGCTTCAGGCGCTGGTCAGCTTTCACCAAGCGACAATTCTCGGAGGCAATGACAGCGAATTGATTGTACATCCGTCCAACAAGGCAATTTGCGAGCGCCTGAACGGCATGCCCTGCTCCACGATGCGGCGCCATCTCTCCAACCTTGTGCAGACTGGCTTTGTTGTCCGGCGCGATAGCCCCAATGGGAAGCGCTATGCCCGCCGCTACGGCGACGAAAAGGTTGCGTTTGGGTTCGACCTCTCTCCGCTCGTTCGACGCTTCCAGGAGGTTTGTGAGGCCGCTGAGACCGTCCGGGCAGCCGAGGAGCGGTACAAGCGCCTACGTGCCACTGTGAGCCTCATGCGGCGTGACCTCGCAGGGCTGGCCGAGTACGGGCGCTCACTTCGTCCGGAGCTGGGCCTCTGGGATCAATTCTCCGATCTTGCCGCTCTCACAGCCCGAGACCTCCGCAGAAAGCTTGAGATGGCCGATCTCAAGCGGATCGAAGAGGCCTTGGGCGCTGCCTTAGATCAGGCGCGTGACCTTCTTGAGGGCAATATTGCAGAGAATATGAGCACCAATGATGCCGTTTCTGAGCAACACTATCAGAATTCAAATAAAGACCTATATGATCTTGAACCTCGCTTAGAAAAAGCGCGGGGCGAGGCGCTTGAACATGCAGACGTTGGAGTAGGTGTAAATCGTCTTGAGGATGAAAGTAATTCGCCGGGAGAACCGGAAGACCAACTCATGCCGAACATTCCGCTTGGACTTGTTCTCGCATCTTGCCAGGAATTCAAATCATATACTGAACAGCCCGTGCGCCATTGGCACGACTTGGTCAGGGTCGCTGATATTGTCAGGCCCATGATGGGAATCTCACCGTCCGCTTGGGATGAGGCGAAACGCTACATGGGTCCCGAGGAAGCGTCTGTCGTCGTTGTTGCGATGCTTGAACGGTTCGGGGAAATCCGATCACCGGGTGGGTATTTGAGATCTTTGTCGGCCAAAGCGGCTATCGGGGAGTTCTCTTGTGGGCCGATGGTCATGGCGCTGATGCGACGGGATGCGGCTTGAGGAGTTCACAGTTGTGAACCGTCCTGAGGTTTCTCCCTGGTTGCAAGGTTCACAGCTGTGAACTTTCTCCTCACACGGCCAGAGCCCCTAGCCAATGATTCTCGCGGCAAGCGCCATGGTGTGCGACATCAACGCGACCAGTGCCATCAGGGAAGGGGTGGATGTAGTTTAACCGATGATGTGCAGACGTAATCGCATTTATCTTTCCGCTGGAAGACCGTGCCGCTACCTGAAACCATTTGTCGAAATCTTCCACGAAGGCCGCAACCTGCGAGGATGAGGGGGCAGGTGGCGGCCGACCGCGACTCCTGGGTCTTCTGCCTGACGCATACGACCCGGAACGCTAGGCTCCTGCGCTCCATCCGCGCGTTTGACCACCCGAAACTCGTCGGGCATCTCGTCGTAGAAGCTCTTATGAACCCAAGTCAGGAAGTCGGCGGAGGTGGGGCGGGTCTGAGCGGGCCTATCCGCAGACAACCTCAGCTGATGCAATTTTTCGGAAGTGCTGAGCCGAGGGCTCTTATTGCATCGCAATCTCCAGAGTCTATCGATCCATCAGCCGGCATGATGAGGCAGCCGGTCAGAGACCCGCGGCCTTGGTCAGGTTCACCCGGAACCGGTCGCGTCGGCGCTGGTAGCGGCGGGTCATCTCGGCCGAGGCGTGACCAAGCTGCTTCTGCACGTAGCGTTCGTCGACTTCCGCACTGCTGGCCAATCCGGCGCGCAGGCTGTGCCCGGAGAACAGCGCGATCCGGTCCTTTTCGGGCAGGTCGGGGCGTAGCCCGCCATCGAGGACGGTTTTCTTGATCAGGCGGGCGACATGTTTGTCCGAGAGGCGGTGGGGCAGGGCGGTCTTGCCGTCCCGGGAGGTGCGGGTGAAGACGGGGCCGAGGTCGATCTTTGCAAAGAGCAGCCATTGTTCCAGCGCACGGACCGGGCAGGTCTGGTCGCTGGACCCTCGGCCGATCTCGACCTCACGCCAGCCGGTCTTGGCGTTGAGCGTCAGCGCGGCGCCTTCGTCGAGGATCTCGATCCAGCCACCGCTGTCCGGGGTGTCGTCCTTGTGGACGTCAAGGCTGACGATCTCGGAGCGCCGGAGCCCGCCGGCGTAGCCGATGAGCAGGATCGCTCTGTCCCGGAGACCGCGGAGATCGAAGGGCAGAGTGGCCACCATCGCGAGGATGTCCTCGGCCAGGATTGCCGCTTTCTGCACAGGCGGGCGCGCGTGCTTTCGCTTGATCCCGGCCAGCACCGTCGCGATGTGGCGGTTCTTGCGATCGAGGACGAAGCCCCGCTGCGCATAGTTCCAGGCGAGGCCCGACAGGCGACGCTCGATCGTCGAGACCGACAGAGGTCGGGACGCCGACTGCGAAGAGGCCCCACCTGTTGGTGCGGCCAGGTCGGTCAGATAAAGCCCGATGATTTCGGTCGACGGGGGCAGGGGATCTGTCCCTTTCAATCGGCACCAGCGGCCGAAGTGTTTCCAGTCGGCGGCATAGGCCTTGTTGGTGTTCTCGGCCGTCGACGCCTTCGCATAGTCGCGGGCTGTGTCGACCAGGCGATCGAGCGTGCCGGAGCCCGCTAGATGGGAGGGCAGGGCGACCCCATCGCCACTTGCAGACCCTCTCTCGTCGCGCTCGTCACCCTGCGGCGCTTCATGGGGCACGGAGCTCGATATCTCAGCCTCGGAGGCTGATTTGGTACCGCTATTTATGAGACTGTGCGCCATTTCTGAAGCCTATTCTTTTACGTCCGATAAGGCAAGCTTATTGGACATAACTGCGTTCTGCAGTATGCGGCGCTTGTTGTCATTGGATTAGATAAAAAGCGCCGTGGGAGATGTGAGTTGAGGCGCGACAAATCAACCGGCCAGCATCTCGAGCGACCTACGCAACCTACCTCAGTTGCTATCTGGGGTCACCTCCATGCGCACAGAAACCCTTGAAACTGTGGCCTTTAAGTCAGGTGCGGCGCTCAGCATCTGCATCTTGTGTTTCGCCAGGACGACGTGCCTCAGACCTTGCCTGTCACCGCTCGGTGCAATGTATGGCAGAGGCCTGTGTCGGTCAAAGCTCGGGGCCGAGCCCTGTTGACCTCGAGTCGAGCCAACCCGCCACGTGCTTGATGCGGTGTTGATCGATGCAGCGCGTATGGAGATCCCGACACCGATCGTCGCTGACGTGGCCCTGACACAGGAGCTTGGTTGGGATCGCCTCCTGCCGCTGCTGACGGCTGGCCTGAAACGTGCCAACCTGCGTAAGTGAGGCGAAGACCTACGGCTCGCCTGTCATCGAGCGTTCGTCTCATCGGTGGTCGAGGGCGTGCGCCTCTCTATCGACCTCGCATGCCGGGCAGTGATTTTCAGACCGGTCACACCGAACCCCCGGGCGAAGGGGAGGGGTCCGCGGTCGAGATGCTCCTGACTCGTGACACGGCCGTGCCGTCGACCTTGCCCTTACCGGACCGCGCCGGGTGGCGACTCTTTGATCGGCTGGTCGATCTCAACTTGGTTCGCCATCTACCGGGCGCGATACTTCCGGCTCCATCAGGCGTAGAGATGGCAAAGGATCGCATCGACCCCGAACTGGAGGGCCAGGCGCACGTCGTGGAGCAGAGTGCCACTGTCGATCTGCAGATTGAAGATCTCTCTGCTAACTTGGACGGGCGAGTTTTTGAGATCGCCAGGGTGTCCGGCGGATGGATGCTTCAAACGCGGCCTCTTATGCCTCTGCAACCCAGACGTTCCTGGCCTGCTGTACGATGCCTCGAAAAGCTCTGATTGACACCGCGCGGTCCAAATTTGTTGCTTCAACAGCGCCAGAGGCTATGCCCAAATGTGAAGAGAACACGCGCGCAGCGATCGCCTAGATCAGCCAATCGGCTCTCTTATCTGATTGATAACATTCACTAAACCTGCTCACCTTTGCTGCAATTTGGCAATGATAGAAAAATTCTTGGTATTTAAAAAAGTTTTAGATTGGACGATTTGCCATCTGTGGGTGTCCGATTGAACTGCCGAGAATCAGTGTTCGCTTCGGGGTTCAGCAACAACGTCTATTCCCGATGCGTATCACTTGGACAATGGGATCGATGGGATATTTGCCGATGAAGGATGGCATCTTGAACGCAGGCGGCAAGGCACGGTGGCGGGTCGGCGTGGATTCCGGTGGAACATTCACCGATGTCTGCATGTTCGACGAGGTGGCAGGCCAGATGTCGGTCTGGAAAGTGTCCTCGACCCCCGATGACCCCTCGCGTGGTATTGCCAGGGGGGTCGAAGAGGGGATGCGCGAATATGCCAGTCCCGATGGTGATCCGGCCAGCGCAATTGATTATCTGGGCCATGGCACCACGGTTGCCACCAACGCGCTGATCACACATCGCGGGTCGAAAGTAGGGCTTTTGACCACCTTGGGGTTTCGCGACCTGCTGGAAATCGGGCGCCAGAAACGCCCCGACCTTTACGATATTTTCGCGGACAAGCCGCAAACCCTTGTGCCCCGCGATCTGCGGTTCGAGGTGGCCGAGCGTCTGCTGCATGACGGCACGGTGGAAACCGCGCTGGATACGGATGCGGTGCGCGAAGCCGCCCGTGCGATGGGCGACAACGGGGTCGAGGCGGTGGCGATCTGTTTCCTTTATTCCTTCGTCAATCCTGCCCACGAACAACAGGCGCGGGCCATTCTGGAAGAAGAGCTTCCCGACGTCTTTTTGTGCACGAGCCACGAGATCGCCCCCGAGTTCCGCGAGTTCGAACGGTTGTCGACCACCACGGTGAACGCCTATCTCGGGCCGATCATGAAGCGGTATATTCGCCGCCTGACCCCCCGGTTCGAAAACCTGGGTCTGACGGTTCCACCCCACCTGACGCAATCGAATGGCGGTGTCGTGCGGTTCGACGCCGCGGCGGAAACGCCCGTGCGCGCCGTCTTGTCCGGCCCGTCGACCGGTGTTGTCGCCGCCCAGGTCATCGGCGCTGCGGCCGGTGAGGCGGACATCATCACCTTCGATATGGGCGGCACCTCGTCCGATGTGGCGTTGATGGCCGGGGGCCAGATGACCCGCACCAACGAGGCCAGCGTGCATGGCTATCCGATCAAGGCGCCGATGCTGGATATCCACACGGTCGGCGCGGGTGGCGGGTCGATTGCGCGGATTGACAGTGGCGGGCTTCTGAAGGTCGGACCAGAAAGCGCCGGGGCCGATCCCGGTCCGGTCTGCTATGGGCGCGGCGGTGACGCGGCGACGGTGACGGATGCCAATGTCGTCTTGCAGGGGTTGAACCCCACCCATCTTCTGGGCGGCCGGATGGAGATCCGGCGCGATCTGGCGCTGCAGGCGATTGATCGTATGGCCGAGCAGCTTGGCATGGATGCGATGGAAACCGCGCAGGGCATCATCTCGGTCGTGACGGCCAACATGGCCAAGGCGATCCGGGTGATTTCGGTGCAGCGGGGGCACGATCCGCGCCGTTATGCGCTGATGGCTTTTGGCGGGGCCGGGCCGTTACATGCGGTGCGTCTGGCGCAGGAGCTGGGCATGCCGCGCGTCATCATCCCGCCCGCGCCGGGCACCCTGTGCGCCATGGGGCTTCTGATGACCGATCTGCGCGCCGAATTTCCGGTCACGCGGCTGTTGCCCTTGGAGCATGACACGCTGGACGGCATCGCCGCCGCGGCGGATCAGGTCACGGCGCAGGCTGAGGGCTGGTTTGACAGTGAAGCGATTGCCCCTGATCGCCGTCAGACCCTTCGCCGCGTTGATATGCGATACGAGGGGCAGAATTACGAATTATCGATTGCGCTGCCCGACGGCCCGGTGACGCAGGCCACGCTGGACACCCTTCGCGCCCGCTTCACCGAGGCGCACACGCGGCTTTACGGCTTTGCCGTTGAGGACGAACGGATCTTCTGCGTGACCTTCCGGGCCGAAGCCATCGGGTTGGTCCAGAAGGCAGACCTGCCGAAACGGGCGCTTGGGCCATCCGACGCAGCTCCGGCGATCATTGGATCGCGGCAAACCTGGTATCCCGAAACCGGCAGTTTTACCGAAACCGCGCTGTATCTGCGCGATCGACTGTTGCCCGGCATGCGCTTCGACGGTCCGGCGATTGTCGAGCAGATGGACACCACGACGCTGGTGCCACCGGGTGTGGCGGCCCGTGTTGACGAGACTGGCAACCTTGTTCTGGAGCTTTCGTGATGACCGGACCGACTGACACATCCATGACGGCGCTGGACCCGATCACGGTCGAGGTGATTGGCGCGGCGCTCTCCTCGATCGTCGAGGAAACCGGCGAAGCGCTGGTGCGTGCGTCCTATTCGACCAACATCAAGGAACGGCGCGACTGTTCCACCGCGCTGTTCGATTGTGAAGGCCGCACCCTGTGTCAGGCCGAGCATATTCCGGTGCATCTGGGCAGTTTCCTTGATTTCATCCCGACGGTTCTGGAACATCACGACGAGGCGGGCATTCGTGCGGGCGACGTGTTCGTCGGCAACGACGCCTATCTGGGCGGCGGCACCCACTTGCCCGATATCGTGCTGGCCGAGCCGATTTTCGTTGAGGGTGAACTGGTCGCCTGGACGGTGAACCTGGCGCATCATTCCGATTTCGTGGATCGCGCGCATGCGCATATCTATCAGGAAGGGCTGCGCATTCCGCCGATCCGCCTGTATCGGGCGGGCGAGTTGCAAAAGGACGTGCAGGACCTGATCCTGCTGAACTGTCAGGTGCCGCGCGAACGGCTGTCTGATCTTAGGGCGCAAATGGCGGCGAACCGCGTCGGCGTCCGGCGGTTCCAGGAGCTGTGCGCCCGCTATGGCGTTGGCACGGTGCAGGCGTCGGGCCGGGCGCTGATGGATTACGCGGAACGCAAGATGCGCGCCGGGATCGCGGCGCTGCCCGATGGCGAATGGCGGTTCGAGGATGTGTTCGACAATCTGGATTTCGATGACCCGATCCCCTTCGCGGTGACGGTGCGGATCGACGGCGACGCGATCACGCTGGATTTCGAAGCCCCCGATCAGGTGCGCGCAGGCATCAACATGACCCGCACCGCCCTGTTGGCGACGGTTTATTACATCATCAAGTCCGTGGTGGACCCGACGGTGCTGCCCAATGCCGGGCTGGCGCGTCCGATCACGGTTAACGCGCCCGAGGGGTCGATCCTGAACTGCCGACATCCGGCGGCGGTGAACGGGCGGGTGCAGACCTGCCAGCGTGTGGCGGACCTGATCCTTGGGGCCTTGGCACAAGCCGCGCCCGACCGGGTGTCGGCCAGCACCAATTCGACCTGCACGGTCGCGCTGTTCTCCGGCACGCGGCAAAGCGGGCCGGATGCCGGAACCTATTGGGTCTATCTGGAAACCATCGGCGGCGGTGGGGGCGCCCGTCCGAATGCGGACGGGTTGGATGGGGTGCATGTGCATGCGACCAACACGTCGAACCTGCCGGTCGAGGCGCTGGAGGTCGAATACCCGCTGGTTCTGGAACGCTATGAACTGGTCGACGGGTCCGCAGGCGAAGGAAAATTTCGCGGCGGCATGGGATTGCGGCGGGTCTATCGCGCGACCGAGGATTGCACGGTGCGCGTTGATATTTCCCGAAACCTGTCGCGGTCTTGGGGGCTGCTGGGGGGTGGACCTGGCGGCCATGGCGGGTTCAGGACATCGCCCGGGACACAGGCATTTGAACGGGGGCAAGGCATGCTGAAAGCCGGTGAATGGCTGGAAGTCATCACCCCCGGCGGTGGGGGATACGGCGTGCCCGATGAAGACCGGCTTGTCGCCGAATAGACAGCAGAAACCGTAACGCAAGGGCCGACAAGAGTCCGTCACATACCAACAAGGAGTCACGATATGACGACGAAAATGAATCGCCGTAGCTTTATCTCTACCACCATGGGTGTCGCCGGGGGGCTGACCTTTCTTGGCCCCAGGGCGTTGATGGCACAGGACGGTGCGACATTGCGCTTTGCCCTGTCCGCCTTCCCGCCCAGCTTCGAGGCGTGGACCTCGACCGGGACGGCGGCGGGCACGATCAAGCTGATGATGCACCGCGGCCTGTTAAGCTATGATGCTACGGGCACGTTGCGCGGCGAACTGGCCGAAAGCTGGGAGGTCGACGACGCGGGCGTCTGGACCTTCCACCTGCGCGAAGCGAAATGGCATGACGGAACCCCCGTCACCGCCGCGGATGTGGCGTGGACGATTGAAGAAGTTGCCAAGCCGGACAGTGCTGCTTACCGTCAGGGGCAGTTGGCGCTGATCACGAAAGTTGAAACCCCCGATGACCGAACGGTTCGTATCTTTACCGAAGAACCGCTGGCGATCCTGCCGGGATGGTTTGCGCATTACCACATGCCGATCCTGAAAACGGGCGAGGCGAAAGACACCCAGATCGGGGCCGGTCCCTTCATGCTGGACAATATCGAACGCGGCGTGTCGGTCAGCCTGAAGGCGTTCGACGGCTATTACAAGGAAGGTCTGCCAAAGCTCGCGGGGGTCGAGGCGATCGTCTATGCCGATGAAAACCTGCGGGTTGCCGCGCTGGAGGCCGGCGATGTCGATCTGGCGGAATACGTGCCGTGGCAGGCGATGGAGCAGGTTGAAAACAACGATGCCCTGAAGCTTGACGTGGTGGACGGTCCGTTCATGTATCTGACCTTCAACGGCAGCCGGGCGCCCTTTGACAATCCGAAAGTGCGGCAGGCGGTGGCCCATGCCATCAAGCGCGAAGACATCGTTGCCGCAGCATTTTATGACCGGGGCGGCGCGCTGGAACATTTGCCGATTGCCGATGCGTCCGAGTTCTTCAATCCGGAATTTGCAAACGCCTGGAACTATGATCCCGCGAAATCCAAGGCCCTTCTGGCCGAGGCGGGATATCCCGACGGGTTCGACTGCGTGATGCTGTCGACGGCGCAATACGGGATGCACCAGTCCACCGCCGAGGTGTGCCAGGCCTATCTGTCGATGGTGGGCATCAATGTGCAGCTTGACCTGCCGGAATGGTCAAGTCGGGTCAAGAAAGGCAATGAAGGCCAGTATGATCTGGCAGTGATGGGCACCACGGCGGACAACAACGACCCCGACGGTCTTGTCAATGTGCTGGATGGCGACCTGCCGGGCAGCTTCGTACGCAGTTTCGAGATGAAGACGCCCGAAATCAGCGAGTTGTTCGCACGCGGACGCGCCACGTTCGATACCGAAGAACGCAAGGCGATCTACAAGGAGCTGGAGAAGGTGGCCGTGGAAACCGTGCCGCTGGTCGGTCTTGCATGGCGCGCGCAAGGTTATGGTATGCAGTCAAACGTGTCCGGGTTTGCCAACCTTCCCGGTCAGCTGACCTTCTATTCCGGCATCATGCTGGAAGAAACCATGATCGGCTGATCCGGCACCCATGTTGAGATATATCGCATATCGCAGCCTCGTCGCGATCTTCCTGGTCTGGACGGTCGTGACGCTGGTCTTTCTGTTGCTGCACCTGATCCCCGGCGATCCCGCCGAGCTTCTGCTGAGTCAGGGCAGCGTGGCGGCGGACCCGCAGGCGGTGGCCGCGCTGCGTGAAAAGATGGGGCTGAATGCCCCGCTGTGGCAACAATATCTCGACCATCTGTCCGGCGTGCTGTCGGGCGATCTGGGCGCGTCGTTTCGCGACGGCACGCCCGTGATGGGGCAGATCGTGCAACGTCTGCCCCGCACGCTTGAGGTTATCGCCGCCGCTGCCCTGATCGCCAGCGCCTTCGGGGTTCCGCTGGGCACCTGGGCGGCGATCCGAACCGGCGGCTGGGCGGACAGTTTCGTGTCCTTCCTGTCCTCGGTCGCGCTGTCGACCCCTGTTTTCGTGGTCGGCTCGATTGCCATCCTGATTTTCGCCCAGCATTTGCAATGGTTGCCAGCGGGGGGGTTCGTGCCGTTTTCCGAAGACCCGGCGCAACATCTGAAACTGCTGCTCTTGCCCGCCTGCACGGTCGCGCTGAGCCTTTGGGCGGTGATCACCCGGATGACCCGCGCCTCGGTGCTTGAGGTGCTGGAACGTGACCACGTGCGCACGGCGCGCGCGAAAGGTCTGACCCGCACCGCGATCCTGCGCTGTCACGTGGTGCGCAACGCGCTGATCCCGGTTCTGACGATCCTGGGCCTTGAGATGGGCACGCTGATCGGCGGCACCGTGTTGGTCGAATTCGTGTTCAACTGGCCGGGCCTGTCAGGCTATCTGGTCGCCGCGGTGGACGCGCGCGATTATCCCGAAGTGGTAGGCATCGTGATGACGATTTCAGTCCTGTTCGTGTTTCTGAACCTTGTGGTTGATGTGGTGAACGCCTGGCTTGACCCGCGTATCTCGCTGGTGTCGAAATGAGTGCCGCGTCGCATAAACTTCTGCTGCCGGGCGGGATTGTGCTCTTGATCGTTTCGGTGCTGATCCTGGCCCCGATCCTGCCGCTGCACGATGTGCGGGCGATGGATATTCCGAACCGGTTCGAGGGACCAACCGCCAAGCATTGGCTGGGGCAGGACGATTTTGGCCGGGATGTGCTGGCGCGGCTGATCTGGGGCGGGCGGGCGTCGTTGTTCATCGCCATCGGGTCTGCCCTTTCTGCCGCGGTGATCGGCACGGTTTTGGGTCTTCTGGGCGGGTATTTCCGCGGCGTGGTCGAGATCTTCACCGTCCGCGCCGCCGAGATTCTGCTGTGCCTTCCACCCCTACTGCTGGCGCTTCTGGTGGTGACAATTCTGGGCGCCGGGACATGGCCGCTGATCCTTGCCCTGACCCTGCTTTATACGCCCAACTATGCGCGGGTGGTTTATGCGTCGACCTTGCAGGTGCGGGGGCTTGATTTCGTGACGGCCCAGCATTCGATGGGTGCGCATCCGCTGACGATCCTGTGGCGGACGATCCTGCCCAACGTGCTGCCGCCACTTCTGGTGCAGATGTCGCTGGTTGTCGCCTCGGCCATGGTGATCGAAAGCGGGCTGAGCTTTCTTGGTCTGGGTGTGGTCCCGCCCACCCCGTCCTGGGGCCTGATGATCCGGGCTGCGCGCGGTGCGATGGAAGTGGCGCCGCTGTTGCTGGTCTGGCCGTCGCTGGCGCTGGCGGGTACGATCCTGACCTTCAATCTTTTGTGTGACCGCTTGCAGGCGGCACTCGACCCGCGTCACGTGACCAAGGGGGGTGCGCTTTGGCTGCGCCGCCCGGCGCGCACCGAGGCGCCCGAGCCGCTGACGACCACCGATGACGGCCCGCTTTTGGAGGTTCGTGACCTGGCCATCACCGTCGGTGCCGAGCAGCCGCTGGAGTTGGTGCGGCAGGCAACGCTGACCGTGATGCCCGGCGAAACCGTCGCTTTGGTCGGGGAAAGCGGGTCGGGCAAGACGCTGACCAGCCTTGCGACGATGGGGCTGTTGCCCGATCCGTTGAAAGTGGCGCGGGGCGAGATGTTGTTCCGCACAAGGTCGGGCGCGGTCATCGACCTGGCCAAGCTGGACGAAACCGCCTTTCGCCCCCTGCGCGGCCCGGAACTGTCGATGGTGTTTCAGGATGCCATCGCCGCCCTGAACCCGGTCTATCGCATTGGCGACCAGCTGGCCGAAGCCTTGCGCGCGCAGGGATCGACCGATGCCTCGGCCAACGACACCCGCGTGGTCGAGTTGTTGCGCCATGTGGGCATTCCCGATCCCGAACGGCGGCGGCGGGCCTATCCGCACGAGCTGTCCGGCGGGCAGCGGCAGCGGGCGATGATCGCGCTGGCGGTGGCAAACAACGCACGCCTTTTGATCGCGGACGAACCGACCACGGCGCTTGATCCCACCATTCAGGCCCAGATCCTCGACCTGTTTCGCAAGCTGAAAGACGACACGCCTGATATGGGGCTGATCTTCGTGACCCATGATCTGGCGGTGGTGGCCGAGATCGCGGATCGGGTGGTGGTGATGTATGCCGGCGAGGTCGTCGAGACCGGCCCAGTCGATCAGGTCTTTTCGAACCCGTGCCATCCCTATACCGCCGCATTGATCGCGTCGGTGCCCGAAGGCGGGGCCGAGCGGTTGCAGGCCATTCGCGGAACAGTTCCGCCGCCGCACGATATGCCCACGGGTTGCCGGTTCGCGCCGCGCTGCGATTTCGCGACTGCGGTTTGCACATCGCAGGCCCCAGCCATGGAAACGTCTGGGCCAGATAGGTTGACACGTTGTATTCGCTGGCAGGAGGTCTGCTGATGCTTGATACCGGTTCAGTCACCAACGCGCCGCTGGTCGAAGCCGATGGGCTTGGGCGAAACTTCCCCATGCGACATGGGTTGCTGGGGCGTGCGCGTGACGTTTGGGCCGTGCGCGACGTGACCCTGTCCATCGCCGCAGGAGAAACCGTTGGTGTCGTGGGTGAATCCGGGTGTGGAAAATCCACGCTGGGTCGCATGATGATGGGGCTTGATCGCCCGACGCTGGGCAAAGCGCGCTTTGACGGGCGGGATTTGTCGACACTCAGCGCGGCTGAACGCCGGCAGTTGTCGCGCCGGATGCAGATGGTGTTTCAGGACCCGTTCGGATCGCTTGATCCGCGGCGCAGCATCGGGGCGCAGATTGCAGACGGATTGCGCATTCACAAGCTGGCGCCAACCGCTGCCGTGGGGGCCGAATTGCACCGGTTGCTCGATCTGGTCGGATTGCCGCGCAGCGCCGTCGACCGCAGACCGCACGAGTTTTCGGGCGGGCAACGTCAGCGGATCGCGGTCGCCCGCGCACTGTCGACACGACCGGATTTTATCGTGGCGGACGAGCCGGTATCCGCGCTTGACGTGTCCATTCAGGCGCAGGTGGTGAACCTGCTGGCCGATTTGCGGCAGGACCTGAACCTGGCCATGCTGTTCATCAGCCATGACCTGCACGTGGTGCGCCATCTGTGCACCCAGATCGTCGTGATGTATCTGGGCCGGATCGTGGAAGAAGGGCCGGCGGATCAGGTTTTTGCGCGGCCCGCGCATCCCTATACCCGCGCGCTTCTGACCTCGACCCCCAGCCTGCATCCGAAGGCAGATGACGGCGCGCATCACATTCTGCCGGGCGAGTTGCCAAGCCCCGCGAACCCGCCATCCGGTTGCCCGTTTCGCACCCGGTGCCCGGTGGCGGAAGATGCCTGCGCCCTTGAGGTGCCGGATTTTCGCAAGATTGGCGAGGGGTGGAAAGCCGCCTGCATCAAGCCTGACCGTGAAGGTGTGGCATGAACCGGCCCGTCGCCATGATCACCGGCGGCAACCGTGGGATCGGGGCCGCCATTGCCACGTCGCTGGCCGTGCGAGGGTATCGGTTGGCCCTGGGCGTGCGGCAGCCCGACAAATTGCCGGACGAGATCGCAGCGCTGGACCCGCTGGTCGTTCCCTATAACGCAGAAGACCCCGCGGCGGCGCGGGTGTTTGTCGACGCGGTCGCGACGCGGTTCCGTCGTATCGACGTTCTGGTGAACAATGCCGGGATTAGTGAGCCGTTGGAACTGATGCCGGATCAGCAGATCAACGATGAGGACACGGAGGCCACGCTGGACCGGCTGCTGGCGATCAACATCAAGGCGCCGTTTCGCCTGACACGGGCCGCGCTGCCGCATCTGTGCAGGGCGGGGCAGGGGCGGGTGATCGTGCTTGCGTCCTTGTCGGGCAAGCGGGTTCTGGGGCTGAATGCGGGTTATCAGATGACCAAACATGCAGCGGTCGCGCTGTCCCATGCCGCCCGCCGTGCCGGGTGGGACGCGGGCGTTCGCGCCTGCGCGATCTGTCCCAGCTTCGTCGCGACGGACATGACCCTGCGCCATGACCTGCCGCGCGAGGAGATCACCCAGCCCGAGGATCTTGGCCGATTGGTGGCCGAGATCGTGACCCTGCCAAACAGCGCCAGCGTTTCGGAACTGGTCGTGAACTGGCGGTATGAGCCGGGATTATGACGCGGCCCTTTGTCGACACCGTCGCGGGCGATCCGCGTTTGCCCGATACGGTCGACCTTGTGGTTATCGGTGGCGGCATCATCGGATGCTCGGCCGCGCTTTGGGCGGTGGAACAGGGGCTGCGTGTGGCGGTCATCGAAAAGGGGCGCATCGCGGGCGAACAATCCAGCCGCAACTGGGGCTGGGTCCGGCGGATGGGCCGTGCGGTCAGCGAATACCCCCTTGGCATCGAAAGCCTGCGCCTGTGGGACGGGCTTTCGGCGCGGGTTGGCAAAGATGTCGGCTTTCGGCGCTCGGGCATCGTCTATGCCGCGCGAAGTGATCGCGAAAAGACATGGCTGTCCACGGTCGAAGCCGATGCCACCCGGTTCGGGTTGCAGACCGTTCGACTGGACCGCGCCGGTCTGGCCGGGCGCTTTCCGGGATCGCGACTGCGCGACACCGAAGGGTTGATGGCCTTCGATGACGGGCGTGCCGAACCGGCGTTGGCGGCGCCTGCAATCGCGCGGGCGGTGCAGGCGGCTGGCGGTGCGGTCCTGACCGGGTGCGCGGTGCGGGGTGTGGAAACCAAAGGCGGGCGCGTATCATCGGTGATCACCGAGCGGGGCGTGATCGGCTGCGAGGCGGTGATCGTGGCGGCGGGGGCGTGGTCACGGCTGTTTCTGGGCAATCTTGGCATCGACATCCCGCAAACCCGCGTGCGGGCATCGGTGTTGCGCACCGCGCCCTTGGCCGGTGGCCCTGAACATGCGCTGGGGAACGGGGCGTTTGGCATACGCCCCCGTATGGATGGCGGCTATACGATTTCGCAACGCGGACGTGCACGGGTGCAGATCACACTGGATGCTGCACGCCAGATCCCGCAGTTCCTGCCCGGTATCTGGCATAACAGGCACGAGCTTGGCTTCACGCTGGATCAAAGCCTGATCGACGGGCTGCGCACCCCGCGATGCTGGTCGAATGACCGGGAAACGCCGTTTGAACGCTGTCGCGTGCTTGACCCCGCGCCGCAAGACCGGTCGGTGCAGGCGGCATTGCGCGACGTGGGGAAGGTGTTCCCGGCCTTGCAGAACGTGCAAATCGCCGAAAGCTGGGGGGCGATCATCGACGCGACCCCGGACGGGGTTCCCATCATCGACCATGCGCCCGGATTGCCGGGACTGGTCATCGCCACGGGTTTTTCGGGCCACGGTTTCGGGCTTGGTCCGGGGGCCGGGCAACTGGCGGCCGAACTGGCAACCGGCGCGGGCACGCTGGTTGATCCCGCGCCCTTCAGGCTGACCCGTTTCAGCGCCTGACCGGGGCTGTGCGAACCGACCACTCCCGCCCCATGGCAAAATTTCTCTATCGGGGCAAAAACCCTTTGAATTGGACAGGTCCGCCCCTGTCCGGGTTAACTGAAGAGAAGACATGTTACGATGGGAGCCCCCGATGATAGACAAAATCCGCATGGCCGAACTGACATCGGAAGAGGCGCGGCAGAATCTGACCGGGGACGCCGTCGTGCTGCTTCCCATGGGGTCGCTGGAAGATCAGGGCATCCATGCCCCGATGGGCGATTACATGGCCGCAGACCTGATGGCGGTCGAGATTGCCAAGGCCGCTCGTGTCGATGGTATCGCAACCTTCGTGGCCCCGGTGATCCCGTTCGGCGGGCGTGATTATTTCGATTCCAGCCATGGCGGCATCTCGATCAGCCACACCACGCTGTGCGGCATTCTGGACGACATGTTCGCCTGCCTGAACCGGCACGGCATTCGCAAGCTGATGATCATCAACGGCCATGGAGGCAACGTCCCGGCGATCACCGAAGTGGCCTTGCGATGGCGTCAGAAGGCGGGACTTTTCGTGCCGTCGATGTATCTGTGGCAGGTGGCTTATGGCGAACTATCGACCCTGATCGGAGCGGACAAGGCGGCAAAGTCTTCGGGCCACGGGGGCGATCCGCTGACCTCGGTCGGGTTGCATTTCTATCCCGATCTCCTGCGCCCGGACCTGGTGCGCCCCGCACCTGAAGGGGCCGCGATCAAGGGTCTGCCCATCTCGGGTTTTTCGACGATCACCTATGACGGGGCGAGGATACAGGTGCCGATCGAGGCGCTGGAGGCGACCGGGACCGGCGCCTATGGCTGCGATCCGACATTGTGTTCCGCTGAAACCGGCGAGGTGTTGGTCAAGCGACTGGCGACCATCGGTGCGGGGTTGGTACGCGACTACGTCGCTAAGGGACTTCACGACTGACACTGACATAATTCACGACGAACCGAGGCCAACCCGGTCGATCATCACACCGACAAGGAGAGATTTCATGAACAAACTGACAGCACTTACCCTTTCCGCCGCGACGCTGCTGGTAATGGCCGCGACGGCACAGGCCGAAACCACGTGGCGCATGGCGACAAAGATGCCGGTAGACAGCCCCGAAGGGCAGGTCTTCGAGAAATTCGCGGAACTGACCGAAGAATACACCAATGGCGAGTTGAAGATCGACGTCTATCCGAACGAACAGCTTGGCAAGGAAAACGCGGTTCTTGAGCAGCTTCAGGCCAATATCGTTCAGATTTACGCCGAAGGTTTCAGCTATATGAAGAAATGGGAACCGGCGCTGGACTGGACCTCGCCGCCCTTTGCGTTTGACGATTATGATCACTGGGTCCGCTTCATGGCCTCGGATCTTGTCACCGGTTGGTTCGACAATGCCGCCGCGCAGGCGGGGGTGCGTCCATTGGGCGATCCGACCCGCATTCTACGCGGGCCGTTCCGGGTGACGGTATCGAACGTGCCGGTCAAGACGGCTGCCGATTATCAGGGTCTGAAACTGCGGATGCACGAAAGCAAAAGCGCGATCGAAACCTGGAACGCCATCGGCACCGACGTGATTACCTTGCCTTGGACCGAGGTGTATCAGTCGATCTCCAAGGGTATCGTTCAAGCGGTGAACTCGCCGGTTGCGTTGGTTGAATCGATGCGATTCAACGAGGTGGCGCCCTATATCGCGCGGATGGACGAATACTGGCAATCCATCGGTTTCATGGTGAACGTACAGGCTTACGAAGCCCTGGACGACGCCACCCGCGAAGGCGTGCTGAAGGCCTATGACGAAGCCGGTGCCTTGTCGCAGGAACTGATGTTCAGCGTGGCCGACGAAAGCATCGCCCGGATGGAAGAAGCTGGCGCGGAATACACGGTGCTGGACACCGGACCGCTGGTTGCCACCATGAAGGGCTATTACGAAGAGCAGGCCGCCGCGGGCAATCTTCCCGAGGGTCTGCTTGAGACCATCGCGGCGACGCGGGCAACGGCACAGTGACCCCGTTCGAGTATTCTCCCGAGAGCCCGCTTCGGCGGGTTCTCAACAAACTCGACCGGATAAGCTGGTCGCTGGGTGGTGCGTTCCTGTGGGTGTCCAACATCTGTCTTCTGGCGATGCTGGGCCTGACCACGGCGACAATCATCCTGCGTCCGATGGGCCTGGCGCCCTATTGGATGTGGCCCTGGACGATGGTGTTTTTCATCTGGCTCAGCTTCTTCGGCTTCTTCGCGCTGTATGCGCGGCTCAAGGATGTGCGGATCGACTTTCTGGCCGAGCGGATGGGGATGTGGGGCATGACGTTCACCCGCATCGTGTCGGACTTCGCGACGCTGGCCGTGGCCGGGGTGCTTTTGATGCAGGTGCCCGCGGTGCTGGCGACCTCGACCGGGATTTACGATGGCGCGACCCTGCCCACGGGCGAAGAGCTGCCCCGCATCGCCTTGTCGTTCCCCCTGATGTTGTCGACGGCGCTGGTGGCGTTTACCGCCGTGCTTGATCTGGCCAAGCTGGTCGCGGGGATGCCCGAAAACTCAGCCTCGCTGCACCCGGAGATTTAACCCATGGCATGGATACTTTTCGGGTCGTTCCTGGCGCTGATCCTGCTGCGCGTGCCCATTTCGATTGCAATCGGAACCGCGACGGTTCTGACCTTCCTGACCTCGGATTTTTCCAACGCGATGCAGATCATCCCGCAGCAGATGCTTGAGGGGGTGAACAAGGCGTCGCTGACCGCCGTGCCGTTCTTCATCATGGCGGGCAACCTGATGAACGCCACCGGCGTGACCGAACGGATCTTCAATTTCGCCAATGCACTGGTGGGACATCTGAAGGCAGGTCTGGCGCAGGTGAACATCCTGTCGTCGATGATCTTTGCCGGGATTTCAGGCGCTGCCGTGGCCGATTGCGCCGGTCTGGGCGCGATAGAAATCAAGGCGATGCGCGAACGCGGCTACAAGCCCGATTTTGCGGCTGCCATCACCGTGGCGTCGTCGGTCATCGGGCCGTTGATCCCACCATCCATCGGCCTGGTGCTTTACGCGTTCCTGGCGCAGCAATCCATCGAACGGATGTTCCTGGCCGGGTTGATCCCGGGTGTTCTGGTTGGCCTGTCCCTGATGATTTACGTCCGTATCCGCGCGCAATTTCAGGACTTCCCGACCCAACCCCGCGCCACGGTGCGCGAGGTGACGGGAACCGCCAAACACGGCTTTCTGGCGTTGGTCGCGCCTGCGATCATTCTTGGGTCGATCATGTTCGGCTTTGTCACCGCGACCGAAGCCGGGGTGCTGGCCTGCCTTTACTGTATCGGCATCGGCATCTGGTATCGCGAACTGACGGTCAAGGGGTTCTTCGGCGCCCTGTCGGACACCGCGATGATGACGGCGGTGATCATGATCATTATCTCGTTTTCCATCGCGATGGGGTGGCTTTTGGCTATCGACCAGACACCGCAGAAACTGGCGGATATCGTGTTCTCGCTGACCGAAAGCAAGAACGTGTTCCTTGCGCTGCTTCTGGTTTTCATCATCCTTGTCGGCTGCGTTGTCGAAGGGGTGCCGGCAAAGCTGATCCTGGTGCCGACCCTGCTGCCGCTGATCGACGCTTATGGCATCGACCGCGTGCATTTTGGGATCATCATCCAGCTTGGCCTGCTGATCGGGATCGCCACACCGCCGATGGGCATCGGCCTTTACATCGTGGCCGAGGTGGGTCGGGTGCGGTTCGAGAAAGTGACGATGGCCGTCCTGCCGATGCTGCTTCCGCTTTTCGCTGTGCTGATCCTGCTGACCTATGTGCCGCAGACCGTAACCTTCCTGCCCGATCTTGTTCTGGGTGCAAAATAAGGACCAATCATGAGCAATCTCATCTATAAAATGAACCCGATGCCTGCCCCGATCGCGCAGGATAAGCTGGATCGTCTGGCGAAACTTGAAACAGCCACGATCGGCCATTTCTATCACTACGGATTTGCAGCCCCCGCGATCCAGTCGGTTCTGCCGGGCAAGGTGATCGCGGCGACGGTGGCGACGCTGGCCATTCCGGGGCTGGATTCAACCCTGCTGCATCATTGCCTAAGCCAGTGCGGACCGGGTTATTTTCTGGCCGTGGATCGTCTGGGGGATCGCAAATACGCTTGTTGGGGCGGTGGCGTGACCCGGATGGCCGCGATGATCGGATTGGAGGGCGGCTGCGTGGACGGGCCGCATACCGACACGGCCGAGATCGAAGAGCAAGGCTTTGCCATGTGGTCGCGCGGACCGTCACCGGTGACGACGCGGCTTTACAACACCGGCGGCGGGTTCAACGTGCCGGTCAGCATTGGCGGTGCGGCGGTTCTGCCGGGATACGCCGTGTTGGCGGACGATTCCGGCGTCCTGTTCATTGCCCCCGAAGATCTGGACGAACTGCTTGAACGCGCCGAGGCGATGACCGAACGTGGCCGCATCAACGAGGCCAAGATCACAGATGGCACCCATCTGGGCCAGATGTCCGGCGCAACGGGCATGGTCGAGGAAAAGCTGGCGCAATAGGCGTCAGACCCCGTCGATAAACGAGGTGTATTTCGAATGGTCCCGACACCAGGACTGCGCGCAGTCGCGCGCCAGTTCGAGAATAAGCTTGATCTGCTTGCGCCGTGCCCGGTTGACATAGGTGCACGCCATGTTCAGCTGCGGCATCTCCTCGGTTACGGGCAAGTGAAGCAGATGCCCTGTTTCAAGCTCTTGTTCCAGCGCGGCCAGCGCCAGGGCGGACGCGCCGTATCCAAGGCGCAGCATCTCGCAGATCGTGGCAAGCGAGTTGCCATAATGACGGGGTGCGGGTTGCGACCGCATTTCGTCGATGAACTCGGCGACCGGGTTCCACAGGGGCGAGGTCTTGGGATACAGCACCAACGGAAGGTTGCGCAAATCATCGGCGGTCAACGGGAACCGGTCGGGCGCAACAAGGTCCGGGCGGGCCACCCAGCCGACCTCGAAACTCGTGGTGAAATCGGCTTCCGGCACGCGGTCGCCGCTGGCTGTGAAGGCGAGGTCAAGGGTGCCTGCATCGACGAAGCGGTTCAGCTGAAGATCGGAACCGGAATAGACATCAAGGATGATCTCGGGAAACTCGGCCCGCACCCGTTGCGTCAAAACCGCCCCCCAGGTCATCGACGCCATGCCCGCCAGCCCGATCGACAGGCGCTGCATTTGTTTGTCCAGAAGCCGGGTGTTCATCGCCTCGCGCAGGTTCAGAAATTGCAACGCGAACTCGGCCATTTCCATGCCTTGGTCCGTCAGCCGAAACCGCGGGGCGTCGCGGTCGATCAGCGTCTTTCCCAGATCGCTTTCCAACGACTGGATGCGCGCCGAAACCGCTGGTTGCGTCAGCCCCAGCCGCTGCGCGGTCTGCCGATAGTTCTGAATCTGGCTCAGCCAGTAGAACGCTTCCAACTGTTTGAAATTCATCCTGTTGCCACCTGATATGAAGAAAAGGAAATCCCGATGAGAGCCGCCGTTTACCTGCCGCTAGAAGACAAGACCCAATGGTGGGTCAAGATGCTTGAAGGTCTTTTGCCGGGATGGGACGTCATGTCGGTGGACGATGCCACCGACCCCGAAACCGTGGATTTCGGTATCGTCTGGCGCCCGCGCACCGGTGATCTGGCGCGTTTTCCGAACCTCAAGGCCATCGTGTCCATCGGGGCCGGGATTGACCATGTGCTTGAAGATACCGAGCTTCCGCAAGGGGTTCCCATCATTCGGACCGTTGGAACCGACCTGACCCAGCGGATGCGCGAATACGTGGCGCTGCACGTCCTGCGTCATCACCGCGACATGCCGCGCCAGTTGCAGGCGCAGGCCGAAGCGGATTGGCACGCCATCGTTGTGCCGGTCGCGCCCAACCGGACGGTTGGCGTGATGGGGCTGGGCAATTTGGGGGCGGCGGCGGCACAGACGCTGGCCGGGCTTGGGTTCAACACGCGCGGCTGGTCGAAGTCGGCGAAAGAGATCGAGGGCGTGACCTGCTTTGCCGGAGAGGCCGGGTTGACCGATTTTCTTGATGGGTGCGAGATCGTGGTGAACCTGCTTCCGCTGACCGCGTCCACCCGTGGCATCCTGAATGCCGAGCTGTTTTCGAAGATGCCGAAAGAGGCGTGCATCATTAATTGCGCCCGCGGGCCACATCTGGTGGATGAGGATTTGCTGGCCGCGCTGGACAGCGGACAGATCAAACAGGCCACGCTGGACGTCTTCCATCAGGAACCTTTGCCGGCGGATCACCCGTTCTGGGCGCATCGGGCGATTACCGTGACGCCGCATGTCGCCTCGCAAATCGACGCCGAAACCGGTGGGCGGATCATCGCGGAGAACCTGAAAGAGTTCGCGACGACGGGCACCTGCAAGGATGTTGCCGACGCCGGGCGCGGCTACTGACTGGCACAGACCTTGGGGGCGCTGATCGTGCGCCCCTGACGTTCGTTGTACCGCATGGCGTGAAGGATCTGCCTTTGATGTCACGTGTCTCGCCCTCTCAGCCCATGGCTTAAATGTGAAACGACACCCCGGCATCGGCCAGCCCGCCGCCAAGGGCCGACACTGTGCCATCGGCTCGCCAGCACGCCGCGCCGGTCATCTGGCCGCCTGGCTGGAAGGCGATGGCGTTCATGCCGCCGCCGATATGGGGGACCAGTTGAACCTCGTGCCCTTTCGCCTCAAGCGCGGCTTTGTGATGGGCATAGTCGGGTTCCAGTTCGACATGTGCGCCCTCGGTCCAGAGGCGCGGCGCCTCGACCGCCTGTTGCGGCGTCATGTCGAAGTCGATCATGTTGACGATGGCCTGCATGGCGGACGGGAAAATCCGCAGCGCGCCGGGCAGGCCAAGGGCAAACCGCAGCGCGCCATCCTTCAAGACGATCATCGGTGCCATCGAGGTCGGCACACGTTTGCCGGGCACTGTCGACAGCGCCTTGCCCGGATGCGGGTCGAAATTATACATGTAGTTGTTCGGAATGATCCCTGTCCCCGGCACCATGAACCGCGCACCGAACAGGCCATTGATCGTATGGGTGGCCGAGACCACGATCCCGTCCTTGTCAGCCACGGTGATATGGGTGGTGTTCTGGCTTTCATAGCCGGGTGCTACCGGCGTTGCGCCCCCTACGTCACGCATCCGCTCACGACACTCTTCCGCATAGGGTTTCGAGATCAGTTTTTCGACCGGGATATCGACGAAATCCGGGTCGCCCGAGGCCGCGCGGCGGTCTTCGAAACCGATGCGGATCACGTCGGCCAGCAGGTGCAGCCGTTCCGGGTTGTCAAACCCCATCGCCGCCAGGTCATAGTTTTCCAGCATGTTCAGCATTTGCGTGACATGCACCCCGGACGAGGCGGGTGGGGGCGGTCCTGCGATCTGAAAACCGCGATAGGTGCCGAAAATGGCCTCGCGTTCGCGGGCGGTATAGCTGCGCAGGTCGTCCATCGAAACGCTGCCCTCGGCCCCCAGACGATCCACAAGCGCCTGACCCAAAGCGCCGCCGTGCAGGGCCGATGCGCCGTCTTTCGCGATCAGGCGCAGGCTGTCGGCATAGTCGGACTGCACCAGCACATGACCGGGTTGCGCCACCTGCCCACCCGGCAGGAACAGCGCCGAAATCACCGGATCGGCGGCCAGATCCTCCGCGTGCCGCTGGATCGTCCCGCTGAGATATGATGTCACGCGGAACCCCTTGGTCGCGGCCCGGATCGCAGGGTCGATCACGTCGGCGAAGGGCAGGACGCCATGCGCCTTTTGCATGGTGCACCAGCCAACCAGATTGCCGGGCACCGCCACGGCACCGGGGCCGACAAGGTTCTTGCGCCCTTCGGTTTCCATGTAATCCGGCAGGTTGTCTGACACCGGGCGGAACATGTCCGGCGTCGCGGACGCCCCAGCGTGCGACAGGCAGTCATAGACGATATGCCGCCCGTCCGGCAGCCGCAGGTGGGACACTCCGCCCCCCGCGATGCCGACCATCATCGGTTCGACCACGGTCAGGGTCAAAAGCGCGGCAACGGCGGCATCCACCGCATTGCCCCCCGCGGCCAGTATCTCGTGCCCGGCGGCCGAGCCAAGCGGGTGGTTCGTCACCACCACGCCGCCCGCACCGCTGGCGGGCGATTTGCGGCAGGTGAAGGGAAGGGGGGGCGTGTCGGGTCCGGTCATGATCATATGTGCCTATGTCGGGGGGTGTTCATTGGCCAGAAGGCTGGGGGCCTCGGCTTCCAGGGTTTCAACGAAGGCGCGGGCGGCTTCGGTCAGGGGCCGGCGCGCCGGTTCCAGAAGGTAAAGCGTGCGCCAGAGGTCCAGCCCTTCGACCCTCACAAAGCAGATGTCGGGATCACGAAACAGCAGCACGGCATTGCGCGGCAGAAGGGCAAGGCCAAGCCCGGCCCGCACCATGCAAAGCTGCGCAATCGTCGAATGCGCCTTCAGCCGGGGTTGTAGAAAGTCGCGCGGAATGGCGTCACACCCGACCAGAAGCTGGTGCGATCCGGTCTCGTCGTCCAGCCCGATCAGATCGTCGGCCCGGATGTCGGACAGGCTCACGCCTTTTACCTTGGCGAACGGATGGGTCGACGGGCAGGCGATCCCGATGGGATCGCGCAGGATCGGGCGTTGCCGCAAATCGGCCGAATGATGCGCCCGCCCTGCGATGGCGATGTCCAGAAGCCCCTCGGACACCATGCCCGCCAGTTTTTCGGCGATGTCGTCATGCAGGACGCAGCTGACGCCGGGGCGACCTTCCAGAAATCGGGACAGCACCGGGGCCAGCAGTTCGGAAATCGCCGAGGGGGATGCCCCCAGATGCAGGGTTCCGGTCTCAAGCCCTGCGCGTTGCCGCAGCCTGAGCACGGCACGGTCCAGCCCCCCCAGAAGCGAGCTTGTATCCTCAAGAAACTCCCGCCCCAATGGGGTCAGCGTCGGCGGGCGCGTGCGACGGTCAAACAGCGGGGCGCCGATATCGGTTTCAAGCTGGCGGATCAGTTCCGACAGGGCCGAGGGCACAACGCCAAGCGCATCGGCGGCGGCACCGAAGGACCCCTCGGTCGCGACGGTGTGCAAGGCCCGCAGATGGCGGAAGTTTATATTCATTTTATTTGGCGCTATATTCATCAAGTTCAGATTTTATGATATTAAGCGAGTCAAATCAACCGAATCCAATGATGGCAGCAGGAAATGACAGACGAGCCGCAGCGCATGGCAGGCCGGACCCCGGAGGTCGACGCGGTGATTCAGGCGCTGCGCAAGGCCGGGTTCAAAGGCGAGCTTGAGACCGACAGCGCCCTGCGCGAAGCCATGTCCACGGATAATTCCATCTATCGGATCCTCTCGGACCTGATCGTCGCACCAATGGATGCGGATGATATGGTCTTGCTGATGTCCGTCATGGAGCGTCCGGCATTTCGGCATATCCCGGTGACGGCGCGCGGTGGCGGCACCGGCACCAATGGTCAAAGCCTGAACACCGGCGTCGTGGTGGATACGCGCCGCCATATGCACGGGCTGCTGGCGCTGAATGCGCAAGAGGGGTGGGCGGATGTCGAACCCGGTCTGGTGCTGGACGATCTGAACGACCTGATCCGGGACAGCGGCTGGTTCTTTGCGCCGGAAACCTCGACCTCAACCCGCTGCACGATTGGCGGGATGGTCAGCACGGATGCATCGGGCAAGGGATCGCGGGTCTATGGCAAGACCTCGGACAACCTGTTGGGGATCGAGCTTGCCCGCGCCGAGGGGCTGTTGTGGAGCGGGGCGGAACCCCCGGATTGGGCCGTGCCCATGCTGGCCGATGCCGAACGGGCCGCGCGTCAGGGGCGGGATGCGTTCCGCCGGGCTACGCCCGACCTGAACCGCCGCTTTACGGGTTATGACCTCGACCGTGCCTGCCCTGATTCTGGCGGCTTCGATTGGTGGCGGTTGATCCCGGGATCCGAAGGGACGCTGGGCCTGATCTCAAGAATACGGGTGAAGCTGCGCCGGACCGTGGCGGAAAAGCGCCTGATCGTGGCGGGGTTTGACGGGTTCCGCGCTGCGCTGTCCGCCGCCGTTCCGTTGGCGGCCGGGAATCCGACGGCGGTGGAAGTCATGGATGACACCACCCAGAAGCTGGCCGCTGACGCCGGTCTGCTTGCGGATATGCCCAAGATGTTGCGTGACCACGGTATCGCCCCCGTGTTTGTCGAAGTGAACGGAAACGACCCCGATGACATCGAAAAACGCGTGACCGCCATCCGTGACATACTGGATGACCTGCCGGGCATTGTCGGGGTGCATGTGGCACGCCACCGGGATGAAATCCGGCACCTGTGGTCTGTCCGCTCGGCTGGGGTGGGCCTGTTGGGCAAGGTGCAGGGTCGGGCGCGGCCCGTTGCCTTTGTCGAAGATACCGTAGTGCCGCCTGACAGGCTTGCCGGGTTCCTGGACGATTTCCTTGCTGTGCTCGATACGCATGGGCTGACCTATGGGATCTATGGGCACGCCGATGTTGGCTGCCTGCATGTCCGGCCCGCATTGGATATCGACGATGCGGCGGATCGGGGCAGGTTGAAGGCTGTCTCGGACGCCGTTTTCGACCTGACCCGCAAACATGGCGGGATCTTCTGGGGCGAACATGGCAAGGGCGTGCGCGGGGCCTATCTGCAAGACTGGATCGGGGACGTGACCTACGCCGCATTGCAGGGGGTGAAGGCGGCCTTTGATCCGGCTGGGCGCTATAACCCCGGCAAGCTGGTCGCCCCGCCTGACAGGATGATGGGGATCGACACCACACCGTTCCGGCCATTCAACGCGCCCGACGGCGACCCGCTTGAGAAAGCGTTCCGCTGCAATGGCAATGCACAGTGTCTGTCCTATGCGGCGACAACGCCGATGTGCCCGTCTTTCAAAGCCAGCGCGGATGTGCGCCACAGCCCGAAAGGGCGGGCCGATGCGTTGCGGGCATGGCATGGCGCGTGCCGCCGCGAGTCAGCACAAGAGCTTGCCCGCCGTGAGCACGACCTGATGGCGGTGCTGGACACCTGTCTGGGCTGCAAGGCCTGTGCGTCAAGCTGCCCCGTTCAGGTCGATATTCCCGAGATGCGCACGCAGTTCCTGCACGACTACTACCAGCGGCACAGTCGACCGCTGCCCGAGCGTTTGATCCTGCTTGCAGAACGGTTCAGCCCTTTGATCCAGCGCCTTTCAGGGATCCTGCGTCCCGTCTGGCCCATCATGCGCCGGGTCGGAGAGGCCCTGACCGGCACCGTCGATCTGCCCGCTGAGCTGGCCCGGCCCTTGCCCCGCGACCTTTACCTGTGCGACGGCGAGCTAAACGGACCTTTGCCGCCTGACACGGTGATCATTGCGCAGGACTGGTTCACGGCGCTGTTCGATCGGGACGCTCAGCGCGACGCGGTTGCGGGGCTGTGCGCGCTGGGGTATCGGCCACGGCTGTTGCCGCTTAGGCCGGGCGGCAAGGCCGCGCATAATGCGGGGGATGTTGAAGGGTTCACACAACAGGCACGACAGCTGGCCGACCTGTTGGAGAAAGCCGCCGGGACGGGGGCGCCGATCATCGCGCTGGACCCAGCCTTCGGAATGCTTCTGCGGCAGGAATACCCGCGCGCCGGGATCGCCCTGCCGCCGGTTCTGATGCCGCAGCAGTTTCTTGTGACCCAGCTTGAAGCAGGGCGGGCCTTTCCCAAGGCAAGGCAAGCGTCGGCTCGGCTGCTTCTGCACTGCACCGAGGTCACCGCTGACCCGGCCAGCGGTGCGGACTGGATCCGTGTGTTTGCCGCGCTGGGGGTCGGTTTGGACGTTCCGGCCGCAGGATGCTGCGGCATGGCTGGGCTGTTTGGGCATCAGAAACGCCATCAGAAAACATCGCAAACGCTGTTTGCAATGTCTTGGCAGCCCCTGATCTCGGGGCCGGTTCCGACCGCTGCAAGCGGGTTTTCGTGCCGGTGTCAGGCCGACCGGCTGGCGGATCGTATTCTGCCGCATCCGCTCGGCATGATCTCGGCGATACTGGATCGACATGAGTGAGTGGAAAGGCGGCTGTAGCCTATTAACGCCCCTGACCCATCACGGCGAGATCGCCGAGGTCCGCAAAGAAGAAGTCTACTTCGGTAGGGGCAGGGTCCTTTATCTCATATTAATGCCGATTATCAGGGATGCTTTCATTCCCGCAGCCATCTTGGTTGGCTCTGACCTCCGCCGCCGTGGCTTCGATGTCCGCATTATGGCAGCTTGTGGGAGCGTAGCGAGCCCAATTTGTTGAAATGCAAGGGTGTTATCAGTATCAAAAGTAAATGTCCGATAGCAGCACAAGTACATTGTGATCGTGATTGCTGTAGCCAGCTCATTTGGCGTTCTTAGACCCAGTGCTGATATCTCTAGATTCCGATGTGGTTATTCGCTTTGTGAGATGTGAAAGGGCTTCATCTTCGTTAGCCTGCGGCGATTCGAATTTCTGGTAAGTAAGGTGATATCTCAATCATTCCAATAGAAGTAACACCAGCATTCGGTCACATCAGTTCGCGATTTTGAAAGCTGACATTGGTATAGTCTGCTGCATTTTATCGGACGAGGTTTGGTGGTGTGGGAAGGAACTGCCTTCTGCTCAAACTGCAATTTCATATCATGTCCGTCGTCATATAAAATGGGACATCAGAGCGGTTTGAGCAATGGAGGCTCTGGCTCGTTTGTGTGACTGATTATGCGGCTTGTTTTTGATGTTGCAAGCGGCGGTGTAGGATTGTCTGTTTCTTGACCCTTTTCCTTT
>NZ_JBSXNV010000025.1:0-5241 GCF_056857795.1 Aliiroseovarius sp. B-4
ATCGCCACGCTTGCCGTGCTCGGCGTTTTTCTGAGCTGGTTTTTCAACATCATCGACCTGCGCCAGGCGCTTTGGGTGCTTGTCGGCATCGCCGGTGTTGCGGCCGCCCCCACGATTGTTGCTGCGGTCTTTGCCGGTGGCTGAACGCTCGCCCCTCTTTCTTGGGCTCGTGCGCCCGCCGAAGCTTCTGGGCCTGCCCATCATGTACGCGATGGTCTGGCTCTTCGGTTCGGTGCTCTTGTTCGTCTGGGTCCAGCACATCGGGGTGCTGGGCGTGGCCGCCCTTCTTTATCCGGTGCTGTGGAAGGCCGCAGATTGGGACCCGCGTTTCATCGACGTGATGATGACGGCGCTGCAGGAAACGCCACCCACGCGCAACCGGTCCATCCACGGCGGGGACAGCTATGCCCCGTGATGAAGCCCGTGATGCGGCGCTCGACCTCCGCACGATGACGCCGGACTGGTATGCGCGCGAGACCCGCCTCGCGCATATGCTGCCCTATGTGAGCCTCGTCGACGACCAGACCGTGCGGACCCGGGTGAACGAACTCTTCCGCTGCATCCGGCTCGAGGGGATCAACAGCTACACGACGGACGATGCCTATCTCGACAAGGTGACGGCGCTTTTTGCCCGCATCGTCGCGCAGCTTGGGCCGGAATTCAGCTATTACGTCCACAAGGTCTCCAAGGCCATCAGACCGGATCTGGACCCAATTCGTGAGGACAGCTTCGCAGGCGAGGTTGACCGGCGCTGGCGCGCGAAACTCGAGACCAGCGGGCTCCGCGACAAAACACTGACGCTCACCGTCATTCACCGCCCGCCCCCCAAAAGCCTCCTGCCGTTCCTCAGCCGTAGCGCGCCGGACCGGCTGAGAGAGGAGACCCGCAAGCGCCTGCAGCGCCTCGGCGAGGCCGTGAATGTCTTCCTGTCGGGGCTCACCGAACTCAAGCCGCGGCTCTTATCAGCCGCATCGGGGGAATTGGTGGGGTTTCTGGGCGCCCTCAACACAGGCACCGAGCTGCCGCTCTACCCGGCAAACACCTACGGCTTTTTGTCCTTCAACGTCGCCAATACCCGCGTGACGTTTCACGGCGACCATTTCGAGCTTTCCGAGGGCGTCGTGGGCCACCGCTACGGCAAGAGCTTCACCATCGGAGAATACTCGGAAGGCACCTCCTGCACCATGTTCGACATGCTGAACCTGCCGGTCGACATGATCGTCACCCACTCCTTCACGCCGATCAATTCGAACCTCATGGGGGGTCGCATCAAGCGGCAAAAGCGCCAGATGCAGGCCAGCCAGGACGCAGCCCTCTCGCTCCTGGAAGCCCTCGACATCGCCGCCGATGATCTCGAGGCCAAGCGCCAAAGCTTCGGCGAGCACCACATGGTCGTGACGCTCTTTTGCGAAACGCTCGAAGAGCTGCAGACGCTCAGCGCGGAGATCGTGAATGCCGCCGCCGCCGAAGGCGTGAAGATGATTGGCGAGCGGGTCGCGGCCAAGGCGCATTACCTCAGCCAGCATCCCGGCAACCAGCCCAAGCGCGTCCGTGCCAGTGCAATCACCAATCGCAACTTCGCGGATTTCGCGGCGTTTCATCGGACCCAGCTCGGCAAGCCTGCTCAGAAAACGCCCTGGGGCAAAGTCATCACCTATCTTCCCACGCCCGAGCAGAGCGCCTATCGGTTTTCCTATCACGAGCAGGGTAGCCCCGAGAAAGAACCGACCAGCGGGCATACGCTGATCATGGGGCGGCCCGGGTCTGGCAAGTCGGTGCTGTCGGCCTTTCTCATGACACAGGCCCGTCGAGCAGGGGCGCGGATCTTCGTCTTCGATTACCGGCTCGGTATGGAGATGGCGGTCCGCGCCAATGGCGGGCGCTATGCGTCTTTGAAAGCCGGGCAACCCACAGGCCTCAACCCGCTTTGGACCGAAACCGATAGTCGTGGCACGGCCTGGCTGTCGGACTGGCTCGCCACGCTTCTTTACCGCGCTGACAAGCCCCTGACGCCCGCGCAGACCAACCGCATTCAGGAAGTCGTCCGCCAGAACGCGCAAGCCACAAACCCCGCCCTGCGCAACTGGCGGGATTTTGCATCGCTGTTCGTGTCCACCGACGATGGCGGCGATCTGCACCAGCGCCTGCTCGAATGGACCGAAGAGGGCCGCTACGGCTGGATCTTCGGACAAACGCTGAAAGACACCTTCTCGCTCGAAGGCGATGTCGTTGGCTTCGATCTCACCGGCATTCTCGACAGCGAGGCCGAGAAGGAACGCATGGCTGTCCTCTCCTATCTCTTCCGCCGGGTCGAGCGCGAGATCGAGGACCGCCGCCCCACCATCATCGTGATCGACGAGGCCTGGAAGGCGCTCGACAACGCATATTTCGCCGAGCGGCTCTCGAACTGGCTGGTGACCGCGCGCAAGCAGAACACCGTCGCGGTGATGATGACGCAATACGCGAGCCAGCTCGAACGCACCCGGACCGGCAAGACCATCGTCGAGGCGGTGCCGACGCAGATCCTGCTCCCGAACATCCGCGCCCATGCCGCCGATTACGCGATGCTGAACCTCTATGAGAAGGAACTCGATGTGCTTCTCAACACCGGCAGCGACAGCCGCCTTGCGCTCATCCGCGACGACCAGGGCTCGATCGTCGTCGATGCCGATCTGAGCGCACTTGGGCCCAATCTCACCATCCTTGGCGGCATGGAAAAGGGCGAAGCGCTCGTCGCCCCCGATTACCGCGACCGCCCAGACTTCTGGAGGCTTTCATGATCCGTATTCTTGTCGCTTTGGCTGCGCTCGGCGCGCTGGCCTCCTGCACCCAGTACCGGGAGCCGCAGGCGAACTGCTTCACATTCCTTGCGTCCACGGCACCCGTCGCGCCTGATTGTGACTTCACGCCCCTTGGCACCCCGGAGGGCGACATTGAAGTCTAGCCTGCCTCATATCCTGGCGTTTTGCCTGCTGCCCGGTCTCAGCTTCGCCCAAGGCGTGCCGACCAATGACAATGGGCTGACCGCGCGTGACATCGTCGAGACTGGCGATCGCGAGGCAGACTTGGCTGTTCAGGCCGACAAGCTTGCAGTGCGCGAACTCATCGCCGAGATCGAACGCGAACAGCTGGAAACCCTCCGACGCATCCTCGATGCCCAGACCAGCTTCGGCGGTCAGGGCCTGCCCGCCATGGTCTCGGGGCTGGAAAGCGGCAGCGGGGATCCGGCCCGGTCAGTCGAGGCGGTCTATGGCAATGCCGACATCGACCCCAATCCCAGCGGTGCGCAGATGTTCGGCGACGCCGCCGAGAACATCGAGCAGCTCATCATCCGCGTCGCCCAGGAAACCAGCGGCTTTGCGGGTGTTGGCCGCGCGGGTCTCTCCCCCGTCCAATGGCGCGCGTTGCTGCAAGCGCTCATCTGGCAGGAAAGCCGGTTTACGATTGGGGCACGGTCTCCCGTCGGTGCCTATGGTCTCACCCAGATCATGCCTGGCACGGCCAGCGATCTGGGCATTAACCCGGAATACTATGATAGCCCCTACCTGCAGGTGCATGGCGGCGCGCGCTATCTCGCGACCCAGCTCAACACATTCGATGGCAACATCATCAACGCCCTCGCGGCCTATAACGCCGGACCCGGCCGGGTTTTCGAGTATGGCGGCGTTCCGCCCTTTCGCGAGACCCAGCACTACGTCCAGGTGATCCCCGAACGCTATAACCTCTATTTGACCCGTATCGGCGGGATCGAAGCGCTTGGCACGATCGATCCGGCGCTTCTCGCCAATGCCAACCTCTCGCTCACGGGTCATGGGGCTGCCTTTTATGGCAGCAACTCGCCCGCCGCGATCCGCCAAGCCGCCCTGCGCATCCGCGATATCGTCGAACGGATTTCCGAAACCGAGGATGTGCAGGAGAGCGTCGCGCTGAACACCTATGCCCGCGCCGAACTCGTGCGTCTCGTTGCCGCCCGCATCCGGCTTCAGGCAGCCCGCACCCAGCTGCTCTCCGCCGAGGAACTGGCCCAGGCCAGCGCCCGCATGGCCGAGGGCGCCTTCATCGAATTCACGATCAGGGAGATAGACTGATGAGAGACTTACTCGTGAGGACGGCCTTGGCCACGACGCTTGGGATCGGTCTGCATCTCGGCACCCTGTCCCCGGCCCTTTCACAGGGCGTACCCGTCGTCGACACCCAGAACATCGCGCAAAACATCCAGCAGCTCCGGCAGATGATCGAAGACGAGATCCTGCAAAACGAGCAGCTGACGCAGCTCCGCGAACAGCTTGCCACACTCACGGATCAACTCGCGGAGCTGCAAAGAACCTATGAAGCGCTCACCCGACTTGCCGAGCTTCCCGAAATCATCCGGACGGAAATGGAAGACGAGTTGAACGGTCTGCTCGATCAGGAGTTCGGGGACATCCTCGCCACGATTGAGGCGATCAAGACTGGGGATTTCTCGGGCCTCTCGGGCTCCGGCGCAGGCGAAATCGAAACCCAGATGGACCGGGTGCTGGCCGATCTCGGCTTCGATGAAGACACGCTCTCGGAAATGGCCACCAGCGGCAATCCCGGGGCCAACCGTGTGGCCACGCAGGCCACAACCGGCGCACTCGTCTCAGCCGCCGCCCAGAACAGCTATGAAGATGCCGGCCAATCGCTCGAGCGGGTAGACCGCCTCGTCGGGCTTATCGACGACATGGAAGAGCTCAAGCAAAGCGTCGATCTCAACACGCGCGTGACAGCTGAATTGGCCATCGCCCTCGTGGCAATGTGGCAGCTGGAAGCGATTCAAGCGGTGGGCGATGGCACGGGCGGCGTGATCGATGCCGCCACCATCGCCGAAGAGCAGCGCTTCATGGATTTCACGTTACCGGACCTCCGGGCTGACTAAGGCGTTTTGAAAATGATCCCCAAAAACAAATATCGGTTTTCGCGTTCGAGCGCAGCGAGAGGCAGCGAAGAACCGATTCAACTCATTTCGAAACGCCGAGCGGGGGCATGACGGGTGGCGACTGAACAAGAAATCATCGAGGAAGAACTGGTCTATGGTGCCCTGCGCCGTGAACGGCTTTGGCAGCGTCTTGGCCTGATAGGCCTTGTCTTCGGCATCATCGGCTGTCTGAGTGCCGCGGCTGTTTCGATCCTCGATGTCGACCCGCCCCCCGTCGTTGTCCCCTACGATCCCGCCACCGGCTTTGCTCTCCCCGAGGCCTCGGTGGGCGCTTCCTCGGTGAC
>NZ_JBSXNV010000026.1:0-157883 GCF_056857795.1 Aliiroseovarius sp. B-4
ATAACTCAGATGCCGCAGATGATGCAGCGGCACAGGCAGCAGCAGAAGCGGCCGCTCAGGCAGCAGCAGAAGCAGCGGCTCAGGCAGCAGCAGAAGCGGCGGCTCAGGCAGCAGCAGAAGCGGCGGGTCAGGCAGCAGCAGAAGCAGCGGCTCAGGCAGCAGCAGAAGCGGCGGCTCAGGCAGAAGAAGAAGCGGCGGCTCAGGCAGCAGCAGAAGCGGCGGCTCAGGCAGAAGAAGAAGCGGCGGCTCAGGCAGAAGAAGAAGCCGAAGAAGATACCGGAGTTAACGAGGAAACCACCACTGAAGAAGAAGCCGAGCCGCAACCCGGATCGGATTCGGGATCGTCAGTTGATAGCTACACACTTGATTTTGCCGAGATCGCCGGGTCAGATGCCCTGCGCGACGACAGCTATATCTCTGAATCCGGCGGTGAAAGCGCACTTCGCTTGGACGGCGATGGTGACTATGTCGACCTTGGTCGCCTGACCGAGTTCGAAGAATCCAACACGATCGCGTTCTCGATCGACTACAGCCGGGATGAAGCTGACGGCAGCACGTCTCGCCTTGTTTGGAACCACATGAAGACCGGCCTGACGTTGAAAGACGATGGATTGGCCGTTCACGTTGCGACCGCTGATGGTTCGTTCAAGGGGTTCAAGGTCAAAGATCTTGGTCTGAATGATACTGATGAACACAATATCGTCGTCATGTTGGATGCCGACGAAGATCGTCTTCAGATCATCGTGGACGACACCGTCGTATTGGACGAAACCGACACCGATTTCGACATTGTCGGTGCTGGCGGAAACGAATGGGGCTGGAGCATCGGCAGTTCGACAAAACGCTGGTTTGACGGAGAGGTCACGGCATTCAGCGTCGATGACGATTTCACGTTTGTCGATGACGGTAGCCAATATGTGGATGACGCCCCGCTTCTGGGATGATCCATCCAACACATGAACAGATTAAAACCGGCGACAGTCTAGTCGCCGGTTTTTTCGTGCGTGGTCGGCACTGTTCACCCCGGTGCTTATTAGTTTGTGATAGACCCGCGCAGCACGCGGGCCTCGCGCAGGAGGTCTGAAAATGGGTTCGGTTTGTCGGAAAGGCCCTATATTCGACCGCCCAGACTTCTGCGTAACATTCCCAGGAAGTTTCGTAGGTTCCTGGTGACAGTATTTTGGCGACTCATCGCCATTAGATGCAGTCCCCGATAGCGTGGAATGGGCTTGCCCAATATCCAAAGGGCCGCCAACCGCGCAAGAAGGGCGCGGCGTCGGTTGGTCTGGCCCGGCTGCATATTCTCTAACTGGTTGCGGTCGAATGAACTGACTGCCAGCGCATCGTCGGATACGGCGTCTTGCAGCAGGTTTTCGCCCCTCTCGGTGCGGGTGACAATCAGGCTGATACCGTCTTGTTCCTCGAAAAGCGGATAGCCTTGCGCGTCACAACTCCAAGCATCCGCGCAAACCAAATCGGCTGCCACTCCCGTGCCATCTGCACAAATCTTGCACCGATGCTGCACATGAGAAGACAGGACCCCGCCCCAGGAGTCGTGGTAGCTCATCGACCGCGTGTTGCCGTCATGCAGCGTGGCCGTCGCGCGGCCCGGCCATCCGTTTCCGCGATATCGGAATGCGCGGACGTTATCGGGGTTTGTGCCAAGCGCTTCCAACACCTTTTCGCTTCCCAAGAGGGAGGGCACACCCGCACAGAAGAACGAGACCATGAAGGGGATCTGCGCATCTATGCGTGGATCGACCCTGGCCAATGCGCGCAATGCCACGATATCACATGGTTTCCCGACAAAGGCGAAGGACTTTCCTGTCGCCAGGTGACGATCCAGTTCCGCCAGCGGCGTCGACGGCGCATAGCGAGAGCCCGCTGCCGCCAGCACGTCGCTGCCCGTATCGCTGAGAATCGTGACGTTTGCTGTCGGAAGTTCGTTGCTGGGACCGATCTGGATGACATGATCAACCTGCCCGCTGTCCAGAAGATGGACCAGAACGGCGGACAAGGCACCGCCCGAAGACGCAGCAAACCGCAGGTCTTGATCGACCGCATGGCCGGTGCGCATCTTCAGGTAGGGGCCCCAGATCACATCGTCCACCCGGTTTTCGGCATCGACGGTTTGACCTATACCGGGGCAAATCAACGCAACGGTTTCTTCCTCGCGGGCAGACAGGGGTTCGCTGATCTGCGGTCGCAAAAACCCCGGGTCTTGCACTGCCATGGTGATTTTGGATGGCGCCACCGCGGCGCATCCGCCACAGCCTGAACAAAGGTTTCCCCGCGCAACACGCGCCAAGGTTCCTGATCGTTTCACGAGCTCATCGCGCGCTTGCCGCTTCATTATTGGTTCTCTCAATGATCTTTGCGTGTTAACGACGGCCCCAGTTAAATGAAGTATTCGCCCGAAAAAGGGTATGTTTGAAGTAAGACGTCAAATCAGCGGTTCCATACATTGCTAATTTATCACAAAATGCAGCGAATTCAGCGTTTGATGTGATTGGGATGAGCGACCTGTAATCCCTTGATTGTTTGAGATCAAACAAACTCAGTCAATGGTCAACCACCAAAGCATCCGGATGCCGCTTTGGAAACTGACATCAAAAAGGCCCAGAGCTTGAAATATCGCCGTGATCAGAAGCTACTATATCGACGCGAGTCTCCGGACAACCCTGATCGATCCGTTCCAGAAACACTTCTGCATGAGCCACCCAAGGGAAGTTCCAAATGGAATTCTCAAAGAGTCCTGGCAGAGGCGAAGCACGGGCTTCCGGTCATTCTTGCGTTGCTGTTTCTTGTCACCTTGCTGATCCCAGTACGGGTCCGGCTGGGACCCTTGCTCTTGTTCCCTTATCGGATGTGGCTGCTGTTGTTGTTCATTCCCCTTTTGATAGCGCTGCTCCGCGGAAGGGCGGGGCCGATCTTGATTGTGGACTGGTGCATGGTCGGGGCGGCGATCTGGGCGGTCATATCCTTGCTGGCCAACCATCCGGTTGGGCTGATCATCGAACCCGCTGGCGCACATACAATTGAGTTTCTGGGTGCATATCTGCTTGGACGCATCACGATTAGATCTGCGGATGATTTTCATCGTATTGTCAAAGTGTTCTTTATGATCGTGCTGATCATGTTGCCGTTCGCTCTGATGGAAAGCATCCTGCATCGCCCGATTCTTCTTCAGTTGATCGGGCAAAACAGCGTGGCGGTGGATATCGGCACGCGTATGGGCTTGCGGCGGGCGCAGACCGCTTTTGAACATCCGATCCTTTTTGGCGCGTTCGTCTCGGCTGGTCTGGGGCTGGTCTGGTATTCCTATGCTTTTGGCGGGTCTGCCCTGAAGCGCATATTCGGAACCTGCGTGATCGGCGTTTCGACCATGCTGTCGTTGTCTTCGGGTGCCTTGATGGCATTTGCGGTGCAGACCGTATTCATTGCGTGGGAATGGGCGCTGAAATCCTACAAGAGGCGGTGGGCTGTGTTCGGTTGGGGGGCGGCAGCGGCATATGTGCTGATCGACCTGTTTACGACGGCGTCACCGTTTCACGTCTTGGTCCGGTATGCGACCTTCAGTATGCAAAGCTCTTACAACCGCATTCTGATCTGGCAATATGGTATGCAGAATATCTGGGATAATCCGCTGTTCGGGTTGGGCTTGAACGACTGGGTTCGCCCCAGATGGATGAGCGCGAGCATCGACAATTTCTGGCTTTTGATTGCGATGCGCTACGGCTTGCCGTTCTTCATTCTTGTGGTATTTGCGCTGATTCTGCTAATCTGGCGCATCAGCAGGATGCCCATGCCCAATCCGTCGGACCGGGCGGCGCGGGCTGCATTTTTGACAACCTTTGGCGGCATTGCTCTTGCCGCCGGCACTGTGCATTATTGGAACGGAGTATTTTCTTTCATAATGTTTTTGATCGGATCGAGTGTCTGGATGATCAGCGGCGGCGTCTCGCACTCCAGCCAGTCAGATCAATTTACAAAGAACGACCAAGGGCCAGCGCGTCGCGCGCCAGGTTTGAAATCCGGAGATATTACGAATGCACGTTCTTATAACCGCCCCAAGGCTTAATGGTGAGGGGCTGGGCGAGGTTCGCAAGTCATTCCAACTGGTTGAGGCATTGGCACGGAAAATTCCGCTGACCGTATTGGCGTTTGAAAACGGCAGCGGAACGCCATTGGCGCAACAGCTACCCGATTGCGAGGTCATCACCTTCGACCCCCCCGCCTGGGTCAAGCGGCGCAACCGGTTGGCGGCGATGCTGAAGCCCGAGGTTTTCGTGTTCAATCACATGGTTCTGAATTGGCTTCGCAGCACGGGCCGGACGTTCGATCTGGCCCATCAGATGCTGCCCGCCGGTGCCCGATATCCGACCGTTCTGCGCAAGACGGGTATGCCATATATCATCGGGTCTGTCGGGGGAAGTCTCAGCACACCCGAGGCGTTTCGCGACGAAGTCAATTCCGAAAGCTGGTTCGCGCGGCTTCGCTTCTTGGACCAGTTTCGGTTCCGCCATGATCCGTGGTTGCGTGCCAGCTATGCCCAGGCCGAAATCGTTCTGGGCGTCGCACCTTACATGAAAGACATTCTGGCCGATCTCGAGATCGCGCGGTTTGAACCTTTCATGCGACAAGGCATCAGAAAGCTGGCCCCGGAAACGAAAAGGGACAGTGTCGAAGGTCAATTGAAGCTTCTTCACGTCGGGCGGGTGGTGCGAACCAAGGGCTTACGTGACTGCATCCGCGCCATGGCCCATTTGTCCGATCACCAAGGCATCACGTTGACCAGTGTCGGCGATGGCGAGGACTTGGAGGCTTGCAAGGCCGAAGCGAAAGAACTGGGTGTCGCCGATCGTGTCCGGTTCGAAGGCTTCCAGCCGCGCGAGCGTGTCGAGGAATATTATCGCAACAGCGACGCTTTGCTGTTTCCCAGTTTCCGGGAATCGATGGGCGGTGTGATCTTCGAGGCGATGAATTGGGGGCTTCCTGTGATTACCGTCGCACGGGGAGGGCCAGATTGGATTGTGAGCGAGGAATTCGGTCTGAAGGTCCCCGTCGAAACGCCCGAGCAAATGGCCAAGGACCTTGCCGCGGCCGTCCTGACCCTGGCCAAAGACCCCGAACTCAGAACGCGCATGGGCCATGAGGCACGGGAATACCTGAAGCGAGAGGCCACCTGGCCCGCAAAGGCGGATATCCTGATAAACCTGTATTCAGAAGTCCTTGCGGCCAGAAGTTGAAACTACACAGCGCCCGGTAACAGAAATCATCGCGAGGCACCCCATGAGCGCCACCCAATACAACGACCTTCTTCTGCATGTCGGGTATCCGAAAGCCGGGTCAACGTCGTTGCAAAGAAGGCTGTTCACCAACCCCTCATCCGGCTTTTGCAGCCCGTGGGGGCAACAGGCCCCGATCCTGATCGAGCATGTCCGTGTGACGGATACGTTTGTATTTGATGAAGCCGTGGATGAGCTGCGCGCCACCTATGACGAGGAAATCAAAGAGGCGCGGAGCAAGAACCTTACCCCGGTTCTGTCTTTCGAACACCTTTTGGTTGACCCGATGGGGGGGCAGGTTGACCGACGCGAGGGCATCCGGCGGATGTCCACACTGTTTCCCGGTGCCAAGGTTCTGCTGATCATCCGAGAGCAAAAATCCATCATCCTGTCCGCATACCTGGAACATCTGCGGCGCGGGTTTGCGACCAAGCTCGACCGGTTTCTGGGCATCGACAAACGCCGAGAGCCGGGCTTTGGCTGCACATGCCCATTGGATCTGTTCCTGTATGATAGGTTGATTTCCCATATGTTCGAGCATTTCGGGAAGGAAAACGTGCTGGTCCTACCGTTGGAGCAGCTTGGCAGCAGTGCTTTCCTCGAACAGATCTATAGTTTTGTCGGGCAGCCATTCCAACAAGACGCCGTGAAAAGGATGCAAAGCAAGCAGCGGCAGGCGCGCAAAAGCGATTTCGTCTTCCTCAGACCGCTTAACCGCATCGGGATGAGCAGATATATGACCCGCGACCGGGACAGTCTTTTGCGCAAGGCCGCTTATGGGTTGAATCTTGCGCTCAATCCATTGACGCCTGCAACCTTGTATAACCGCAACCGGCGCCTGATGAAGCAAAGGATCGCGGGGCATGTTGGTGACTATTTCGAGGATAGCAATCGTCGGACGTCTGAGTTGACCGGGATTGATCTTGCATCGCTCGGATATCCAGTTGGCAAACTACCAACCTCCAAAACCCGCAGTAAGAACAATGATCCGAAGACCTGAATTGATGCTCAGACAAGCCCTCCTGATTTTGGGTAGCAATATCTTCGGTGAGCTCAAGTTGGAATGATATTTAACGGCAAGTGGTCAGGAGAGTTTACAACGCCTGTCAGATCATTCTGAGGTGCTTTCTGAAGCCAGCGCTGGATGGACAGATTTGAGATTTGAAAAACGGCGTGTTTCCGGTTCGTCTTATCACTTGTCAGATCGATATGACGAAGAAGCCTCAGAGGTCGAAAGACGCCGCCGATAAGGTGGTCAGAATGTCGTTTCGGCAATCACGGCCTTCCGGGAAACAGCATTTATTCTGCAAATCCATTGACCCATTCCTGACGACGTTGCCAGACCTCATGCCAAACCCTGTGTGTTTCGCCTCGGCCGCGTCGGACCCAAACTCGGCCGAAAAGATATCGGGACAAAGGGTATGCGGCGAATAACAATCTGGCAACCGGCTGTTGCCAAACCGGAAAGTAGCGATTCATCAACTCGCCCTTGGCTCTTAAGACCTTTACCTGACGGTCTGCACGAACCGTTTCAGATATGCCACCGTAATGAATGATTGTCGCATCTGGTGTCACCATAGGTGCCGCACCCAGGCTACGCCGCGCTCTCAGACAAAGGTCGGCTTCTTCCCCGTACATGAAGAATGTCAGATCAAACCCGTTAAGGGTTTGCCAATCATCCGCTCTTATCAGAAAAAAACATCCACTCACGATGTCCACCTGCCGCTGGGTGCTGCGATCCCAACCACCATAAGCTTCGGCGTTAAATATAGGGCTGCGTGGGAATATCCCGGTTAAGCCGGTGGTTCGGCAAAACACACTCCAGAACGTGAACTGCCGCCAACAAGAGGACGGATTCAAAGACATGTCGTCGTAAAGAGTGCGTCCCCCCCAGATTCTTGCGCCCGGCTGTTGTTCTGCGAAGTTAAGCAACTTGTCGATTGCATGGTCCAAAACCACGGTATCTGGGTTGAGCAACAACAGATAATCACCCTTGGCGTGCTCGGCTGCCAAATTATTGGCCTTTGCGAATCCGTGATTTTCCGTTTCCGCCATTAACACACAATCGGAAAACTCCGCTGCAATTGCATCTGCTGACCCGTCGGTCGAAGCGTTGTCAACGACAATGAGCTCATAAGAAACGGTTGTTTCTTTTTTTATTGAACGCAGACATGCCAGAGTTTCGGCGCGCGTGTTGTAGCTGACGACAATAATTGACAGTTTCGGCATACGGTGGTTGTTCCTGCTCTCGGGCGGATAACCTCATTCGCTTGTTGGCGCGACAATGATAGCTGTTTGCAGAGGGCGCATACAGAGCCCTAGAGCGGCACAAACCTTGGCATACGCGGCAGCGATGTGTTCATGAAGTCGATCAGGCGTGCATCTGCGTCCGCTTCGGTTTCATCTGCACGGATGGGGGTGACATAACGCACCAATGCACCGTCTGTCCGGCCCATGGTGATGCTGTCGATGACGACGCCGATCTTCGCGGTGAAATCGTTGGTTTGGCGCTTACCGCGCTGTTCAAACCAGTAATAGACCAGTTGCTTGTTCATTTCTTTCTGAATGACCGCACGGTTGACGTTGAAGCTGCCATAGGCCGGAACGTTCGTGGTAACTTTGGTCGGTTCAAGGCTGAACACCTCCCACCCGCCGACGGGCAGGCAAACTTCGGGCGAATGGATCCCGCTGCCTTCGGTCTGTTTGTCATAGAAGGCCACGAACATGTTGACGAAATCGGGCGATCTCGGTGCGACATAGGTGATGTTCAGGTAATCACTTGCACCCAGCACCTGTTCAACCTCTGGCTCCAGCCGCTCTGACGTGCCTGACCAGTCGTCAAATTGGCGTGGGAACAGCGTGAAGGGTTCACGGTCCATTTTGATGGTTTCGCTTCCTTGCAGGGTCATCCAACCAACGGACACCGCCATCGTCAAAGCCGTGGCCGTGGCCATTGCCATGGATGGCTGGATGCCAAAAAAGCGTCCGGCCACACTCCCAAAACCCTGCGTGTCCAGGTCGATCGCTTCGCTGAGCGGTTTCGGGTCACGGGTCATGCGTTGCAAAGCGATGGCCATAAGAAACAGGATCAGGATGCAGATGACGAAAATGACCCAACCCTGGAAGAAATGCAGAAACCCTTCAGCTTGTTCAATGCCGTAACGGTCCACAACCACCCCGATGATCCCAATCCGCACCGAGTTCATGACCACGGTCAACGGGGCGGCCGACAGCAACAACACCGCCTTGTGCCAGATCGGACCGCGATAGAGGATCGCGAAAAGATACGAAAAGCTGAGGATGGGGAAAAGATAGCGCAGACCGGAACAGGCCTCGGCGACCTGCAATTTATAGACACCAAGGTCGATAATATTGCCTTCCAGAAAGACGGATACGCCGGCAAGGCTGACGAACCAGACGCCCAGTTCCGAGGAGATATACTGCAACAGAATGGTCATCTTCCAGTACAGAAACTGTGGCAGCGGAAGCATGAACACCAGGTGCACAACCGGCAACTGATGGGTTCGACCGCGTTTCCAGCCAAACACCACCAACACCACGCCGCCTGCCCATATGATCATGGCATAGGTGACGATGTCAGGAATGCGGGTCAGGTTGCCCAGAGTGGCAATCGCCAATGCCACCAGAATGACGGCAATTCCGGGCCAGCGGTCCCGCACAGTCAGATCGGGCAGGGGGGCTTTGCGCAATTCCCGTAAGAACAGGTAAAGCGAGATGATCGGGATCAGGGGGCCATGGCTGTATTCAGGTGTCGACCAGGCTTTCAACAGCGACAGAATACCGATCCAGAACACCGGAATCGAGCTGAGGATCAGGACGACAAACCAAAAGACCCCGGCAATGTTCAGGTTTGGAAATATTTGGGTGGGTTGATGTAGTTTGTCACTTGTAACGGACATGGATCCCGTTCCTCAATATCTTGGTCAGCAATTGGTCAAACAGAGTCTGTATAATATGGTAACGTTTTTAGCAGACTTTCCTGGGCCAAGCCTACTGAAAATCCATTTCTTCTTACAAAAAAGGGCATCCTTCACTGGAAAGTGAAAGAAGTGTTCGCAAACCGGAAACGATCGGGTAACCAGAACACGATTAATACGCCTGCCGGATCATTGCCGCCGGTCGGGGACGGTCTTGATCAATTTGCGGCCTCTGTTCTGGCTTCGTTCAACCGCGCCACCTCTGCGTCGATGGTGGCCGCGAACTCGGGCAGGTTCTCGGGGTTCAGCATGGCTTTGACTTTGTCGAACTGGGCCAGCGCCTCTTCCGTCCGGTTTACAGCGGCATACGCCATCGCCAGATGATATTGCACCGTCGTATTGGTTTCCAGCTTCTGAGCGGCGGGTTCCAGATATTCGATTGCCTCGTTGAAGTTTTGCAGGCGATAGGCAATCCAGCCGTAAGTATCCTGGAACGGGGCGACATCCGACCCGCGCAATCGGCGTGCGACAACATAGGCACGTTCAAGGCTATCCGTATCTTCGCGATGATCTGCCAAAAGGCTGGCAAGGTTGTTGGCAACGATCTGGTTGTTGCTGTCGGCAGCATAGAGTTGTTCATAGATCGCTATTGCACCATCAATGTCACCGGCCGTTTCAAGCTCTCCGGCCTCGATCCACATAAGCTCTGCGTTGTCGGGAAGTTTTGCGCGAGCGGCCTTCAAGGTCGCCATTGCCGCGTCCTGATCGCCATTGCCGCGATGCAGACGATACAAGGCGACCCAGACTTCTGGTCGTTGATCGTTTTCGTCCAGCAATCCGTCAAAGATGGACTGTGCCTCGGCCATGCGATTGCTTTGCACAAGAATGGACGCCCGCACAAACCGCAGAACCGGCGCGTCGGGAGTCACCCCAAGCAACCCATCGACGTGAGCCAGGGCTTGATCGGTGTCACCCTGTTCCAAAAGGCGACGAATGATCGCGATATCGGCGGAATCAACGCCCTCGGTGTCAGCCGAGACGGCTTCCAGAAACGCGTCAAGCTCGTCCTCGCGGTTCTGTGCAGACAGCATCTGGGCGGTCAGATTGTTGGCAATTTCCGTCGTCTGTTCGGTGTCCAGTCCCCGCAAGGTCCGTGCAACATGTTCGCTGCGCCCCCAATCCTGCATCTCGATATAAAGGCTGCCCAACGCTGCCAGAAGTCTGACGTGGTTTGGTTGCACGCGCAACGCACCTAACAGGGCATCCTCGGCGGGACGAAGCTTGCCCTGATTGACCAGATGCCGGGCATAGCGCAGACTTTCTTCGGAACCATTTCCGGAATTCTCGACGGCAAGTGCCAGCATTTCCGACATCAGTTCCTTGTTGCCGTCGCGTTCATGGGCACGTGCCATCAGGGTCATGATTTCGGGGTCGTTGGGGGTGTCGGCCAGCGCCGCGCGCAGCGACACAATGGCGTCGCCTGTCTGGTCGTCTTCGATCAACCATTCAGCCCGCCGCTTCAATGCTTCGGAATGTGTGGCGTCTCGTTCCAGCACCTCCTCGATCAACGCGCGCGCACCGACCGGGTTGCCTGTGATATCAAGCATGCGCGCCAAGCCAACCTTGACATTGTCCGTCGCGTCCGATGGTTCTTCGGTCTCAAGGATATTCTGCATCTCGGCGATCGCCTCATCCCGTGCGCCGATATCGAAATTGATCGAGGCGCGCAACGACCGATAGACGGGCTGAAGCCCTCCATCTTCAGCAATCAGCTTATCAAGTTCTGCCTTGGCGGCGTCGTTGCCGCGAAACTCGACCATAAAGCGGATCAGCGTCGCTCCGTCCTCGGGATTTTCATCTTGGGGGTCAACACGATCGCGGAGCAGAGCTTCAGCCTCATCCACGTTGCCGTGCGTAATGTGCCATTGCACCAGCGCCGCCAGGATCTGCCTGTCTTCCGGGAAAGTTTCAACCATTTGTGTCAGCTGATCTTTCACGGCAGTGGATGCGTTGGTTGTATACAGAATGCGAAGCCGTTTTTGCAGAAGTTCAAGGTTTTTGGGGTCTATTTCCAGCGCGTCGTCCACGGACGCCAAGGCGTTGTTCCAGTCCTTCATCCGGATATAATCGTCGATCAGCAATCGGCGCAGACCCAGATGTGTGGGATCTTGCTCCAGCAGGTCAGTGGCGGCGGATTTTGCTTCGATGCGGGCGGTTTCGTTTCCGGCGATCACCGCATCACGATAAGCAAGCGCCGCGACAGCAATTCGAACTTTCAGATCGTCGGGCGCAAGCGTGGCTGCATATTCTCCGTGGCGGCGCAACTCGTCCCAGTTTCCATTTTCCAAAGCCATTTCCGCCAGAGATATCCGGCCTTCCAGGTCATCAGGATATTGCTCGACGAGCCGAAGATACTGGCTATACGCCTCGGCGATTTCACCAGCGTCCCACTGCATCTTGGCATAGGTCAAACGTGCTTCGCGGTGTTTGCCGTTCAGGCTGAAAACGTTCTGGAACTCGACGCCCGCACGTGCAGTATCGCCGTTTTCAAGATGCTCAAGCGCTGCCTTGTAATGCTCTTCGGCGCGTTCTTCGGATGTTTGACAGCCTGCAAGAACGGTCAGGGTGAAAGCGAGGAAAATACCTGGAAGGAAACGAAGGGTCATGGATGTCACAAAGCTCTGATAATTAGGGCACGCGCGCGGCGTGCAATGCGTCAAATGTGTTTATAACACATCTCTATACAATGTCTTTTCACGAAAACAGGCAAGATCGGCGCAGACAATCGCTGTTCTGTCCGGCGTCATATTACTGTCAAAAGTGTTACAGAAATAAAAAAGGGCCGAGAAATCGGCCCTTTTTTCTGACGCATGATCGTGCTGATCAGGCGGCTTTTTTACGCTTGCGCGACAGTGCGCCAAGACCGGCCAGACCGCCAAGCAGCAGGAAGCCAGCAGCCGGCAGCGGAACTGGTGCGACCTTGAAGCTCTTGATGCGGAAGTTGTCGAAGATCCCGTCAGCAGCGACCGTAAACGACGTCGCAACCGGCTTCCCGAAGTAATAGGGGTTGCTGTTGGATTCATCGGCGACTTTAACGCCATTGACATAAATGTCAGCGTCATCGCTTCCGCTGAAATACGAGAATGTCACCGACACCAGGCGCACCGCACGGTCGAAGGTGAATGTAATGGCTTCATCAACAAGCCCATCCAATTGCGAATTGGAGTCGAGAAACCCGGTAACACCAAGACCCGCAGAAGTCTGAGTCAGATAGTCATTGGTTGGACCCCAACGCCACGGGTCGATATTGCCCGAAACCGTTCCCGACGAGAATGAGCCATACTGGCCCAGCGAAGTCACGTCGCCCCCGGTTCTTAGATCAACAACCGTTGCAGCACTGGCGGCGGTCGCCATCATGCCCACAACAGCTGTAGTTGCTAGAAGTTTTTTCATACTCTTACCCTTCTTATGAATTGCTCAAATAAACCCAAGCTCACTCGTTCAAAAAATACACCACCAAGGAAAAGCTATCATGTGATAAAGCCGGTGTCACTCAGAATTTAGGCAATTTTGTGCCGAATAAGGCAAGAATGAGACTTTTCAATTGTATAGTCGTGGCTTGTTCGGGCGGTAGGTTCAAACTGTATACGAAAACGAAACAATGAGTGCGTGATTACTGGGTTTGCTGGACAACCGTAGGCAGGCCATCAACGCCCTCGACAATTGGATAACGAGGCTGTTTTCCACCGGTTTTTCCTTCTGCATCAAAGCTCTGCTCTCCAAACTCGGACCGCCGCACCCAGCCCGTCAGTGATGTCCCATGATAAGTGAAATCATCAGCCCAGTCTGTTCTGGGAAACACAACAGGGTCAAAGATTTGACCGTCCCGAGCTGTGCGCACCAGTCTGGTGATTCGCATATCTGCCTCTGGCCCCGGTGAGTAGTAGCGCGTTTCATGATCGGGAAGCAGAACCGACAGGAATGCCGGTGCGCTGTCATAGACCCCGTTGTAAGCGATCACTGCAATATCGACCCGACTGGATGACACATCATCCGATCCGGCGACAATACTGGGCCCCTGCCAGCCAATCGTGATCCGCGCCGAGGTTCCGGTGTCGTCCAGTGGTGCGATAGTGACCTGCCTGCGGTCGCCGCGCAAAAGCACCCAATTGAAGGTCAGGGGGCGGCCATTGGGGTCGACGGTGTCTTTGGCGGACAAAACCATTTCGCGTTTGTAGCGATGACTGCGCCAAACACGCGCGATCGCTGAAGGCGTATCAAACAACCGTTCGGACAGACCATCGCCAAACACGTCGACCCCCGGTTGGTTCTCGGGTTCCTCCAGAACCGACAGTTGGACCATCGGCGGGATATTGTCAGGCAGTATGGCGTTGGCGAGGGCAACCAATCGTTCAAGGTTGATCCCCTCAGCCGGGAACGCCGTGGGGTGGGCGACAGCGGCCAGATAGGCCCCACGTTCGCGCACCTGATTGCGACTTCGACGAAACACCATCTGAACCGTCGATGCCAACAATCCCGTTTCCATCAATCGCGCCTTTGTATCGGGGCGAAATGCGGCAAGGATCATCGCCAAGGCTTCCAAATGCGGTTGATCCGAGCCGGACGACCCCTGAGAAATGATGTAATAGGGTGTATTGGCCGGAAGCATGTCCTTTCCGCCGGGTTCATGATCTCGATAGGACGGATAGACGTGGATCTGCCCGTTCACGTAATTCTGATATAGGGCCTCGGCCCCACCGGGCTGCATCCCTGTCAGAACCATTCGCGGCAGGGAGCGCGCAAACGGGCCAGCCGTCAAAGCGGTCGAGGAATTGCCGATCACCGGGACATCGAACAACAGTCCGACGGCGGCGCCATAATCTATATTCTGATCCCGCAACACCGGGTGATACAGCAACTCGGTCAGCTGTGGGTGAGCCTTCACATTCAATCGGGAATGGCCCCGATCGCGATTGTCGTACAGGTCGCCGCGATTGCCTGCCGCCTTGCCCTGCGCGACCAGTTGCGCAAGCAACTGATGGCCGCGTTTTTTCTTTTTGGGCCCAAGGACTGGGGCGTTGGTCAGGGTGGGAAATGTGACCCGGACGGTCGGGCGGTCGGTCAGCGGCGGTGGGGGCAGATGCACCGGCGCAAGATAGGCGACGCCGCCATTGACCACCACAGGGGCGGGATCGGTTTCGCCCAGGCTCCACGCCTCGTTCTGCGCCCAGGCTGGCGAAGCGACGGACAGAAACAGCCCTGCGACAAGGACCGGAACGGGGGATATTTCGCCAGCCGCCCACATGACATCACCGATCCAGCAGAGGGCGGTGGCCGCGCAATCGCCAGCCTTGCCCCACAGCCATAGTCATCAGGAATGGCCCCGTGATTTCATACACCCGCGAGGGCGCATCCAACGCGCCGCCATCGGCGACGTGAAACAGCTCGAACAACCCCAGCGCGGCAAGTCCCGACAGGGCCAACCAGATATCCGATAGCGATCCGCGCTGGCCGTTGATGATCCAGATCACCCAGCCGGGGGCGGTCGGGTCTCCGACCCGGGGGTGCCCGGACGATGTTGCACAGGTCAGATCGGTCGTCGGCGTGGCTGGCATAAGATGCGGCTTCTCAAATAAAATAGAACAGAATCACAAGGTAATGTGGTCATAATACTATAAACGCGGGCTTTTGCCTTGTGCCGACATGGCATCCGCCCGCCATCGACCACCACGGGGATAAGCCACGACCATGAACGCCTTGGATACTTATGACGTTGACACGGTGGTTGCGGGGGGTGGCGTGATCGGCATCGCGATTGCCCGCGCGCTGTCTCTGGCCGGGCGCGAGGTCTGGCTGCTTGAGAAGAACGCCCAGATCGGCGAAGAGACCAGCGCCCGCAATTCCGAAGTCATCCACGCAGGCATCTATTACGACCAAGGCTCGTTGAAAGCGCAGCATTGCGTGCGTGGCAAGGCGCTTTTGTATAGGTATTGTGCCGACAGAGGTGTGCCCCATCGACGTTGTGGCAAGCTGATTGTTGCAGCTTTGCAAGACGAGGTGCCGCGCCTTGCGGGCATCGCCGAGCGCGCCGCGATGAACGGCGTCAGGGACCTGCGACCCCTGAGTGCCGCCGAGGCGTTGGAGATGGAACCAGAGCTGAACGTGAAGGCGGCGCTGTGGTCGCCGTCGACCGGGATCGTGGACAGTCACGCCCTGATGCTGGCCCTGCTGGGCGAGGCCGAGGCACACGGCACCACGACCGCCCTGCGCGCACCCATCACCAGTGGGGCGTTGGGGTCGGATGGTCGGATCACCCTTGAAATCAATGGCGATGAACCTCTGCGGTTGCGTGCGCGGTCTTTCGTGAATGCCGCCGGGCTGTGGTCTTCGGAACTGATGCGCGCCATCGACGGCCTGCCGCCGCCGCCCGAACTGTCCCTTGTGAAAGGCAACTATTTTCGGCTGGGGCGCAAGCCACCGTTTTCGACCCTTATCTATCCGGTGCCACGTGATGGCGGGCTGGGCGTTCACCTGACGCTGGACATGGGGGGGCAGGCGAAATTCGGGCCGGACACAGAGTGGTTGGGGTCAAACGATCCCGCGCAGATCGACTATGCCGTCAGCACCGACCGGCGTGGTGCGTTTGCGGACGCGATCCGGCAATACTGGCCCGCGATCACCGATGCCGACCTTGTTCCCGGCTATTCCGGGGTTCGCCCCAAGTTAGCGGGTGCTGCGTATCCAGATTTCTGTATCAAGGGGCCAAACGATCACGGCCTTGGGCAGCATGTGTTTCTTTATGGGATTGAATCACCCGGCTTAACCTCTTGTCTTTCGATCGCACAACATGTCGCTGATCTGCTGACCGACGAGGGTTGACCGGGGCAGGTCGTTTGCATCCATCGACCACACATAATCAAGTTATACACGGGCAGCATTCAGAGGACATCGGTGACAAGATACTTGCCGAAAAGCTGTGAGGCGCTTATTAAAAAGAGATGCTCGGCGAAAAATTATTGTTGCCAGAGCACTGTTTAACAGCGCGAAATAGATTTTAGAACACTTTGTTGTCAACCCGAGGTCTTACCATGCATACATCCGGTGCCGTCAATCCGTCGAGAATTCAGCGAGCAATTGCGACCCGTGTAGCCTCGGTGATCCGGGGTGGTGCTCTCTAGCATGGGACAAGAGTCACATTCAGCGCGTATCGCATTGTTTTCACTAAGAAATAATGAGAACCACGTTTCCCGTTCACACGGCTATGAATTTGAAGATGCGATTGCTCGGGGCTTGGATGATGCGACGCTTTTCACTCCCGATCCCCTGCAAATGTCGTGGCCGCTTATCAAAGCCAAGCGATATCTGTCAGCACGCGTCGGGAAGGCGCTGCAATTGCCATCAGGGCTGAAGTCGGTCGAATTCTCGCAGGACTATGACCTTTTCTTTTACAGCATCGCACATCTGGAAGACCTTCATTTCCTGTCTTCCCTGAAAGGTTGGAGGACCCGGTCTTCCAAGGCGATTTGTTGGATACAAGAGCTTTGGCTACAGCGGCTGGACCAAATCCCCGCCCTTGTGGATCAACTGAATACGTTTGACCATGTGATCTGCTCGTTTGTCGAAACAGCACAGGTCTTGCGCGAGCGGTTGAACGTTCCGGTTCTGTATCTGCCGTGGGGCGTGGACATGATGCGCTTTTGCCCCTATCCCAATCCACCGCACCGCGCAATTGACATGCTGAGCATCGGCGTGGGCCATGCGAACACTCATAAAGCCCTGATTGATTTTGCGGACAAAACCGGGACGTTCTATTCGTATGAAACAATCTCTGGCCGTGCGATCATGCAGGACTATCGCGCGCACAGAGATAACTACATCGGACAGCTCAAAAGGGCGAAATACTTTTTCTCATACATCGCGAAAGTGGAACGGACCGAAGAGCGTGGCCGGCAGGTCGAGTTCGGACTGCGGTATCTGGAAGGCTTGGCGGCAGGTGCCGTTGTGTTGGGAAACCACATCGACAGCGATGCGTTCCGAAAGCATCTGGGTTGGGAAGACGCCGTGATCGAGACACCGTATGATTGCCCGAATATCGGCGACATCATCGCCGCGCTTGAGAAAGACCCAAAGCGGCTTGCCAAGATCCGACAGCGCAATATCACCCAATGCTTGAAGCACCACGATCATCTTAACCGATGGGAAAAGGTGTTGGAGCTTGCCGGGTTGCCCACGCACCCCAAATTGGAGGCTCGTCGTGCCGCGTTGGCAGAACGCGTCAAGATGGCAGAACAGACAAAAGAGAAGGCGACCACCTAAGTGATCGCCTGACCTGTCGGTCCTGTTTGACGGGTTGCTAACCGACGACGCGGAATTCTTCGTCCAGCCGTCCTTCGGCAACCAGCGCTTCCAATTGAGCCAATCGCTTGTATTTGCGGCCCTCGAAATCGTCGGTCACAAGACCATAGGACTTGACGGCGTCATACAACTGTTGTGCCCCGCGCTTGGCGTCCCAGATCGGTTCAAACCCCGGGATCAACCGTTCGATCTTCGCTGAACTGACGCGATATGATCGGTTGTCCGGTCCCGCATCAGACGCATAGTCGATCTCGGACCCATCGACGGTGTCGGCCACAATCTCGGCCAGTTCCTTGATCTGATAGTTGTTTTCCGTGCGGCAGACATTGAAGGCCTCGCCCCGGATCGCGTCGGCATCGGCATCAAGAGCAGCCAGGAAGGCGCGGGCCATATCCTCGACATGGATGATGGGCCGCCACGGCGTGCCATCCGACATCATCATGATCTTGCCGGTGGTGAACGCGTGCGCAATCAGGTTGTTCAATACAATATCGAACCGCATTCGCGGACTGACCCCATAGGCGGTGGCAAACCGCAGGAAGACCGGGCAGAAATCGTCATCTGCCAACGGTTTCAGATCGCGTTCTGCCAGCACCTTGGACACGCCGTAATCGGTCTGCGGGTTCAGCTTGCCGCCTTCGTCCACCAGGCCTTCGCCCGCCTTGCCATAGTTCGAACAGGACGAGGCAAAGACGAAGCGGGACACGCCTGCCTCTTTCGCGCAGCGTGCGACATGCACGGTGCCTTCGTGGTTGATCGCCTGGGTCAGACCGGGCCGCAACTGTCCCAACGGATCGTTGGACAGCGCGGCCAGATGCACGACTGCATCAAAACCCCGCAGATCATCGACCGTCAGGTCGCGAATGTCCTTGCCCAGATTGGGGATGTCGGGCAGATCGCCGCCCGGCGGAAAATCAGCCTGATCAAAGAGATTTATATCGCACCCAGTCACCTGGATTCCCGCCGCGGCCAATACCGGGGCGGTGACCGTCCCCACGTAGCCGAGATGCCCCGTTAGAAGAACCTTCCGTGTTTTCCCATGTTGCCCAGGGTCTGTTACCATTTTTCCACATCTCCTCAAGCCGGCGTTTGTCCGCCAGGTGATCCATACAATACCAGAAACCCGGATGGCGGTATGCCATCAATTCACCCATTTCCATGAGCTTGGGCAGCGGGCCTTCTTCCCACATGATTTCGTCGCCGTTCACATCTGCGACCGCTTGGAACACTTCTGGTTCCAGAACAAAGAAACCGCCATTGATCCAATCCACGGCAGTTTCCGGTTTTTCTTCGAACCCGTTGACCTGCCCGTCCTCTTCAACCGACAAATGTCCGAAAGTTGTCAGGGGACGCACCATGGTCATGGTGGCGAGTTTACCATGTGATTTGTGATACGCGACCAATGCGTCGATATCGACATTCGAGACGCCGTCACCATAGGTCAGCATGAATGTCTCGCCGCCCAGATAAGGCTCAAGCCGCGCAAGACGGCCGCCGGTCATGGTATCAATACCGGTATCAATCAGGTCGATGGTCCAGGGCGGAATGGGGGCTTGATCATGTCCGTTCCCCTCGGGTTCGCCAAACAGTTCTCGATTGGCAAAATCCACCCGCAGATTGCCGCTATACTGGCACAGATCAGACACGTATTTCTTGATCTGGTCGCCCATATAGCCAAGCGCCAGCACAAAATCATGATGCCCATAGGTCGAATAATGCTGCATGATGTGCCACAGGATCGGTCGGTTCGCGACCTCGACCAGCGGTTTTGGTCGGACGCGGGTTTCTTCGATCAATCTCGACCCTTTACCACCCGCAAAAATTACCGTTTTCAAAATTACCTCCTCAAGAAATCTTAACCAAATGAAACCTGACCGCCGCCGAAAATTTGCTTAAGTCGCTTGACTGTATCGACGTTCCAAACCGACAGCACAACTATTGGAGCGATAACCGTCTCTGGCAACGTTTTTTTGCCGTGAATGCTGTGCGTGTGACGCTTAAGCGTAAAATTCGTTGGGGGGGCGCGAAGGTCGGTTTTGTGCATGACTAAACGCTCAATTGTTTTTTCAGGTGATCGGCCAACCGGAGTGACAACTGAACGATTGTCAATGTTGGATTGGCAAAGCCGCCCGAGGCAAACACCGATGATCCGCCGATATAGAGGTTGTCCTGATCGTGAACCCTCAGGTTTGCGTCAACAACTCCGGTGGCAGGGTCGGCGCTCATCCGTGTGCCGCCCATGTGATGCCAACTTGCGATGACCCCGTCGGCGGGCAGCGGCAGGTTGTCGTCCAACACCCAGTCGAACAGGCGCACACGCCCGATATCCAGATCCGCAAACGCCTGCGCCAATGCCTGAACCGAGCGTGCGATGGTCTTTCGGTCGATCCCAGACCTTTGCCAATGAAGCACCACTTTTGGGATGCCAAGCGCGTCCTTTTCGTCGCCAAGCGCCACGCGATTGTCGGCGGTCGGTGCCTGTTCCCAATAACCCATGATGCGCGCACCGCAGACCAACTTCTTGTCGCCCATCAGCCGTTGGCCCAGCTTGGGCGCGATGCACAGAAGGTCTGCGATCAGGGCACGCGTGCCGGTATAGGCATTTGGGTTCACCTCGAACGAGGCATTGAGCACGCCGTTTTCCCGTTGCGCCGCGGGGCTGAGTGCGAAACGTGCCTGCCCCTCCTCGTCCGGTCCAAGCGCGTCTGCGTCGGCGATGACTTCGGCGACGCTCATGGTGAAATGCTCCATCCAATAGCGGCCTATCCCATCGTGGTTCCGGATGATCTTTCTGTCGTTCTGTTCGTTTATCCACAGAAGCAAACGCGAGTTTTCGATGCCCCCGGCGCAGAGCACGAAGTAGTCGGCTTCGATGGTCCAGCGTGTGCCTTGCATGGTCTGAACGGTTGCGCTTTGAATGCGGCCCGCATCCGATGTCAGGTTGGTCAGCGCCGTGTTCAGGACAACCCGCAGGTTTTCGCTGGAATCGGCATAGGGGCGGTATTTCTCGCCAAACCTGACGGGCGGGCTGTATTCGAACTTGGTGCGACGTAGAGTATCACCAAGAGCCTGATCGTTAAAAATTCCGGGAATTTCCAGAACCTCGGCGGCGGGTTTCAGGTAAGGTAGCAGAGCGTCCGACGCGATCGGCCAGCCGGTCCCGGGGGCCACGGGGTTTTCCTGAAAATCCGATGGATCAAGCGGACGGCAGATGCCACCCCAATGCCCCGACGTGCCGCCAAAATAGCGCAGCCGGGCGTATTCGAGGTCGAAATACTCGTCCCCTAGAACGGCGCCCTGATAAAGCGCCTGCGAGGCATCCTCGACCTCTTCCCCGCCTGCTTCGACCAGCAGGACATCAATGCCGGCCTCGGCCAGTTCATGTGCCAGTGTCATACCAGCAGGGCCAGATCCGAAAATGCAGACCCGCGCTGTTTCGATGTGGGTTCGGGGGAAATCTTTGGCATTGATAAACATCTGAAAACCCTCCCTCGGACTAAAATGGACGCCACGTTCGCTGTTCAGGCGTGCTTTGCTAAAATAATATTGTTATAAAACGACAAGTTGTGCTTTGTTTCCCTGGCGCCATCAAAATATCGGGCGTCCGGCTCTTCAATTAAAATTACCCTGGCCCACCAGCGTCCACTGTTGAAGGTGGCATTCTTTGGACCATGCGACCTTTAACGTAGCATACTCTTGCGGAAACAGGAAATTGCCAACATCCGCAATAGTATAGCGGTTGAACGAACACGCCAAACTGGTCCGAAACGCGCATCTACATCTTTTCAATCACCTGACGGGCACCGCGTTCGCCGGATTTGAACGCCTCGTCCGTCCACTGATAGCCCCATTCACCGAACCGACCGACATAGTTGATATCGACGCTGTTCAGCCAATCATGCACGATCGGCAGCGCGGTTTCGCGATCGAGGTCGAAGATGATGTTGGCGTGCGGAATCAGGCGGGCGTCGGTGTGCAGGATTTCTTCGTCCTCGCGGATCAGGCCGATCTTCACCAAATCGTCGATCACCGGCTGGATCAACTCGTCCGGGGTGACATCGACGGGGCGGTATTTGTGCGAATAATAGCACTCGGCCTGGATCGACCCGCAGCCCGGCGGGCACGTCTTGTGTGACATCTTGTGCGGGAAACTGAGGCGGGTGAAGCAGATATCTTCGTCATAGATATAGGTCCAGGTGGCCGGGGTGAAATCGTCGCGCGCCAGCCCGATATTGACGGTGATACAGGTGGTGCAGGCCAGTTTGGCCGCCGCCTCGCGCACGTGATCGGGTGCGCCTTTGACCATCGGGATCAGGTCGGGCAGGGGGATCGACGACACCAGGTGGTCGTAGCTTTCAACCACGCCATTGGCAAATTCGACGGTCCGCGCCTTGGGGTCGATCGCGATGACCTTATGTTCCAGCCGCATGTCGGTCTTTTCCATGAACGGCTTGAGGTATGAGATGAACCCGCCCTCGGTCGGATAGCGGAAGTCCGAGATATAATGCACATCCGGCGTTTCAGCAAAGACGGCGCCGCGGATGACCTCTTCCATCGAGGGGCGATACAGGCGCGGACCCATCCAGACGGTGCTCATCTGGTCGGCATCGACGGTGTGGTATTTCTTGCCGTAGACGGCGGGGAAATGGGTGGCGAAGGTCTCGCCAAACACTGAAATCAGCCATTCGAGGTAATTGGCAGGCTTCTCGACGACATCTTTTTTCGATGCTTCGATAAAGTCCAGGATGCACTGGGTCTTCAACTCGTCTGGCAGGTTGTGCAGGTTGGCCTGCGCAGGGTGCTTGACCCATGCGCCGTGATAATAATTGTTCACATAGGCGTTCAGCTTCTCGAACTTGCCGTCCACGTTGTCGGAAAACAGTTCTTGAAACCGTCCGTCCTTGGAAAACGAGATATGCGGGCCGTCATCGAAGATGAACCCGGTGTCATGCACGAAGGTCGCGGTGTGTCCGCCGGGATAGTCGTTCTTGTCATACATACGCGTTGAAATACCCGCGCCATGGAAATGATGGGCCGCGCCAAGACCGGCCATGCCCGACCCAAGAATGACAATGTTCTGATCGCTCATATCGCTTGTTCTTTCTTCAATTCGTGACGCCACCAGTCGATGGTATCGGCCACTCCTGTTTCCAAATCGAATGTCGGGGTCCAGCCCAGTTCGTCGTGCAGACGGGTGATGTCGGCTTCGACCAGAGGCGGGTCGCCAGGGCGGGCCTCGCGCGCGCCAAGACGGATCAGGTCGGCGGCGCCGGTTTGGCGGCCAATCTCGTTGATCAATGTCGCCAGGGGGATCGCCGCGCCGCTGCCGATATTCACCGGTCCGGTCAGATCGCTTTGCAGAAGGCGCACCATCGCGTCGGCCACGTCGTCCACATGCAGAAAATCGCGGGCCTGCTGGCCATGGGTGCACAGCGCCTCGCGCCCTTCAAGCAGGGAGACGACCACATCGGCCGCCAATCGTCGTGGGTTTTCGCCCGGCCCATACAAAAAGAACGGTCTGGCCCATGACCCGGACAAGTCAAGCGTGTCGCACATAGAGCCGAACGCCGAGAACAGTGCCGCCTTCGCCGCGCCATAGGGCGTGTCGGGGCGCAGGGGGGTGGTGCGCTCGTTCAGTGTGACGGGCTGGCTCCAGTCATATTCCATGCACGAACCGCAGAAGGTGACGCGCGTGCCGCCGGCGTCCGCAAAGGCCGCCAGCAGGTCGATTGAACGGCTGAGCCAGCGGAAGTTCTCGCGCGATTGCTGGTTGCCCGGCCCCATATACCACGCCAGCGCCAACAGATGGCTGGGTCGGTGTTGCGTCATCACCGCGTCAATATCGGCGGCGTCCGCCAGATCGGCCCGGATCCAAGTGACGCCATCGCGCGGGGCAGGGGGCGTGTCGCCGCGATAAGTGCCGATGACCGCAAACCCGGCATCGGTCAGTTTTGGCAGACACGCAGCCCCGATAAACCCGGTCGCCCCGGTGACGAGGACTGTCTGAGCATTGTTCAACTTCGAATCCATGAAAACCTAATTTGCTGCAAAATGGGGTTATTTAAGGGCTATTCAGCGATAAGCGGCCATTGCGCGTCTTTTTCGCTGACAACCTCGACGGGGATGGGCCAGTTGATCCCAAGGGCCGGGTCGTCATACCGCAACCCGCCCTCAACCCCCGGTGTATAGAACTCGCTTGCCGAATAATAGGCTTGCGCGCCATCTGTCAGGGCAAGATAGCCATGGGCGAACATCTCGGGCACATAGATCGCTGTGCGGTTTATGGCCGACAGTTCGATCCCGAAATGCTGGCGAAAAGTGGGGCTGTCGGGGCGCAGGTCAACGATCACGTCATAAAGAGCGCCCGAGATGCAGCGCAGGAACTTGGCCTCGGCCGCTGGCGGGGTCTGGTAATGCAGCCCGCGAATTGTGCCCTTCTTTTCGTTGAAAGACAGATTGATCTGGGCAATGTCGGGCTTCAGCCCGTGCGCTTTGAACTCGTCCGCGCAGAAAGCACGGGCGAAATGGCCGCGATCATCGGATATTTCTTCCAGATCGACGACAAACGCACCTTTAAGGGGGGTTTCGTGAAATTTCATGCACCTGTCCTGTGTTCAATAACTTTTCCCGCCAGTGCTAGGCTGGCACTTTTCCAAATTGCTTTTTCATCACCCGGCGACGAAACGCTTCGCTGGGACGATCAACGATACTGTAGAAGAAAACAGAAACGACCGCGACGGCCAATGGTAAAATCAATTTTTCGGTCGGTGTCAGCCCGCCGCCCATCAGCTTTGTGACCAATGCGATCACCGGGAAGTGCAACAGATAGACAGTGTAGGACAGGTTGCCGAAATGCGCGTCCAGCCATCCCGATTTCTGCCGCACGTTCCAAGCAACGAAGGGCAGCAGCAACAGCATCAAAGCCATTGTCATCCATTCTTCGTTGAACGGGCTGGGTCGGGTTTTGATGAAGAATGCGCGAAGCGTGTCATTGGCAAAAAACACCGCGATGACGATGATAAACACCAGCGTTGACAGGGTGACGAACCGTTTGCTGAAGGTGGTATCGCGGATTGCGAGCAGCATTCCAGCCGCAAACATCGGCAGGTAACACAGCACGGTTTTCAGGCCGATGGTCAGATACAGCCACCACCCAACAACCGCACCCAGCATTGACAAAGTGATCACCACCCAGGGCGACCAAACCCTGACCGCGACCAACGTGAACGGCAAAAACAGATAGAACTGAAGCTCGATATCCAGCGCCCACGATACGTTCAGCGCATCCAACCCGTGCGAGGCGACGCCAAACAGCGGAAGGCCCGCAAGGAGTTGATATGGCGTGTTGCCCGTCACCAGACCGGTGGCAAGAATGCTCAACACCACAGCCGCCGCGTAAGAGGGCCAGACGCGCAGAAAGCGTGACAGGTAAAAGACGCGTAAGGGCTGCGGGTGATGGGCATATTTGTTCAGATACATCAACGACACCCAATAACCGCTGAGCATGAAAAAGACGAAGACCGCAGGTTCGCCGACATTCAGGGCCGAGATGTGACTGAGCATTACGAACCCTGCCAACACGAGGCGAAAGAATCCGGGGCCGAAAGCGTTTGCCAAGGTCATCACTTGGGTCCTATCTGATAATCTTGTTCAGACCCTTCAGGCGCGGGTCAGATGTGCCGCCAACCGAAGCGACAACTGCACAATCGTCAGGGTCGGATTGGCGTAACCCCCCCCGGTCGGATACACTGATGATCCGCCAATATAGAGGTTCTCTAACCCGTGCACTTTCAGGTCTTTGTCCGTGATGCCGCGCGCGGGATTGCGGCTCATCCGAGTGCCCCCCATATGATGCCAGATCGCCATCATACCGTCATCCGGAATCGGGCCATCATCGACAATCCAATCGGCCAGACGCACACGGCCTTTGCCGGTTTGGGCCAGTTCATTGGCAAATATTCGTACTGTCTCTACGATTGTGGTCCGATCCGTTTCACTGCGGCGCCAATGAAGCTCCGGTCGTGGGATGCCGAACGCATCGCGGGCCGAGGACGCCAGCACCACGCGGTTTTCCGCGACCGGCGCCTGTTCCCACTGCCCCTGCAAACGCGCGCCGCAGACAAGCTTTTTCCCCAACGCTTCGAATAGGCGCGATCCAAGGGCCGGGGCGATGCAGGCGACATCTGCCACCAACTTTTTTGTGCGGCTGTAAGAATATCGCTCGACCTGAAGCGCAGCGTTGAAGACGCCGCTTTGATCCTGCCGGGCGCGGGTCAGCGAAAAGGTTGCCTCGTCATTATAGAAGAAATCCGGGGGCAGGTCTTCAAACAGCACTTCGCCCAGCTGTGCGTGGGGATGTTCGGTCCAGTAGCGCCCGATCAGATCGTGGTTGGGCACAAGGGCGTTGTTGTTCTGGGCGTTAAGCCAGAGCAGAAGACGTGAATTTTCGATCCCACCAGTGCAGAGCGCGAAGGTGCGGGCAGGCAGGCGAAACTCCTCGCCGCCGCGCCGCTGAAGCCGGGCTGCGGTCAATCGCTGCCCGTCGTGGTCAACCCCGACCAGCGTGCTGCCCAAATAAGTCGTCAAATTGGCGGATTGCGCGATATCGGCGTAATATTTCTCGTTGAACACGACTGGCGGGCTCCACTGAAACCGGGTCTTGCGGATCGTGTCGGTATAGGCCGCGTCTTGGAAATCATTGGGGATTTCAAGAATTTCACAGGCCTCGTCCAAAAAAGGAGAGATATCGCCGATGTCGATTGGCCAGCCTGTGTTGTCGTCAGCGCCCCGCGACAGGAAATCTTCGGGCTCCAACGGAATGCAATGGCCCGCCCAATGGTTCGATGACCCACCAAGCATCCGCAATCGCGCGTTATCAAGATCGTGGTAAGGATCCCCGACCACAGTGCCTTCGTACTGTTCCTGTGACCAGTCGTCATATTCCAGGCTGCCAGCCTCGACCAATGCGACGCGCTGGCCAGAGTCAGCCAACTTGATCGCCAGGGTCATTCCCGCCGGTCCAGACCCGATCACGCAAACGTCGACCGGATCAACCGAAGTCGATACTGGCGACGTTTCGGGAACAAACACTAGATGTCGTCCTTTCTGAGAACCCAACCATTTCGGGTGTTCAGCACAGCCCCACCCACCATCAGGCAGAGCGGTAAATGGATAGCGAGCCGAAGGAACGACCGGCGTTTGATGCTGGAAGCCAAGTTCTTTTTCTTCATGTCAAATAAATGTTTCAAGTTAATAACTGTATGAAGTCTATCCACCAATCCATTAGAAATCAAGATATTAGCGCGCGCAAGCCTGTTACATATATAACATAATCATCCTTATCAGCCATACATGATGTGGCAAATCCGATGAACAGCGGGTTCGGCTCTATGTATTTTCAGCCAACCGCCGCACAAATTTCTCGCCGGTATGTGCATTGAGATAGCGGCGCGCGGTTTTCAGATATCCACTGTCTTTCAGGTTACGGGCATTGCGGTAATGGATCGTATAGATCTCTAGATCTGTGGGCAAGGAACGCCCGCGCAGTTTGCCGCCCAAAATAAAATGCTGTTCCTCTGGCAGGATGTTCCAGTCAAGCCCCGCCCTGCGAATAGCGGCAGGCAGGGTCATCTGGTCAAGATACGGTCGGCGTTTTTCCAATGTCTCGACGCTGTCGACTATCTGCGCGGTGTCATACCAGACATCCGGGAAACGTCCCTGGCCCGTGTCGTGTTCGGGAAAGGCCACAAGACCTGCACTGAAATAAGGAATGACAGCCCCCTTGCTGCGGCGCATCAGCGGGTAACGCTCAGACGGGATCGGCATGTCAAGCGCGCCATAGATGACATCCCAGACCGACTGTTCTGCCCACAGCATCGAGGCGGCCATGGAACAGGACACGTGCCCCTGCTTGACGATATTCTCGGGCGTGTTGTCGCGGATAAACAACACATCCGAATCCACGAACATCGAGAAGGCGCTGTCGCGTTTTTCCAACGCGGCCAACATTTTGTTGCCATGCGGATAAGCAGGGTCAAAGCGATCTTTGGTTGAAAAGGTCCGCAGTTCTGCCCCCATCATTTCGTGGGCTCGATGCACTGCCGGGTGCAGGTCGTCATAACGGTGTTCAGGGCAGTAGCCCACGGCCTTCACCGTGGCCGGGAAATGAGTTCGGATCGAAGCCAGAAGGTTGCACGCCATGATCTCGTAATCCGGCGGTTCGACGATGTAGAAAATCGTCAGATCGTTGGTGTCCGGCACAGCCCCCACTCGTGAGATCCTATTTCAATGCCTGATTGGGGTCGATGCCGACCTGTTTGCACATCCGGTCCGCATAAGACCCTTCAAGCGGTGCATTCTTGCGCCACCACGGCTTTGTGCCGTTGGTATACAGGTGGACCGACAGGGTGTTGTCGGTGAAATGTCCCTCGACCCGGCCATAGGGGTCATAGAAGATGTCATTCAGCTGGAACGGCACCGGATACAGGTAATCCGGGCTGAGCGCCCGTTTATAATCGCCGGTCTGCTGGGCAAAGTAGGTGAAGGCCTGCGGACCAAAGGCCGTGCGTTCGGCCTTGTAAATCCGCACGGCAAGCGGGTCGGACGCAAACCGTTCCAGCTTGCGCTTCTGGTTCTTGTTGAACCAAGGCGGAGCCTCGGGCAGGTTCTCATAGTAATCCAGCAGCATGTCGATCAAATCGCCCTGCGCCGGGATAGAGACCACGCCGCAATTCAGCGCGCCGCGAAAGCCGTGACCGGCATAGATATGCTTCATGTCGTCAGGAAACGGTTTGTGGCAGAAAGCGTCGCAGTCAATCCAGATCGCGTCGGTCTTCTTGATCATCTTATAGCGAAAGACGTTGGACAGGAATGACGCGCTTGTCTGGTCGACGATGGACATATCAATATCCATAATCTCGGACGCGGGGCGAATTTCGACCCCTTCGGGCGCGTTTTGCACATCATCCGTGCAATAAAGCGTGGTTGGGTGCCCGGCCAGAATATGCGATTTCAGGCAAAGCTGATTCAGGTAATGCAGCTTGTCCCCGATCCAAAGCGATGCGACGGGGCGCCGGTTCAGTTCTGCCATGAAAAACTCCGCTTTGATTGGCCGCACCCATGCGCAGGCCCAGTCTCGTTCGGGTTTAGGAATGGCCATTTTCCCCTGAACTGTCCAGTGCCTTCGTGCCAAACTGCAGCCCGGATTGCAGGCGACGGCCTTGATTTCCCTACCATCCGTGATCTGTCCGTGGCAGGTTTGGCAGGTAAAACCCACCGGCTTGGCCCCAATCAAGCCAAAGCAACGAGCAAAAACAAACCGACATGACCAAGCCAGAAAGCGGCATATCAAAATTGAAGTCACAGGCAGTTGTTTCGGACATATTCGGGACGGTCGATTTTCCGCTGAAACCGAACAGAAGTCCGCATGGACGTGTGACCGCCGTGTCGATGATGAAGGACGAAGGGCCGTTCGTGCTGGAATGGATCGCCCATCATCTTGCGATCGGCTTTACCGATCTGGTGGTTTTTACCAACGACTGTTCAGACGGAACCGATGATATGCTGATCCGGCTTGAAGAGCTGGGTCTGGCCCATCACCGACGCAACGTGATCCCGGACGGCATCCGGCCTCAGCCCTCGGCGTTGAAACATGCTCAGTTGGATCCATTGGTGGGGGCCAGCGATTGGGTGCTGGTATTTGATGCCGATGAGTTCCTGTGTATCCGCCACGGCGATGGGTCGCTGGACGGGATGATTTCTGCCGCACAGGACGCGGGCGCGAACGGCATCGTCATCACCTGGCGCATCTATGGGTCCGGCGGCGTTCACGACTGGTCGCGCGCCCCTGTCACCGAACAATATGTGCACGCCGCCCCGCCGATGTGGAACAAGGGCTGGGGCGTCAAGACACTGTTCAAATTCGATCCAGACTACTGGAAACTTGGCATCCACCGCCCGAAGATCAAGAACAAGCATCTCAAGACCGATTTTCCGGACAGCGTGGTCTGGCTGAATGGCTCTGGCTTGCCGATGGAGGATTATTTCAAATTTCGTGGCTGGCGGTCGATCGTGCGCACAGTTGGCTATGACTGGGCACAGATGAACCACTATGCGGTCAAATCCATCGACAGCTACGCGATCCGCAAGTTTCGCGGCAACGTGAACCTGAAAAAGGACAAGTATAACGCGGACTACTGGGCGCTTCAGGATCGCAACGAAGTCGTGGACGAAAGCGCGCTGCGCCACGCCGGTCGCCGCCGCGACATCTTTGACACGCTGCTGACGGACCCGGTGCTTCACAAGTTGCATTTCGCCGCCCTGGAGCGGGCCGAAGCACGCCTGGCAGAGTTCAAGGGCACGGAGGCCTATGTTGATCTGGTCGCCGGGTTGAAAGAGGCGTCAAAAGTCCCGATCACCAAGATCGACGCCAAACCCCCCAAACCGCGCGACCCTGCCCGCATCGCCGCCCTGATGTCCGAGGTCGAAAAGAAGCGCAACACCAAGCCCAAATCCGAACGCCGTCACAGCGCGCACCCGGATTGGGGCAAAGCCAGCGATCTTTATGTGCGCGGGCCGATTGATCTGGACACCGACACACCGGTCGAGGTCTTCGAGAACCGCAAGCTGAAGATCCCCGCCGACCCGCGAGTGTTCACGCCCGCCACGATTCAGTTGATCATGGAGGGCAAGTTTGAACGCAACGCTGCGCGGCGTATCCCGAAATTGCTGAACCCCGGTGCCACTTATCTTGAAGTCGGCGCCGGTATCGGTTTTCTGCCCGCCGTGATCGCCCGTGAACAACCCGGCGTCACGGTGATCGCTCAGGAAGAGGTCCCTGCCCTTGCCCAAACCGCCGCGCGCATCTGGGACGTGAACGGGCTTTCGCAGGGGCCGGCGCTGACGCTGACCACCACACCGCTGATCCAGCCCGATGATGCCCCGGACGCGGCGTCAGGGCTCAAGGCGCTGCTTGAGGACCACAAATGCAGCGTTCTTGTCGTGAATGACCCGCGCATGACCCCTTTGATGTTGGAAGCTTCCTTGAAGGCGGTGCCTGACACGCCACCCAAAGCCATAATCCTTGGCGCGCGCGCATTGGGCGACCAGTTGAATGCAGATGACGCGACCTTGGTGCTGACCACGCAGGGCTATGGCGTTTTGAAAGAAAACCCTCTTGCCGCTGCGTTGTTGTTCTTGCACCGCTCGGCGGTGCCGGAACAAGACAGGACACGGTGATGCAAGATACAGACGGCCCGCAGGCGTTGGAGATCGCAAAGCTGACACAACAGCTTGAAAAGCTCATGCGGCGCCAAGCCAGAAACCAACGCGCCGCCCATGCCAAGGGGCTTTTGCAAGGCATCTGTTCGATGCTGAAACCCGGTGATGTCGTTCTGGACTGCGGCGCAAATATCGGCGAAGTCACCGTCCCGCTGGCAAAGACAGGCGCCCATATCCACGCGTTCGAACCTGACCCCTATGCGTTTGGCAAGCTGTCGGATGCGACCCGCGATTTGGACAACGTCACCCTTCATAACGCGGCTGTTGGAACGAAAACCGGCACGATCAACCTGATGCGGGCCGAGAATTTTGGTGACAACCCGCGCGGTGCGTCGGTCAAAAGCACAGTGATCAGTGGTGGGCGCAAGATTGACGAAACGACCGAAAACACTCTTGAAGTGCCGCTGATTTCACTTCCCGATTTCCTGGCCGATCTGACCGCAAAACATGGCCAGATCGCGTTTCTGAAAATGGATATCGAAGGGGCCGAGCTTGAAATTCTGGAAGCGATGCTGGCTGACGGGTTGTTTGACAAGATCACTCTGACCGTCGCTGAAACCCATGAAAACAAGTTCAAGGCGCTGCGCGACCGCTTCAGGGCGTTGCGCGCTGCCGTCGCGAAGGCACACCCACCGACGCGGGTCAATCTTGACTGGATCTAGTCGTTCAGAGGAACGCGGCGCATATCGCCGCGGTCCATCCCGGTCAGAATCGCGTCAATCTCGGACGGGTCGAGATTGCCGATCGGCGCGCTGTCGTCGGTGAAGCCTGCGGCGGTCAGTTGGCGTTGCAACAGGTTGAAATCCAGCTCTCCGATCGACCGGAAGTCGACCCGTTTTGCATCATGTGCCACCCAGCTTGCGCGCAGTGCGTCTAGACTGTGCACCTTTGCGTTTGCGAACAGTTCGATCTGGTTGGCCAAATCCGCCAACAAGCCCGCCCGCCGACGCAAGATCATTGCCACGCGCGCGCCCGGTTGCAACGCATAGGCCGCCATATGAAGCGCCGAGCCGTCCAAGCCGACCACGTAACGCGCGGCTCTGTAACGGGCCAATTGTTCCGCCATACTGTGCTGCTGGGGGTGAAACACGGTATAGCCATTGGCCCTTAGCAATGTCTCAATCCGGGTTTCAGCCAACACGCCGCCACGTTTGTCCATCAAGGCACTGCGAGAGATGTAAAGACGCTCTGGTCCTTCCGGTGAAATCGCGGCCACCTGAGCGCGGGTGTGCGCGCGGTAGCGCGGTGAGCCACTCATCCGGCCGTGATGTCCAAAGCCCGGATCGGGAACGAACAGCGTATCCACGCGCGTCGGCTCGCGCAGGATGCGGATGGGTTTCCCGCCGCTCAGAATATCCAGAAACGGCCCGTATTCCTTTCTGGCCCGCCCGACGCCGCCGCGCCTGAATGGCGTGAATACGATTCCGTCGATCTTGTCGGCCAGTTCATCCAGCGCCCAAAGCCGGGACGTGGATTCCAGCAGGAAATGCCCGAAATGGGCGCGCAGCCACCCACCGTAAAGAAAACAACCTTCAAGCCGGGGTAAATTATCCGAGCGTGGCATTTGTGGTTCTGTCGTCGCCCGGCGCGGTCCCATGACCCCACGCGAATATTCGCAGAACGTGCCATCTGCATCCAGAACGCCACAGGAATTATCCGCAATATGGGGAAACACAACCGCATCCTTTAGCGTTGCGTATTGATCCGAAAGACCACCATAGCGATTATGTTTCATGGTGTGTTTCCTTCAGCGACCAGTATGGGGGCGATTGCCGACGCCCCCGCCTGCGCAAGTTCCGTGCGCAGTTCCGTCGTCATGGTATCAGGGTGCAGGCCCAACAAATCGTCGCCAACCCGATAGACCGATAGCCCTCCGCGTGCCAAATGACGGGCAATGCCCTGTTCTTCATGGGCATTCTGACCATTGCACTCAACAATCGCCATTTTCAGATCCAACCTGGCAAGATCAACGCTGCTCAGCACCGATAATTCGTGGCCTTCCACATCAATCACCAGCAAATCGGCCTGATCCAGCCCAGCCTGCAACAACAACGCGTCAAGGCGCTGTGTCTGCACAACGGTCGAGGCGATGTCATCCTTGCGCATCTGGATCCCTTTGCGACGACTTCCGCGGGCCAGCGCATCCAACATCCGCCCCCGATCCAGCGATGCGCAGCCCCGAATACCACGCGGATAGCGATCACGCGCCGCTTCGTTCAGGTGAAACAGTTCGAATGACCTGACGTCTGACGACACGGCAGTGTTGAACAGCTTCAGTTCCGGTCGGTCCTTATGGCGGTCCTGCAAATCCGAAAAATAGGTGGGGTGAGGTTCGACCATCAAACCGCGCCAGTGTCCACGCGCAATGAACGGAAACACCGGGTCGGCCATCTTGCCGTCATTGGCACCAATCTGGATCAAGGTCACATTCTGGTTCAGGCTGTCGGCAAGAGTTTGAATGGCGGTCTGAAGCAGCGCGCGATCGACCTTCCATTGCGGGATTTCTGCCTGCCGCCGCGCCGCGTCTTTCTTCTGTGCGACCACATAGGTTGAATGGCGGCTGACGCTCTTGAAATAATACGCCATTTCTGCCGGGTCGACGGTATCGTTGCGCATCCATGGCCGGTGAATGGCCACAAAATCCGGGCGTCCCACGCGCAATGCGGGGATTCTGGGCTGTTTGTCCCCAAGGTCCACGAACCGCGCCGCCCCACCCTCTTGCGGGACATACAGGAAAAACGTCGTGTCGGTGGCGGCTCGATAGACCTGATCTTCGACTGAATCGCGCCAGTGTTTCAGTTCGACCTGCCCGACGGTGCGGGTGTTGTAAGTCACCAGATCCAAATCGACGATGTCTGGATCCACCGACAACGCAAGACCAACCTTGGCGAACCCGTGTTGCGTGCCGATCCGGTGCATCGCCTTCAACATGTCCGGCGCAGGTGCATCGGGCAGAAGCAAGTCGGGATCGGTAAATATGAACCCTTGATCAGTGACAGGATCTCGCGCGGCCAAGGTCAGCGCCTTGCGCGGGCCAAGATTGTCACCAAGCGCGTGCAGGCGAGCCTTTTCGCGAAAGGCATCGCTTTTAAGATAGTCCAACAGCGGCGGATAATCGGATTGATTGTCCAGCACGGTTACATTGCCGAACCCGTGCTTGGCAAACCAATTCACAGTATCGCGGAGGTATGTCAATTGATTGAAAGAATTTATGAAAACCGGAATATGCCGGCGAATTTCCGCCTCGGGCGCGGCCCAGTCGACGGGACGCGGCGCGTCGATCCCGACCGCCTGGCCCTGCCGCAATAATCTGCGGGCGTATTGCAGGCCATACTTTTTTGCAAACACCTCGCAGGTATGGCGAACGCAACGGGTGCTGCGTCGCTTGCGCAGGTCGTTCAGAAACGGCTTGGCCCATTTGGGATTTGCCCGCTTGTTTTTCAGCAGTTCGAAAAACCGGGCGTCAAGCTTTCCGGTCGCCGGATAAGTTGCCAGCAGATGATCGAACGCACCGGATTTTACCAGCACCCGTATCAAGGTATGTCCGGCATATGGAATCGCAAAATCTTTCAGGTTGGGCGTTCCCAACCGCTGCGCATGTTGTTTGTCTTCCGAAACTTTGGGATCATAAAAAATGTGCCCCGAAGCAATTTGGTCAACATGGTTTGCGGCATCCAGATAAGCAGGGCTTTCCCAATCAAACTTGCGGTAAGGATAGGGGTATCGGCGCTCGAAAGGAGCGATCTGGCGGTTCAGGGTCGATTGCGGGCTGAACGCAAGCACCCTCGCACCCGGAACCAACCCGGCATAACACAGGGCGGCAAATCCACCCATCGAAGTCCCGACAAAAAGGATGTGTTTGAAAGGTTTGAAAAAGCCGGAGTTTTGTAAATCTGACAACCGCTTTTCGGTATCTGGCTGGCGATACCAGTCTTTCTCGTGGGTCTGTATTCCAAGAATCGAGTAGTTCAATGCCTTGGCTCGTGATGCCAACCACGCAGGCCAGGGACGCTGTTCGGGTCGCTCGTCAATCGAGGCAAGATTGTCAAATGTCACCAGCAGGATGTCGGATCGCCGCACAAAGACCGCGTCGCAATGTTCACCATCCAACCAGAAATCGTCAGCCTTGCAAACTTGTTCAGTGCTGTCGGTTTCGCTCCAACTCTTCATGGATAACCCTTGCTGTATTCGATAAGAAGCGGTTCGGATCAAAGTCTCTGCTTGCCGGGCGAGTGTCAATGATCGTCGGAGCGAGATTCCCTCGACGCGACCGGATTCAACCCAGGAATGGACACAGCAATTTCCCGCCGATGCTGCAAAACCGGTGGAGGCTTCCAACGGTTCACGATAGGCTGGAACAGAACGACAACGCGATTTGGACAGGATGGGAGTTGGGGGTTGCGGTTCACCTCTGTTAAGGCACTGTTATTCCTGATTTTCACGTTTTGCGGGCTGTTGCAGCCCGCACTGGCGCAGGACGATGTAAATTTCACCGTGGCCGGTTCAGACAGCTCGCTTGAAGATGAGCTGAAAAGTGCCTCGCTCGTGTTGGCCGCCAAAGGTGACACCGAAAAGGATACCCGTGATATATTCGCCGCCGCACTGGCCGAATACGGGCAGCTGGTGCAGACACTTTACGCAAATGGGTATTATGCCGGTGTGGTGCGGGTGCGCGTGGATGGGCGCGAGGCCGCGCAAATTCCACCCTTCGATGTCCCCCAATCCATCCGCCGGATAGAGGTTTCGGTCGAACCGGGCAAGCAGTTCCGGTTTGGCACCGCCAAGGCTGCCCCACTGGCACCCAATACTGACATGCCGACCGAATTTCGCACGGGTGAAGTGGCGAAGAGTGTCACCGTTCAGCAGGCAGTGGACGCCGCTGTTCTGGGTTGGCGCGATGCTGGTCATGCCAAGGTTGCATTGGCCGGTCAGACGATCACCGCCAACCATGCCAGCGCGCAACTGTCCGCGTCTCTGGCGTTTGAGCCGGGACCGAAGGTGCGGTTTGGTAATCTGCGCCAAACCACCGAAAGTGCCGTGCGCGCCGACCGTATCGCGCGCATTGCGGGCTTTCCGGCGGGCCAGGTCTTCTCGCCTGACGATCTTGAAACCGTTGCCAAACGCCTGCGGCGCACCGGCGCGTTTTCTTCCGTTACGTTGACCGAAGCCGAAACGCTTGGGCCGGACAACACGCTGGATATCGGGTTGGCGCTGGTTGATGAGGAGCCCCGCCGCTTTGGCTTCGGGGCCGAACTCGCATCGCTTGAGGGGCTTCAACTGACCGCATTCTGGATGCACCGAAACATGTTTGGCGGGGCCGAGCGGCTTCGCGTGGACGGCGAAGTTTCGGGGATTGGCGGCCAGCATGGGGGCATTGACTATTATCTTGACGTGCGGCTGGACCAGCCCGCCACATTCGGACCGGACACGAACGCCTTTGTGTTCGGCAGCCTCGCCTATGAAGACGAGCCGGGCTATGTCTCGCGCAGTGCCAGTTTGGGCGGTGGGGTCAAACGCATCTTTTCGGACACGCTGGAAGGCGAACTGGGCGCGGCTCTGATGTATTCGGAAACAACCGATGTGCTTGGCGACCGCCGGTTCTTCCTGTTCGCGCTGCCGTCGTCGCTGACATGGGATCGACGCAACAATCAGCTTGACGCAACGCGCGGCACCTATCTGAAGGCCGAGGCGATCCCGTTCATCTCGGTCGATACGGGTGGCACGGGCGCGTGGCTTTACGGCGATGGGCGCGCCTATCGCGGGTTCGGGGCCGAGGATCGGTTTGTGCTGGCCGGACGGGTGCAGGTCGGATCGGTCCTGGCCGGGGACAGCGGCGATATTCCCCCCGACTATCTTTTCTATTCCGGCGGTGGTGGCACCGTGCGGGGCCAGCCCTATCAGTCATTGGGACTTGATGCGGGTGCGGGCGAGATCACAGGCGGGCAGTCCTTTGCCGTTCTGTCAGCCGAATTGCGCGCCCAGATCACCGACAAGATCGGCGTTGTCGGTTTTGTCGATGCGGGTCACGTGGCTGGAGGCAGTCTGTTCGAAGGTCAGGGCAATTGGCACACGGGCGGCGGCATTGGCGTCCGTTACAAAACGCCGATCGGCCCGTTGCGGCTGGACGTGGCTGGCCCGATATCCGGCGATACCGGCGACGGTGTGCAGATTTACATTGGGATCGGGCAAGCGTTTTGAGCCTTCTTTTCCGAACACTCTTTGCCTTGGCGGCGTTGTGCTGGGCTGGCCTTGCGGTGGCTCAGACCGAACAGGCCGAACAGGATGATCGCGGCTATCTTCAGGCCCTTTTGGAAGACAACCTGTCGGATGTGGGTCGCGACATCCGCATAATCGGGTTTCAGGGCGCATTCAGTTCGGAAGCCACGGTGGACCAGATCACAATCGCCGATGATGAAGGCATCTGGCTGACGCTGAATGACCTTGTCCTGTCCTGGACCCGGTCAAGCCTGTTGCGGGGCGCGATCAATATCGACCGGATTTCGGCGAAGGAAATCATCGTCGCGCGCAGACCCTTACCGGTGGGTGGTGCCGCCACGCCCGAGGCGTCGGGATTTTCGCTGCCTGAATTGCCGGTATCGGTCGAAATTGGCCTGATCAAGGCGGACCGTGTCGAGATTGCAGAACCGGTCATCGGTGAAGCTGCTGTGGTCCGTTTGGAAGGCGCCGCCAGCTTGTCGGGTGGCGAGGGCACAGCCAAGCTGAACATCATCCGCATCGACGGACCAAGCGGCGCGTTGCAGTTCGATGGCAGCTACAGCAATACCTCCGAAGTGCTGGATCTGGCCCTTGCGGTCGAAGAAGGGGCAGACGGCATCGCGGCCAACATGCTTGATCTGCCGGGTCGTCCATCCATCGGTTTGACCGTCGCGGGCACCGGACCGCTGTCCGATTTCATTGCCGAGATTGATCTGTCCACCGACGGCGCGCCGCGCCTGACCGGCCAAGTCACCTTGCAGGATGAGACCGACGCTGCCGCTTCGTCCCCGGGCAATCCGGTGACGCTGAAACGGTTCGCCGCGCAGCTGTCTGGCGACATCGCGCCGGTATTCCTGCCCGATTATCGCGACTTTTTCGGTGATAATATTTCGCTGACAGCGACGGGACGGCGATTTGCCGACGGTGCGCTGGACCTTGAAACGCTTGAATTGACGACGAAAGCCCTGACGCTTCAGGGTGATCTGGCCCTGTCTGCAGGCGGCTGGCCCGAACGGTTCAAGCTGCAAGGCAGGCTGGCCCACGAGGATGGCGCATCGGTCGTGTTGCCGGTCGGGGGCACCAAAACGCAGGTGCAAACGGCAGACATTGCCATTGGCTATGACGCAGAGAATGGCGAGGCTTGGCAGGCCGTTTTCGCACTGAACAACATGATCCGCGATGATCTGGCGCTTGATACCGCAAAAATTACCGCCACTGGGGCGCTGGTGCGCGGGGAAGGCACGGCGGTGGGGCGCATGGATGGTGACGTTGTGCTTGATGTGCTGGGAATCACGCCAACATCCGAAGACCTTGCCCGTGCGATCGGTCCCGCGCTGGCGGGCAAACTGTCGTTTGACTGGCGCGAAGATGCGCCTTTGCAAATCTTGAACATCGATCTGGCTGGAACCGACTATCAACTGACCGGCAGCCTGTCCGCCGATGATCTGGAAAACGGCATTACGGTCACAACCAACAAGGATTTTGCCCTGACGGCCCGCGATCTGTCGCAATTTGCCGGGATGGCGGGCGCGCCGTTGACCGGGGCGGCCACCGTGGCGGTGAAGGGGAATGTCAATCTGCTGGGCGGTGCCTTTGATCTGACGATCACCGGCGACGGCACCGACCTTGGCATCGGCCAGCCTCGCTTTGATCCCCTGATCGCCGGGGCAAGCAGGCTGGACGTGAAAGCCGTGCGCGATGAAACCGGCACGCGGCTTGAGCGGTTGAATATCACCACCGATCAAACCATCGCCGCGGTGACGGCTGATCTGAAAACCGATGCCTCAACCGTTCAGTTCGACCTGAGGATCGAAGACGTGGCGGTTATCGACTCCGGCCTTTCCGGTCCTGCGACCGCAAATGGGTCCGCCACCCAATCCAGGGACAGTTGGTCCGTGCGGGCCGATCTGACGGCGCCGGGTGGCGTGGCTGCATCGGTTGACGGAACCGTGCAAGTTACCAAGGACGGGCCGGGTCTGGTCAACGGCGACCTGACGGTCAAGGCGGCCTCGCTTGCGCCCTATGCGCAACTGGCGGGCCGCCCCATCTCGGGGGCGATCTTGGCATCGGCCACTGGCAGCTATGACCTTGCCACGGGCAATTTCGATGGCGAAGTTGACGGGTCGGCCACCGATCTTGGACTGGGCGTTGAGGTGCTGGATGGCCTGACCCGCGGGGCCAGCACCTTCAGTGCCCGTGCCAACGGCAACATCGACAAGGTGGTGTTCGTGGAGGCGTTGTCGATCAAAACGCCCCAAGTGACCGCACAGGCGACGGGGCAGGACATTGACGGCCGCAACACGCTGACATTTCAGGTCAACCTGCGCGATGTCGGTGTTGTAGCGGTTGGGATCAACGGACCCGGTTCGGCCAGCGGCACCGCAACGCTGGTGGAAGACAGCTGGCAGCTATCTGCCTCGGCCACTGGTCCGGGCGGCGCAACCGGCACTGTGAATGGCAGCGTGCGATCGGACGCCAGCAGCGCCGACCTGGCCATCAACGGCAACGCGCCGCTGGAACTGGCCAACCGATTTATCCAGCCCCGCCTGCTGACCGGTCAGGCCGCATATGACCTGACGCTGAGCGGTCCACTGAAACTGTCATCCTTGTCGGGCCAGGTGCAGACCAGTGGCGCGCGGCTGACCCTGCCCACGTTCCGGCAGGCGCTGGATATCACCAGCGCAACGGCTGTGTTGTCAAACGGGCGGGCCGATCTGAACATCACGACCTCCGTCGTCAATGGCGGGCAGGTCACGGCTCGTGGCAATGTCGGGTTGGAGAGACCCTATCAGGCCGATCTGGAGGTCGACGTCAATCAGGTGACGCTGACCGATGGAAACCTGTTCGACACCAATGTGAACGGCGCGGCCACCCTGCGCGGGCCGTTGATCGGCGGGGCGACATTGCGTGCCGATATGACGCTTGGGCGAACCGAAATCCGTATCTCGGACGTATCGGCCAGCACCGTGCCGATCATCGCCGAACTGGACCATATCAACGAGACCGCAGCCGCACGCCAAACCCGCGCTTTTGCCGGTCTGATCGTCGAAGCGGACCCTGCCTCGGCCGGCACCGCCCGCCCCTATCCCATCGACATCACCTTGCGCGCGCCCAGCCAGATTTTCGTGCGGGGCCGCGGGTTGGATGCCGAGCTGGGCGGCGAGTTGCGCCTGACCGGGACCAGCGCCGATGTGCAGCCTGTCGGCGAGTTCGATCTGATCCGGGGCCGGCTGGATATTCTTGGTAAACGCCTGACCCTGACCGAAGGTCGCGTCAGCCTGCGCGGTGCGTTCGATCCGTATCTGCGCTTTGCCGCCGTTTCCCAATCCGACGACATTACAGTGACCATCAACGTGATCGGCCCCGCCTCGGCACCCGAAGTCACCTTCACCTCAAGCCCGGCATTGCCCGAGGACGAGGTGCTGGCGCGGCTGCTGTTCGGGCGCAGCATTTCGGACATTTCCGCCTTGCAAGCCTTGCGCTTGGCGGCGGCGGTCAGAACACTGGCAGGTAAGGGCGGAGACGGGATCGTCGGCAATCTGCGCAAGAACTTCGGACTTGATGATCTGGATCTGACCACCAATGAAGATGGCGAAGCCTCGTTGAGTGTCGGAAAATATATCTCGGAAAATATCTATACCGATGTGAATGTCGGTGCCGATGGCGACACCGAGATCAACCTGAACCTGACCATCAGCCCTTCGGTAACGGCGCGTGGCACGGTCGGGTCGGACGGTGAAAGCACCATCGGGATCTATTTCGAACGGGATTATTGATCGGCGTCAGACGCTGGTCATGACCTCGATTTTTGCGTCGGGGAAGGCGGCGACGATCTTTTTGCCCGTCGCATCATCGACCAGACACAGGGCGGTCGACAAACCGTCGGCAATCATCGCCGTTGGGGCGGACACCGACACAAGGGCTTGCACCGGCGCACCGCCGGTCGGGGACAGGATATGGCCCTCGGTGTCGCCAATTTCCATGGCTGTCGGAACCGAAGTGGCAATCGCGCGGTCCGTGGCCGTCAGTCGATGCACCAGTGTCCCATCCGTCTTCGCAACACCGATGGACCACGGTCCGTTCGGCCCCTGCCCCAGTGCCGCGATTTCGCCCATGTCCACCAGCACATCCTGTAGGCCCTGGCCACGCAGAAGGGCGGCGATACGGTCGGTCACGGCCCCTTGGGCGATCCCGTTCAAGGTCAGCGCACCGCCTGTCGGCAAGCGGATCTGATTGGCGTCAAAGGTTACGTTGGACCAGCCCACAAGAGCTTTTGCCGCCGCGATAGTATCGTCATCCGCGTCGTTTGCGATGGCCAGCCACAGTGGCTGGACGGTCGGATCAAACTGCCCTTTGCTTGCCGCGTGCAGGCTGGCACAGGCGCTGAGCACATGCAGAAACTCGGCTGACGGATCGACAAGCGCGCCGAAACGGTTCAGGCGTGACAGCTCGGAATTGTCGCGATACAGGCTGAATATATCCTCAAGCCGGTCCAGTTCGGCTTCGACCCTGGTGAAAATCAGGTCGGCATCTGGCTGGGCCACGCCGACAAGCTGCATCGACACCGGCCCACCCAAGGCATAGCCGGTCCAGCGGGCGACGGGTGCAGAGGCAGCCACGCCGGTTGGAACTGCCAATGCTGTGGCCGAAATGGCCAGAAAACGCCGACGGTTCAGGATACTCATGAAGGTGTCTCCAACGTCTTGTTCAGATCGACGGCGCCAAGGGCTGCGTCGTCGGGAATGGTGTCCAGCCTGTGTGTTTCACCACCATATTGCGCAATGAACACAGCTGCGCTGTCGTCGTCTGCAAACGGCACGATCTCGGGGGCGCCCATGCCACCGGCCACGTTTGCGCCCACCACGTATATCGCATCTTCGGCGGCAATCCAGTTGCCTGTGCCGGGATCGGCCCAACTTTGCGCAACGCTCATGTTGCTGACATAGATCGCGGTGATCTCGGCCTCGCGTTCGGGGCTTTTCAGATAGGCCACCATGTCACGCACCTGCGCAAAGAAAAGCGGGGCGGGGAAGCCCTCCAGATGGATTTGCCCTTTCGGACCGCCATGTTCGGTAACATTCATCTGGCAGAAATAGCTTAACGCCTGCTCGGTCAATTCCGCGGGCGGCGGTGGGGCTTTCGCTTCTTCTTCATTGCAGGCAACCAGCGCCAGCAGGCTGAGCGCGATCAAGCGTTTCACGGCTCGACCCTCCGAAATGCAGCACGGGCCAATGCGAAAGCCAGAACCGGCCACAAGGCCAGCGACAGGGGTGCGGCCCAAGCGGGCAAAGCCTGCGCCGCACCAACCATACCGGAGGCCATTGCCACCCCGTCCGAGGCCGAGATGTTCCAGACCCGGAACGCATCCGCCGGGTTGGCAACCATCAGCCATGGAAATATTGTTCGTGTGAAATCGCCGCTGCCATCCATCACAACCGCGCCCAACAGCCCCAGATCGTAAAGGACGACGAAGACCAGCCACAGGCCCGCCGACAGGCCCGCCGCAGCAGTCGCGCTGCGCGATACGGCCGAAACCAGATAGCCAAGTGCCAGAAACACCGCGCCCAGCAGGATCGAGGTGCCGATCAGACGCGCCAGCGCCGTCAGGCTGTCCGCCCCTGCCCCGCCAAACCAGGCGGCAATCGCGCCGGCTGAGCCGAACCCGATCGTCATCGCAAAAGTCAGCGCGGCAAGATGTGCGACAAACTTGCCCAGAAGGATTTCACCGCGCCCTGCCGGATAGGATAACAGCAAGGACAGGCTGCCGCGCTCGGCCTCGCCCGCGATGGCGTCAAAGCTGATCATCAGCGCCAGAAGCGGGGCCAGATAGACCGACAGGGTGGTCATCGAGGTGACTGATACGGTCAACATATCAACGCCCACCGATCCGGTCGGCGCACTGCCCGCGAAGGTCAGCGCCAGCGCGAACAGCAGCATGATAACGGTCGCCGTTAACAGCCAGCGGTTGCGGCGCAGGATCAGCATTTCAGTCGATGCGATGGCAAGGAAACGGGTCATTGCGCGCCCTCTCTGGCGTAATGGCGATACAGGTCTTCAAGACGCGGCGGTGTCATTTCGATATCGGTGATCACCTCGCCCATAGCGGCGACACGGCGCAGCGCGTCCATCTTGCGGTCAGGCGTGCAGAGGATTTCGACCGCCACACCGTTGATGCGGGTGCCGCCGGTTGCCTCGGCGACCTGATCGGCGTTGTCACCACTGGCGCGAATACGCAGACGCGTCGGCAACCCGGCTTGTGCGGACAGGTTTTGCAGCGTGTCGTCGGCCACCTTTACGCCCTTGCGCAAAATGGCGATGCGGTCGGTCTGGGCTTCAACCTCGGTCAGGGCGTGGCTGGCGATCAACACGGCGGTGCCATTGGCGGCCAGTTCGTCGATAATCGCATAAAGGTCCTGGCGCGAAATCGGATCAAGCCCGCTGGTGGGTTCGTCCAAAAGCGCCACTTTGGGGTTGCCCAGAAGCACCTGCGCCAGCCCCAGCCGCTGTCGCATCCCTTTGGAATAGGCACCGATCCGGCGGTCCATCGCGTCGCGCAGACCAACACGGTCCAGCAATCCGGGCACGTCGGCCTTCTGCCCATCAAGGCGGGCAAACAGCTGCAACTGTTCGCGCCCTGTCAGCGCCGGATGAAAGCTGACCGCTTCCGGCAAATACGCGGTCGTGCGGCGGGCGACCGCACTTCCGGGCTTCGCATCACCGATGCGAATTTGACCATCCGTGAGTGGGGTAAGGCCAAGAATTGTTTTGATCAGGGTCGATTTGCCTGCCCCGTTGTGACCCAGCAGCGCGACCCGTTCGCCGGATGCCACACGCAGTGATACATTGTCCAGAACCGTGGTCATGCCCCGGTCCTTGCGCACATGTTCGATGGTCAAAGCACTATCCGTCATGGGGCACCTTTTGACTGGCCGCCGGTTTCACGGGGCGCATTAGTGGGTTGGAATCTATCACGCCACCGGGCAGAAGCGCCGGGAAGGCGGATTGCGACCAGCGCACCAGTTGCACCGCCGGCGATCCGAGAAGAAGTTTTGCAGCAGGTTGTGTCCACAGCACTTGGTCCATGCTGTCATTGGGGCGATAGGGGCTGTCGGCGATCCCGTCGCCATCGACGTCGAAGGCGGCAAAATCGCTCCAGTAGTTGCCGCGCCCGTCCTCGGACCATTCGACCCATTTGGTCGAGACATATTTCACCTGCGTGCGGTTGCCGACAAAACTGTTGCCGACGATGCGGTTGCGTTCCGAGCCCGCGGTGAAGTGGATTCCGATATCGCAGCCTTCAAACCAGTTATCGGTGAACACGTTCTTGTTGGCATTATAGAGGAATGTGCAGCGGTCAGAGGCGTTCTTGACATAATTGCCAATAAATTCGCTGTCATTGGCATAGTTCAGCATGACACCGTGATCGCGATCGTTCAGCGACACGTTGTTCAGAACCTTTACCTGGCTTGTGAACATGATCGCATAGCCAAGGTGGTTGCCGATCGAAACATTGTCGGACACTTCGCTGCGGTCTGCATACATGTAATGCACCGCGAAACGCAGGTCGCGCAACAGGTTGCCCTTGAACAGGTTGCGCTTGGATGTGTTGACGAAAATGCCGTCGCGCCCAAAGCGGATATCGTTGTCCAGCACCTGTGCGCCGGGGGCATTCCATACGTAAACGCCGTTGCCGCGCGAGTTCATGTTGCGGTCCTGGCGACCTTCGATGGTGTTGCCCCGCACGATGCTGTCATTCGCACCATGAATGTCCACACCGTAAAGATTGCCCAGAATTCTGTTGTTCTCGACAATAGCCCTGCGTGCGGTTTTGGTCAGTTGCACACCGCTGTCGATGGTTTCGTGGTTGCTGCCGGAACCGACAAGTTCCAACCCGCGCACCACTATATCTTCACCCGTTACGGTGATGACCGAACCCATGCCACCCGCGTCGATCACGGCTTTGCCACGCCCGTCCAGAGTGATGGGTTGATCCAGCGTCACGGGGCCGGCATGGCGACCCGGAGACAGGATCAGCACATCGCCGGGGGCAGCCCCGGCGATGGCGTTCGCAAGTGCCCCCTCTTCCGCCGGGACGATCAATTCGGCTGCCGACACCACAGATGTCGTCAGAAGGGTGAACAGCACCGTCAGAAGAGGAAGCAGGTTTCGCATGGTTTACGCTTTCGGTTTCACGAACATCCGGCCGCGCATCTCCATATGGAGTGCGTGGCAGAACCACTGGCAGTAATACCAGTAAACGCCAGGCTTTGCAGCGGTGAACGTCACCGAAGCTGTCGCCTGCGGCCCGATCTCCATCGCGACGCCGTGGTTGTTCATGGTGAAGCCGTGGGTCAGGTCATCAATGTCATCCAGGTTGGTGATGATCACAGTCACCTCGTCGCCTTCCGTGACCTCGAACGATTCAAGCGAGAAGGTCGGCGCCTGGCTTGACATGTAAACGCGGACCTTGTTGCCGTCGCGAATGATCGTGTCCATGTAGTCGTCGATATCGACACCGTCGGCTTCGGCTTGCTTGCGGGTTTCGGCCCACATCGGATCGTTGCGATCCCAGACCTCCACAGGGTTGACGATATCGCGGCGCACGATGATCGAGTCGTGCGGTTCGGCAAAGGTCGGGCCGTCATGCACAACTTTCATATCGTCGGTCGAGATGTCGATCAACTGTTCGTTCTCAGGCTTCAGGGGGCCGACATTAATGAAACGGTCTTTCGAGAACTTGTTCATCGAAATCAGCCATTTACCATCAGCTTCCTTGGTTTCGCCCATCGAGGTCGAGTTGTGGCCGGGCTGATAGTGCACGTCCACTTTCGAAATGATCGGATCAACATCGGCACCGTTATGGGCCTCAATCGCCTTCTCGATGTTCCATTTGACCACTTGGCTGTCCAGGAACAGCGTGGTGAACGCGTTGCCTTTACCGTCGTAAGCCGTGTGTAGCGGTCCAAGACCCAGTTCTGGTTCGGCCACCACGATGGAACGCGGATCAACATCGGATTCGAACAGCGCGTCCATTTTGGTCACGTCCAGCACCGAGCAGGTCGGCGACAGCTTGCCGTTGATGATGACGTGTTTCATGTCAGGCGCGGTGTTGATGCCGTGCGGGCTGTTCGGGATCGGAACATAGCGTGTGTATTTCTTGTTCTGACCTTTACGACCGTCGATCACCTTGACGCCGTTCATCTCGGTGAAATCACCTGCGGCGATGCCGGCTTCGATCTCGGCAAGGTTGAAGATGACAACGTGATCCATCTCGCTTTCCGTCATCTCGGCAAGGTTCATCCCCATTTCCGAGTTGTAGGAGGTCGAGTAGGCATATTTACCCTGATAATCACAGTCGGTGTTATCAAGGTTGCCCGAGACCATGACCTGCCATGCGATCTCCATCGTGTCGCCATCAAGGGCGGTGAAGAAGTTCACATATTTGTCCGGCTCGTCCAGGATCGACCCGTCATTGACGATCGGTGTTTCGTCTTCGCCGTTGGCAAATACATAGCCGGTGCGCGGGAATTTCTGTGGACGCAGGCCGTGGATGGCTTTTGCGTTCGGAATTTCCACGATCTTGTCGGTTTTCATCACGTCGCAACGCACACGCGCCACGCGGGTGTTGGCCTTGTCGTTCATGAACAGGTAACGACCGTCATAGGTGCCGTCGGTGAACGACATATGCGGGTGGTGAAGGTCGCCATTGTCATGCACGCGTTTGCCGTTGGCGGCCAGGAACGCCTTGGTCTCAGGCAGCATACCGTCTTCGAATATCTTGATGCTTTCGTTGGTCTGGCCCCAACCAGTGGCCGAGCAGCGGTTGAACACCGGAACCCGCATCAGCTCGCGCATCGACGGGAAGCCAAGGATGCGCAACTCGCCGGTCTGACCCGACGACCAGAAGCCGTAATATTCGTCCAGTTCACCAGGCTCGAGATTGACGTCCCCAGCCGCCCGGGCCGGGGTTGCCGTCATCATCGAGCCACCAATACCTGTGCCGGCAACAACCGCGCCAGTGGCGGCTGCCCCCAACATGCCCCTGCGGGTCAAGGAAAGGTTTTTGATTTCGTCAGTCATTATTTTTGCCTCCTTCAAGGATCTTATGACGTCTTGGCGTTCGGATGGTTCGCCGGTGGGTTACGAGGCGGAATTTTCAAGTCCGCCGACCCGATCTTTTCGCGCCGCTTCAGTTTGCGGATCACGACCGGGCATTTGTCGGCCGACTGATACAGAACCTGACAATGCAGGCAGTCGACACACTCGTTGGGATTGATCTCGCCTGTCGGGTGAATGGCCTGAACGGGACATTCATTTGCACAGGTCTGACAGGGGTTGCCGCATTCCTTGTAGCGTCGCAGCCAGTCGAACATGCGGATACGGGCCGGGATCGCCAGCGCGCCGCCCAGCGGACACAGATAGCGGCAATAGAACCGTTCGATGAACAGCCCGGCAAACAGAAGCACAAGCGCATAGACCACAAACGGCCAGTCTCGCACGAATTTCAGGATGATCGCGGTCTTGAACGGCTCGACCTCGGCATAGGTTTCGGCCATCGGGATCGACACCATGCTGACGCCGAACAGGCCGAAGAAGATCATGTATTTCAGCGGCCACAGGCGTTCATGCAGACCCCAGGGCAGCGTCCATTGCGGAAAGCGGAATGCGCGCGCGATTTTGTTGGTCAGCTCTTGCAGTGCACCAAAGGGGCACAGCCAGCCGCAATAAGCCCCCCGGCCCCAGAAGACCAGGGCAGCAGCGACCGCAAACCACTGGATGAACACCAGCGGGTCCATCAGGAACGCGTCCCAGGTAAAGCCCGACCGCAAACTGCCTGCCAGCGCCATCAGGTTCACCACAGACAGCTGCGCATTGGCATACCAGCCAAGGAAAAACAGCGTGAAGGTCAAGAACCCCATGCGGAACCAGAAGAACACCCGCGCGTTCGCCGTGGCCTGAAACTGGAAGAAGAATGTGCCGGTCAGCACCAGAAGCATGACGCCCAGAATACCTATTTCGACCGACTTGTCTTTCCAGATACGTTTCCACAATTGCGACTTGGCGGCCGCCTCGTCATCCGCGTTGTTCAGAACGGGCGCGGGTGCGGCCACTGGCAGCAAATAGCTTTGCGGCAGTTTGTAATCCAGATCGAAGGTCAGGAATGTCTTTTCAACGGCCCCCACTGCGCGCTGCACCAGAAGTTGCAGGCGGAACGGTTCGGCCGGGTCGAAATCTGCTTCGGCGGGGATCTTGAACAAATCCAACTCGGTGAAGCTGGGGCTGTCGGGCGTGCCAAGCGCCCCGATGCGGACGTGCTGCTTATCAAAGAAGCGCACCGATTTGTCGCCTTGAATCAAATGGATACGGTCAAAGATGCCCCCGCGCACGTAACCAGAGCCTTTGAAGCTGTAGGCCCCGCGACCCATTACAAGGATTGCGTGTTCGCCTTCGTCCAGCCACGCCAGCATGTTGCGGTATTCCGCATCGCCCAAGAGCGATTTCCCGATCGACGGCACGGACACCAGCGCCATCTGCATGTCGATGAACGTATCGTCAGGTGCACCTTTTTCCGGACGTTTGATGGCACGGGCGTCACCGGTTTCCTCGAACGCGGCGTTGATCTGCCCCACGTCCAGCGTCAACCGCCGCACCGATCCGTCACCGGACAGGGTCGACCAATCCGATATGGCCTCCTGTGTCATGTCCACTTCGCGACGGGGACCGGTGGGCTGGGCAGGTGACAGGCCGCCAAGGCCCAGACCGCGTGCCACTTTGATGCCTGCGCGCACAAGACTGTCGTCGATCACCATGATCGTTACGGTCGCGCCGGAAATAATGTCCAGATCATGCGCGGTGCCACCAGAGGCAACTTCGGCTTTCAGGTCAAGGCCGGTATAACCTTCCGTCACCTTGACCATCTTGGATTCCGGAATGCCGATCAGCACGATCGGTTCCGAGTGCTTGACCAGCTTCACGCCCGTCAGCACCGCATCCGCATCAATCGCCGCGACGACGTGGATGGGTTTGCCGGAATATCCCGTCGTGCCCACAAAATCCGAGGTCAGAAAAGCATAGGCGATGGTTTCGCCGCCCTTCAGAACGGGGGCAACCGGCAAATCCTGACGTATCGGGCCGAACGCATCGGCACCTTCGGCAAGTTCAGACGGTGTGATGTCAGGAAGAAAATTCGCAAGACTCTCGGCGTTTGCCTCGCCCGCCATGATCCCGGCAAGGATCACGACAATGGCACCGAGCCAGTTATAGATCGCGCGCTTCGCGGTCACAGCGCACCTCCGTTTTCTTGGATTGACGCCATGACCGCACGCGGGACGCAGTCATCAATTTTTGTGGTCGCGGCCGGTGGGCCACGGGTTTCGGGCCATGCTCGTTTGACCGCACCACCGATAATCTGTGTCACCGGATGCACCGCCGTTGCCGTGGCAGACAAAGGGTTGTTTTGCGCCTGGCTATTGTCAATCAGCGCGGTCATGGACGCGAGGCATATCGCACAGTCGACACAATCTTGACAGTTGTTGTTCTGGTCGGGCGCGGTCGGGTCTGACAGATCGACCTGCACATATTCCGTGCCGAAATCCGAACAGATTTCGATCCATGCCCCATCGGATGCAAAGCCCATGGACGACGTAAAAAGCTGCAACATCAACGCCAGCATCGAGCCAGCCAAAGAAGCTCGGCTGGCGATCCGGCGAACGGCCCCCACAACGATCTTTGACATCTGCCACGAACGGCGCATCGCCGAATCCTTCTACGCGTTTCAGCCAAGGTTGTGCGGGATAGAACACACCGCTTCCTTGATCTAAGTCATGACGAGAGAACTCGGAAAAATTTCCCATGATCTCCAACAGGTTGAACGAAGCAATCTGGGCCACTCATTTCAAGTGGAAAAAGGTGGTGTGCGAAGATCAGCTTGATGAAGGGGTAATCAATCGAAGGCATACGACCGACACACCATACTCAGCCATAGACGAACCTGCGCAGATAGGACTGCAACCGTGTCTTTTCCGGCGTATCGCGGAAGCTGGCAGGCGTCAGGTGCGGTGTCCGTAGCAGCGCCGCAAGCTGATTGCGGTCGTGGGCGATATAGACCCCCTCGTGCCCTTCCAGATGGCGCGCGGTGGCCAGTTGGTGTTCGTTGCGATGTTCGCCAAGTGATGCCTTGCGCGGCATCACGATCACCGGTTTTTCCACCCGCTTCGCGGTCAAAATCGTCCCGATCCCCGCATGCCCGACCAGAACGGCGGTGCGCGCGATGATGTCGTCATATTCATCCGGCGTAAGAAACGGCGCATGTTTGATGTGGGTATAGGTCGCGGTGGGGTCAGCCGTCTGGGCAAAGACCTCAAGCGACAGTTCTGCCGCCAGTTCGTCGATCATCGACACCATGCGGTCAAAGGGCAATTGCGTGCCAACGGTCACGAAGATCAAAGCAACGACCCCTCGTATCTGCCACCTTCCGACTGCGCGACGCTTTCCCATTGTGACAGCCAGAGCGTCGCGAACCGTTTCGCCAGCTTGCCCGAGGATGACGCCTCTTCCGCGTTGGCGATGCTGTCCACCCAGATGGTGCGGCGGCGGATCATCCAGCCCAAGACCAGCGCGATCACGCCGGGCAAGGCTCCTGTTGTGATGATCACATCCGGGCGCGTGCGCATCAGGATACCAGCCATCTGCATCGTGCAGATCAACGCTTTGAAAGGGGCGTTCTTGTTGCAGTCCTGCACCAGCGCAAACCGTGTGAAGCCTGATTTCTGCGGCAATCCATACAATGTGGTCACATAGGTCACATCCGCCGGGTCAAACGACGCGCAGATCTGCCCCAACTGGTGCCAATGCCCCCCCGCCGAAGCCACGGCCAGGATACGAGGGGCCGGCAGGGATGAAGTTGATGATGTCATGTAAGCAAGACCCGGACCAACAACGTAAAAAATTGAACAAACGATGCCCTCCATATAACAAATTTCAGCACGCATCACCAGCCGCCAGACGCATTTGAGGCTTGTGTATCGTCGGGCAAGAAGGCAATTCTGCATCATGCTTGCCCGCCCGCTTCTTAGCCCCCCCGCCAAGACCCTGATCCTTGGCCTGATTGCCCTGAATGTGGTGATCGAGGCTATACTGTTTGCCGCCGATCTGGGGCTTGTCGGCACCAGGCAGTGGCGTCCGCTGGCCTATCAGAATGCCGCGTTCTGGGCGGGGCTGTTGTACAATTGGCGACCGAACTATGATGTCCAGCCGTGGACGATGTTCTTCACCTATGCCTTTTTGCATGGCGGCGTGGCGCATGTGCTGGGCAACATGCTGACGCTATGGCTGATCGGTCCCATGGTGATCGTCCGCGCGGGGTTGAAAGGGTTTGTGCTGATCTATGTGCTGTCCGCCATCGGCGGTGGAGTGCTGTTTGGTGCCCTGACCCTGTCGGCGCGGCCTATGGTGGGCGCGTCGGGCGCGTTGTTCGGGCTGGTCGGCGCGATCCTGTATTGGCGATGGGCGGACCGGCGGCGGCGGCGGCTGGACCAATGGCCGGTGCTGAAGACCGTTCTGATACTCGGCGTTCTGAACCTGTTGCTGTGGCTGCTGATGGGGGGACTTCTGGCGTGGGAAACACATATGGGCGGCTTCATCGCCGGGTGGCTGACCGCCGCCGGACATGCATTTTTCAGAAAGAAACGCCGGGCGCGCAGATCGGCACGTTAGATATCCTGGCCCATCGCTTGCCGCAGCATCCAGATCATCCGTTGGAAGCGGAGACGGAACAAGGTGCCAACGGCGCGCAACCGCTCGACCCAGCCGCCCAGCTTGTCACTGCGTAACACCTTCGGCGTGTGCACGATGGCGCTGACCGGCATCGCCAAAGCCCGCAAGGCCCATTTCGCGCGGTCGCGCGGCGTGTTTCCGTTTACGCCAAACAGCTCTTGCGTCAGACGTCGCCATTTGTGGCGCAGCGCCGCCCAATCAGAGCGGGATGGGTGGCTGACCACCAGATCCTCTCGATAGATCAGCTTGTGTCCCTTGGATACGGCACGCGTGCTCCAATCCAGATCTTCCGAAACTCCGCCGCGAAACCCCCCAACGTCTTCAAAGACTTCACGGGTCGTGACCAGATTGCCCGAGCCAGTAAACCCCTGAACTTCAATGTAGTTCTGGAAGTTGAAGGCAAAGACCGCCTCGAACGCCTCGGCCCCGCTGCGCGGTGGTGGGGTTTCATCGAACACATCGACCCGACCTCCGATCAGATCGGCGCTCGGCGCAACCTCGTGCGCCTTGGCGACCCAGTCATCGGCCGCAACGCAATCGGCATCTATGAAGAACAACAGCGGTGCGTTGGTTTCTGCGACCCCACGATTGCGTGCGGCGGCGGCTCCCTTTTCGGGTTCGACCACAAATCGGACATCGGGAAAACGGGTCTGAACTTCGGTCAAAGGGTGTGGCGAGTTGTTGTCCACGACCAGAATTTCGACCCGCGACAGATCATTTCGCGTCAGAGCCGTCAGGCATCGTGTCAACCGTTCCGGGTCATTGTAGTGGGGAATGATAATGGCAGCGTCAGGCAGTGCCATATCCATATCCATATGCGCCGTCGCTGAAATGACTTTTGTTCAGAACAACGCCCATGACGGTGGTCAACTCGGACAGTTGGCGTTCGGCAATATCGACCTGCTCGACAGTCGTGCGCTCGGCCTCGGCCAGAAGCAGCGCACAATCGACATTTTGCAGAAAACCGAAATTGTCATCCGCCCCGATCAGGGGTGGCATGTCCAAAAGCATGATGTCCGGCTCGTAGTCGTCCTGAAGCTCGTCCAGGATGACCTTGGTCTGGTTGCTTTGCAGGATTTCCGAGGCATTCGAAACCTCGCCCCTGTTCAGCCCGACGGCAACGTTCTCGCCGAACCGGCGGCCATGCTCCGCAAAGCTCTTCTTGCCTTGCAGCACGTCGCCCATGTTGCCGTCACACTGCAACCCAAGCACCTTTGCCAACCCCTGCCGTCGCAAATCCAGATCCAGAACCATCGTCAACAGATCTGTTTGCCGGCCAAAGCTGAAAATCAGATTGGCCGCCGTCGTGGTTTTACCGCAGGCACTGTGCGGGGACACAAGCGCGATGCGCTTCCAGCCATTGTTGGTGGCCTGCTGCAAGATCCGGGTGCGCAACATGTCAAACGGACCAGCCGCAGCCCCGCCATTCAGCGATACAAGACGGTTCTTTTGCGCAAGCGATGCTGAAATATCAAACGGTTCCAGTTCTGCCCAGGCTTCGGGCATCGAGGCGGGCGGCTTCGATGATCGTTCCTGAGAGCGCCGCGCGCGCGGTTTGCCGTCGCGTTGTCTGCGTGCCTTTTCGATGGCGGCCTGAAGCTTTTCCATTGCGATCAGATCCTCTCTGAACAGTTCTGTTTTCGCGCCTTCACCAGCGCACGCCAATTTTGTCCATGATCCGATCGGCCAACAAATCCAGCGGCTGATAGAACACGTGAACCGCATAGACGGCGACGGGAATGCCCAGCAAAATTATGACCACCCCCAGAATGCGTAACTTGCGCCGATGCGAGTTTTCACCAACGGTGGTGATATAGGGGATGGTGGCCAAGGGTGCGATACCCAGCTTCGACACCAGATCCTCGGGTCGACGAATCGACCGGTTCAAGAACTCCAGAAGGACCACCAGGCCAAGTCCGGCCAGAATGCCAAACACGCTGCCGCCCGCGGCGATAAACGTACGGTTGGGCTTGCTGGGCCGGCTTGGGACGGCGGGCGGTTCAATCACAGAAATCCGCTGACCGCGCGACATGACTTCGATGCGTTCGCCGGTGCTGGCACGCGACAGACGATCAACGGCGGTGTTGTATTGCAGTTGAAGGTTCTCGTAATCCAATTGCAATTCATCGAGCCGGATGGCGTTTGTCGGGGTTCTTTCGATCGAGTCCGTTAGCCGCTCCAGCTGTCTCGTCGTGTTGATTTTTTCGTCGTTCAACGCGTCCTGACGCGCGGTGATCTCGGCCAGTTGAATGTCCAACAACGAATTTCCGGTCAAAGGTTGATCGCCTTCTTCCGGCGGCATGGTCTGCAAGGTCCGTTCGAGCGCGGCAATGCGAGCACGCAGCAATTTTACCCGTGGGTTGGATTCGGAATATACCGCAAGTGCATTGTTCAACGCCGCCCGCATTTCCTCCAATTGTTGCTGTTCCGGTGACAAAGCCGGACCGGCCAACCCGCCAACCTGACCGGTGGTTTCAAAAATGCGTACCAGACGCCTGCGTTGCTCTTGCAAGCTGACGGTCTCACGTTCCAACTGCGCCAAGCGTTCCTGTAACAGAGATTGCTGCCCCAACCGGTAATCAAGGCTTTCCGGCAGCGCATCGACATTTTCAGTCTTGAAGGCAAGAATTCGAGCACTGCGCTCGGCTAATTCCTGATTGAGCCGTGACACTTCCTGTTCAAAGAACTCAAGCGTTTGAGCGGCGCGCCCAGTGCGCGACTGCACGTCCTCTTTCTGGATCAGCGTCAGGTATTCGTTCAACACACCCGCCGCATTCTGCCCGGAGGGCGCTTCGAAGCTGATTGACATCAGGGCGGCCTGATCCCGCCCACCGGTGCTGCGGATCGAGGTGCGGGCCCGCATGGCTTGGGTAATCCGGTCCGGCGTCATCCCGTCCTGACCTTCCAGCACCTGAAACTTGTTCGCGATCTCAAGCAGGTTGGCACGTGTCATCAGTTTTTGTTCGACCACTTGCAATTGTTCCTGCGCCGGCGTGCGGGCGGTCGACGCCGCCAACTCATCCGGGATCTGAGGCGATTCCACGATCAAAGTCATCCGCGAGACATAGGATGGGGGCAACGTCATGGCCATGATGATCGACGCGGCAGCGATGACCGTCGCGACAACCAGAAAATACGGAAGGCGCCGCAAAAAGATTGATCGGTAAAACTGTAAGTTCGTTGTAGCCATTGGCGATTTAATCCTTACCCCAGGACCCACCGGTTCGCGCAATTCGCATCAGCAATCTGGTCGGGGATAGTAACATGCAATTAATTTCTGTCGAAGCTATCCGGTTTTCTTCTTGGGAATGTCAACCCGCCGCCCCTCACGCAGGAACAAGGGTTTGGATGTGTCTTCGTCCGTATCGACGTCTTTAGGCAGGCTTTCGTCGTCATCTGCCAGGTTGCTGGCAAAAAACACGCCGTCCTCCAGGACATTGCGAACAGCCTTCACCGATACGCGTTTGCTGCTGCTGCTCCAGGCATAAAGCAGGGACAACTCACACAATTGGTTGACCAGACGCGGGATGCCCTTGGTCGCCTTGAACACTTCGGCACACGCCAAAGGCGTGATTTCACTGCCCGTTCCGCCCGCCACCTTCAATCGGTGCTTGATATAGGCCCGCACAGTGGTTTCATCCATGCCTTCCAGATGAAAACTGGCTGCGACCCGCTGCGCCAACTGGCGCATTCCGGGGCTAAGCACGATATCTTTCAATTCGGGCTGCCCGACAAGGATCAGCTGGATCAATTCGTCCTTGTTGGCGTTGATATTGGTCAGCATCCGCATCTCTTCCAGCCCCTCGCTGGACAGATTCTGTGCTTCGTCAATGATCAGGACGACCCGGCGGCCTTCGGCATATTCGCTTACGATGCTTTCCTGAAACCGCTGAAACAGCGTCACATAGCTTTCCGAAGGTTCAAACGGGATGGACAGTGCGTTCATCACCCATTGCAGCAATTCGCCCCGGTCGCCCTGCACGTTCGACAACAGCCCGACGCGAACAGAATCATCCATCTGGCTCAGAAGTTTCTGCACCAATGTTGTCTTGCCCGATCCGATCTCGCCGGTGATCAGCGTGATCGGCGCGCGCGACAATATCCCAAACTCCAATACTGCATAGGCGCGCTTGTGCTGTTTGGACCAAAACAGAAAGCTCGGGTCCGGCACCAGAGTAAAGGGCCGTTCGGTCAAACCGAAATGCCCAGTATAGAGTTCGTTGGAATTCATAATCCTGTCTGACTTCCTGGTTTAATACCAAAACTGCTAATGCGAGGTTGTGGCGAAATAATGTCAACGCCTGAAGGCTTTTTGCACATAAAGGCCCTCACTTCAAATTTGAAACAGTATACCCACCTGCATTGTGGACTGAAAATATCGTCCCTGCCTGGTGAAAAGAATCATTCGCAAGTGAGAATCGAAAATTGTTGCAAATGACCGAAATCAAAAATCAATAAAAATAGAAAAGCGCCCTTTATTGTGTACACAAACAAAACAATATTCGATCAGTCGAGGCAACAGAATGCTTGTAAAATTATAAGTTTCCAACTACTTAATACGTCAATCCGCGAGGTGGGCGGAATTGTGCTACAAATTGGGCAATAATGTGTTAATGTCCCTGTGGGGTTAAGGAGAGCCGGAAGTTATTTTGACTTATCGGTTGGTTCGCAAGCTGCTGTGCCTGCAAGACATAGAGATTATTTCATCTCGAGGGTTTCCCGTGTCAGGCTGCCGCTTTTATTTTGAGGTGTAAGGAAAATGACGACCCATTTTAAAGACTTTTCTGATTCCAGCACCAAGCTGGTGAAACGACAAAATTTCTACATAGCTGATTCTTCTGTTCGTCCTTATCGTGATCGCTTCAAACGCCTGTTCGACATTGCCTTTGTCGTCGCGGCGGCACCGATTGCGATTCCGTTGATTGGCATCATGCTGCTGTTGGCTGCACTTGACGGCGGCAAGCCGTTCTATCGTCAACGCCGCATCGGCAAGGACGGTCGCATTTACAACATGGTCAAAATCCGCTCGATGGTGATGAATGCCGACCAACGGCTTGAGGCTTATCTGAACAGCAATCCGGACGCCCGCGCCGAATGGGACAGCACACAAAAGCTGAAAGACGATCCGCGGATCACCAAGGTCGGAAAATTCCTGCGCAAATCGTCGATGGATGAACTGCCGCAACTGTGGAATGTTCTTATGGGCGATATGTCCATCGTAGGCCCGCGCCCGATGATGGAAGATCAAAAGACCCTGTATCCGGGCGCCGCTTATTATGCCATGCGCCCCGGCATCACCGGACCCTGGCAGGTGTCGGACCGCAACGAGACAACATTCGCACAGCGCGCGACCTTCGACACGAAATACTATTACGAACTGTCGCTGAAGAAAGACCTTGAGATTCTTGGCAAAACCGTGGGTGTCGTTTTGCGCTGCACAGGTCACTGATCAGGCACCAATCACGCTGATGGCGCGCGGCATTATTGTCGGGCGCCATTTGCTTATAAAGCGCCGAGTTTCCAGTTGACCAACCGCCACCAACGCGGCATCGCAGTCCACCAACATCGTGGTAACTTGCTGAAAACGTGCAAAACAGCTACAATTCTGCTTAAACGAGCAAACTCAACGATATTAACCGTTTGAATACAAACCGGACCGGAGTATTCTAATCTATGCCTTTGGCAGATAGGGGATTCACCATGCTCAAAAATATTTTTACATTTCTAACCGCCTTTTTTGCACTGAATGTACTGATCGCTAGCAATGCGATGGCGCAGAACGGATACAAAATTCGTGCGGGTGACACCCTGAACATTGAGGTGGTTGAAGATGCAAACCTCAACCGGTCAGTGTTGGTGCTTCCTGATGGCTCCATCAGCTTCCCATTCGCCGACGGCGTTCGTGCAGCGGGACTTACAACGAGCCAGGTCGCCGCAAAGCTGGCTGACACGATGGCCCCGAACTTCACCACAACACCGAATGTCTATGTTTCTGTTGGCCAAGTCGCCGTTCGTCAGGCTACCGGTCCGATTGTTCCGGCCACGGATGACATCTATGTCTCTGGCGAAATCAACAATCCCGGCAAACTTGCGGCAAGCAGAGGCATTACCGTTCTGCAAGCCATTGCCCAAGGGGGCGGCTTGACACGTTTTGCCGCCACCAAACGTATTCAGGTGCGCCGTGGCAGCAAGATCTACGGCTATAACTACGAAACCAATGCGGGCAACATCCGCCTGCAAAAAGGTGACGTGATCATCGTGCCGCAGCGCAAACTTTTCGAATAAGCGCGACGGCAAAAAACGAGCAGAGGAAAACAGGTGGGACAGAAAAATAAAATTGCCGCCCTCCTGGCAGGAACCAGCCTGATCGCAACCGGGTTGGTTCCCGCCACTGGACAAGAAGCAGATGCCGTCGCCCCGATCGAGGGGTTTGCGATGACGCTGGGCATATCATCAACTTTGCGGGTCAACGACAACCTCAGCTTCAGCGACCCGTCGCCGGGCACGTCGACCCTGTGGGATAACACCGTTAACTTCGGGTTGCTCAGCGAAACCGGCGTGGCCCGGTTCACCGCTGATCTGGGTGCGACTGTCCGCACCGCAGCCCTGCCCGGTCAATCGACCGAAACGACGTTTGACGATCCCTCTATCGTTCTGGGTTATCAGATGGAAAGCGCCGACAGCCTGCTTGAGGCTGAACTGGCCTATCAGCAGGTTTCGCTGCAATTTGAAGACCCGTTGCTGGGCATTGACGACCTGATCGAAGACGGGCTTGAACCAAGCGATCTGACCGCCTCGGACGGTATGCGTGGCACGTATAGCGCAAGCGTTTCTTTCGAAACGGGCCGCACCGCCCCCTTTGGGTTTGGCACTGTCCTTGAATACGAAAAGACCGAATACTGGGACACCACCGATCCCGGCAACTATGATGACGAAACCACCGCAGCCGAAGTCTTTGCCCGCTTGCAATTTTCGCCCGTGATGGAAGGCCGTATCGCACTGGATTGGGAACAGTATGACGCGATGGACGCTGTTAGCACCTCGCGCCGCACCACCGGCGCGACGGCCAGCCTGACATACGAGATCAACGCCATCACCCGCATGACCGCCAGCCTTGGCTATACCGAGATCGAGGAAACCAACCTGATCGGGACCACACTGCAAGACGGCGTGACCGGTGGTCTGGCCGTGACCCGCGATTTTCCCACTGGCAACATCACAGCCGAATATTCCACCGGGATCAGCACCACGGGCCGCCGCGACACGATTGAGGTGCGCGGCGAGTTTGAGACACCGGGTGGATCCATCACCGCTGGCCTTGGTGCAACACGGTCGAATGCGGGCGATGTGAACATGATTGGCAGCCTGGGCTATACCAACGAACTGGCAATGGGCACTGTTACCGCAGCTCTGGAACGAAGCTATGATACGTCGAACGCTGGTATCGAAAACCGGTCAACCACCGCTTCGCTTGGCTTCGACACCGATCTGTCGCCCAACGCATCCATCGGGTTCGAACTGGATTATGCCGAGGTGACGGATGTTGCCGCCGACACAACCACTTCGATTTCCGGTTTCCGCGCGACCTATAACCGCGATCTGACGGCGGATTGGGGCCTGACGGCAGGGTATGAATATCGCAATCGCCAGGAGACTGGCGCCACGAACCGCGAATCCAACGAGCTGTTCGTCACCCTTGAACGGGAGTTCAGCATCCGCTGATCCCTGCCCCGCCCTGCCCCGCAAAGCAGAGCGGCTGAATTCAAAAAACCCACCCGTGCCTCGCAGCCGGGTGGGTTTTTTGTTGGTGTGCCAAGATGGCGTGGCGGCGTGGGAACCGCCTCAGTTCGACACTGAGCTGGCTGATTTCACTGCAACCACAGTTTCTTCTTCCGGCTCGCCAAATTGGCTGCCGGCCCCAAGCGCGATGTTCAGGCGCACATAGTTGCGGGCCAGTTGGCGCAGGTTGTCGGCAAGGGCCGTGTCAGCATCTGCAATCCGTTCCTCGGCGCTGATAAGGTCACGAATGGTCGCGCCTTCACGCCTCAGAAGCTCTTGGGTCAGATCCCGTGCTTCGCCGTTCAGGCGCACGCGACGCTGCGATTCCACAACGGCGCTGCGGCTGGCCTGATAGGCGGCAAGGGCGCTTTCGACTTCGCTGACTGAACCCAAAACAGCAGACTGCCAGCCCGCATAGGCTTGTCGGGCCGCGGATTGCCGCGCGGCAACACGGGACTTGTCGCTCTTCATCGGCAGCGACGGCAGGTTCAGGGTCGGCCCAATGGAATATTCAAGCCCGTCCCCGGAACTGGTCTTGCCATAGCCGATCATGCCGCTCAGCGACAGCGATGGGTACATGTTGGCCTGCGCGATGCCGACATTGGTGACGGCTTCATAATAGCTTCGTTCGGCGATTTTCATATCAGGGCGATTGCGCAGGATATCTGCGGGCACGCCGGTTTTCAGGGTTTTCGACGGGCGCGGCTGGCTGGCATTGTCGTCCAGATTGATGCCCAGACGGCCGGGCGCGACACCGGTCAGAACGGCGATCTCGGTTTTGCCGGCGCGGATCGCGGCGATCAGGGCCGGAATTTGCGTTTGTGTTTCGGCCACAAGCGCTTCGGTCTGGACGACGTCCAGCGTGGTCGCGGCGCGTTGGTCAAACAATTGCTTGGTTTGCGTCACCGCATTCCGGCGCGAGGCAAGTTGCTGACGACGCAGGTTCAACAACCGTTGGTTATACCGAAGGTCCACATAGGAATTGGACAGGTTCAACAGCACCGTCAGGCGGGCGGCGTCTTCTTCGGCGTCTGCGATGTCGATACGGGCGCCTGCGGCCTGAATTTGCTGGCGGCGCAACCCATATGGATCAAGCATCCAATCCAGACCAAGCCGGGCGCGGGTGGTATTGCTTCCCGTGCCACCTGGCGATTGCCCATAGCGGTACGTGGCTGTGGGCGACAGGCTCAGAAGCCCCGGAACGGCGTCGCGGTTGGCTTGGGCTTCGATTACCTTTTCTCGGGCGATTTCAAGGTCATAGTTCCCTGCCAGGGCACGCTCGACCAGCTTGTTGAAGACAGGATCCTTGAACCCCATCCACCAGGTATCATTGGCCAAAGGCACCGGAACCGCCTGCGTCGAAACGCTGGAATAAGATTTGGCGAATTTGAAGTATGGAAGTTTATAAGGCTCGTCCGTTGCACAACCGGAAAGCCCGATTGTCGCTGTCAGGACAATGCCCAAGACCGGCGCTTTGCGCCTGCTCATCTGTTTCATTTTGCTACCCGTCTGCCTCGTCAGCCGTCTGTGCGACTGTTGTTTTTACGGTTATTATTGACGGCAGACTGGCACAGAACCTTGTTTTCACCAAGAAATACTGAATTATTTGCAAAACTGCCGGGTCAGGCTGACCAAAAAACCACAACCTGCAAACATGAAGCGGGCCTTAGCCTTCGCGGAAAGCGCGTCTGAGCTGCTGCAAGAATGGCTCGGTCAGATAGGTCAGAACCGACCGTTCACCGGTTTGAAGGAAGGCTTCGACCGGCATTCCGGGGATCAGTTCGACATTGCCAAGACGTGCGATTTCTTCGGCGGGCAGGGTCAGATCAATGCGGAAATAAGACCGCCCGGTCTGTTGGTCATCGACAGATGTGGGCGAAATGCCCGCCACGGTCCCGAACAGTTCCGGCGTGGTGCGTTGGTTGAAAGCCGGGAACAGCACTTTCGCCACCTGCCCCACAAACACCTGATCAATCGACTGCGGGTCCACCTGCAACTTGAACTCGACCCCATCGGACAATGGAACAATCTGAGTAATTGTGGCCTCGGGCGCTACAACCCCACCTTCGGTGGTGGCCTGAAGTTCGTGGACGATCCCGTCGGTTGGAGCAAGGATGTCGATCCGCTCCAACTGCTTTTCGACGGTCACGATTTGCAGGATCAATTCCTCCCGTTCGGCGGTGGTGGTGCGCAATTCTGTCACCACCTGTTCCTTGAATTCGCGATCGGCTTGCAGGATCTCAAGCTCCGTATCGCGGATCGAGTTATAAATCCGTGCCAATTCTGACTGGTGCTCGGCGATCTGCCCCAGCAGAGAGGATTCTCGCCCCTGTAATTCCAGCAATTCACTTTCGCGCACCAGCCCTTGTTCGCTCAACCCCTGCTTGGTTTCCCTCTCCTGACTGACATAAGCCAATTGGTCCTGTTTGGCGCTGATCTGTGCTTCAACCCCGGAAATCTGATTGCGGAATTGCAAGATACGTTCCGCCAGTTGTTCCTTGCGACCGTTCAACACCTCGCGTCGGGCCACAAAAATCTCGCGCTGGCCTTTGAAATGCTGGGTCAGGTCGATATCCGGCAGATAAGGGCTGTCAATATTGAAGACGGGCGCTGCGAGTTCCTGATATTCTGCGTCCAGCCGGGCTTCGCGGGTGACAACCTCGGACAGACGGTTGCGATAAATCTCAAGATTGATTTTCAGCAGGCTGGGATCGAGCCGCAGCAGCACGTCGCCCTTGCGCACCACATCGCCGTCTTTGACCAGTATTTCCTGAACCACGCCGCCATCCAGGCTTTGCACCTGCTTGGGCAGGCCGCGCACGACCACCTTTCCCGGCGCGATCACCGCGCCGGTGATCAGCGTTGTGGACATCCAGACAAAGGCCGAAACCAGCAGTGCCAGACTGGCCAGCGCGCCCAGATAGACGGGAGTCGCCAGACCGGTCTTGATCGGCGCATGAGGGGCGGATACGGGATTGGCCATCGCCTATACCTCGAACACAGAGCTGGGGGCGGCAGTGGGCCGCTGTGGTGTGGCGTGTTGCAGCACGTCTTCCTTCAATCCGAACCGGCCGACTTTGCCTTCGTGCAGGATCAAGATCTTGTTCACGGCCTGAATGACACTGGGACGGTGCGCCATCACCAAAACGGTGCAGCCTTTCTTGCGCATGCCGATGACGGCACTGGCCAAAGCCTCGTCCCCTTTCGCGTCGAGGTTGGAGTTCGGCTCGTCCAGCACCAACAGACGCGGGCTTCCGTAAAGCGCGCGCGCCAGGCCAAGACGTTGTGTCTGCCCGCCCGACAAGGGTTGTTCGGTGGTGCCCACATAGGTCGTATAGCCCTGCGGCATCTTCAGGATCATGTCATGCACACCCGCAATCTGCGCAGCCTCGATGACATCCTCGTCGCGTGCATCAGGGTCAAACCGCGCGATGTTCTCGGCAATGGTGCCGGGCAACATTTCGACCCGTTGCGGCAGATAACCGATATGCCCGCCCAAATCTTCATTGTGCCATTGGTTCAGCGTCGCACCGTCCAACCGAACTTCGCCGTGGTCGGGTTGCCACAAACCCACAAGAAGCCGGGCAAGACTGGATTTGCCCGCCGCACTGCTGCCGACAACACCCAGCCCGTCCCCCGGTTCAAGTTCGAAGCTGATCCGTTCCAGAATGCGGGGCCGGTCGCTGACCAACGAGTTTTTCGGTGTCAGTTTCGTGACGTTCTTCACCACCAGATGCCCCTTGGGCTCTGGCAGATCGAAACCGCTTTGCGGGTCGGGAATGTAATCCATCGCATCTTTCAAACGGCGATGCGCATCGCCCGCCCTGCCGATCGTGCGCCAGTGAGCGATCACCTGATCGACAGGTGCCAATGCGCGCCCGGCGACGATCGAGGTCGCGATGATCATCCCGGCCGAGATTTCCTGCGCCAGCGCCAGATAGGCCCCGACGGTCAGCAAAGTGGATTGCAGCAGCAGCCGGAAGGACTTGGAAAACGCTGCCACGATCTCGGACCGATCGCCGCCGGTTTGATAATGGCCCAGGCTGTTTTGATGCAGCCCGCTCCACCGGTCCGTCACCTTGTCCAGCATCCCAAGGGCCAGGACGGCTTCGGCATTGCGACGCGTGCGTTCCACGAATGACCGCTCGACCCCTTCACTGTTTCCGGCGTTCTTGATGGGATCGCGCGATGCGAAGCGGTTGATGATCGCCGCAATGATCACGATGATCGCACCCCCAACCGTCAACCAGCCCAGCCACGGGTGGATAAAAAACACGACCGCCAGAAAAATAGGGATCCACGGCAGATCAAACAGGCCCAGAATGGCGGGGCTGGCCAGAAAGGCACGGATAACGGCCAGATCCTGCACCGGGTTGTAATGTTCCTTGTTGTCCACAAATCCTGACCGCAGCCAGAAGCCAAAGGCATCAGCACCAACCGCCTGATCCATCCGGTAGCTTGCGCGCGACAAAAGCCGGGCGCGCAGAAATTCGTAAACACCCAGAAAGGCGTAAAGGATCACGACGATGACAAACAGCCCCTGCAACGTGGCAACGGACCCGCTGGACAGCACACGGTCATACACCTGAAGCATATAAAGCGGACCCGTCAGCATCAGCAGATTGATCGCGGCACTGAACAAACCAACCGTCAGAAACGCCCGGCGCAGGCGCGAAAGCTCTTTCTTATAGGGATTTTTCTTGGACTTCACAGAAAACTGTTCTGACAATCAATTATTCCCATAGGTATCTGCGTCGATAATGCGACCAGTTTGTTCACATGTTCGGGGTGATGCAAGAACTGAACAATGGTCGTGGTCAATTAGTCCAGTGTTGTGCAAAAAACAACGCGCCGCGGATCATCCGGGGCGCGTTTGTTTTGAAGGCCGCTGTGGTTCGAAATCAGACGGTCAGCTTTGCGGCTCGTCAGAACCATTCAGGATATAGTCGCGGATCAAACGCAACATGGCGATGCTGACAAGCGCCGAGGCCGTGCCAACGGAACTGTAGAACCAAAGCGCCATCCAGATCGAATAGCCGTTCAGAAGGGCGGCGATGGCTGTGCCAAGCCCAACAAGCATTCCAAGACCAAGAACACCAATTACCATGTTCAACTCCCGTCCATGCGGTTGATCGCCAAGCTGCGCGACCTCGCAGAGATCATTCCTTCGATTCCATTACGCTCCACCTTGCGGAGCATTCGTGGCACAATTAAGGCGCGAGCGCCTGTTCTTCAGGGTTGAAAAACGATAGCCGCGGGTCGCAGGGGTGGCGATGCGCGGCAGTTTGTTCCGACCTGAGTGGTAATGACACTATACATGAAATCAACCAGTGCGGGAGTCCCGCCAAACAGAAACTTTTAAACAAGCGATACAGTGCCGATCTGCCGCGCGCGGTTCATTGACTGCGACCCGCCAGATCGTCGCGCCGAAATATTCGAAAGAATATATCGCAATTCGCCTAGCTGTTGTTTCCACGCGACTTTTTCCGACGGTTTTTATCGGGTGCCCCTTTGGTCTTTTTGGCAAAAACCTGACCCGCTTTCCTGTTGTCTCGCAGCCACATTCAAAAACAGCATAGTCTGTGACCCGCGACACACCCGGTCTGCAAAACCGAATCACTTTGCCGGTTTATGGCGCCGGGAAGCGGTCCTCTTGGGCAGGTTCACGGACCCTGAGCCGCAGCAAAAAGGTCAAGACATAGCCCTTGAGCCACAGAAATCCGGCCTCTTTCAATCCCCGAATGGCCCTGCCCCGCTGTATTCACGCCCGTTTCACGCTGTGATTACGGCTATGGCCCAGTGTGCCATCAGGGTTATCATCCGTGGGAGTGCACAATTGTTATCAGAGCATTTTTTGCAAGAAATGCCGAGTTTGGGTAGTATTTCGAAACAATCTTTTGTGCTTGCCACAAAGGTTTCCGAAGGAACACCAATGGACGCTGATCATTCCCGCCAACACGACCTGGACATCTTCTTGTTCGGGCCTCTGGCCGTGCAAGATGGGGCTGGCAACCACTTCACCCCGAAAAACCAGAAATCCAAGGCTGTTCTGGCCATGTTGGCCCTTGCCCCGCGCGGGTCGCGGTCACGCGTCTGGTTGCGCGACAAGTTGTGGAGCGACCGGGGCGAGGATCAGGCATCAGCCAGTCTGCGTCAGGCGCTGCTCGACATTCGTAAATGCTTCGGCGCGGATAAGAAGGACATTCTCAGCGCCGATAAATACTCCGTCTCGCTGGACCTGTCGCGCATCCGCGTTGATGCCATCGACCTGATGGACAAGGTGGAACAGGGCGAAGTGACACCGCCCGTCGGTCTCGAAGCGGTTTCGGAGCATTTTCTGGAAGGGTTCGACATCTGCGATCCCGAGTTCGAAAGCTGGCTGACGTTAGAACGCCAGATTTGGGAACAGCGGCTGGTGGATCACGACAGTGACAACAAAGCCGAAACCCCGCCTGAAATGTCAGCCGATGCTTTGGGCCTGTCGCGCGGCCCGTCTTCGCCTGATCCCGTGATCAGCGCGCAGATGAACGTCTCGGACCTTACCCAGCCCAAACAGGCGGCCACATGGGCCATCGGGGTGCAAAGTGGCATGGCCGGGGATGCACATGCCGGGCTTCTGATTGACAAACTGACCCGAAACCTGCGCGAAATGGGCCGTGTGCCCAGCGTGCGCACCTTTGAAAACCAGCCCTTGTCGCAAATGCGCAGCGAGTTTGGGCAGGTCGAAATCCCGTTGGTTCTGCGGGTGACGGAACTTGACCAAGGCCCGTCGGTCCGCCTGTCGGTCGAGCTTTTGACAGGCAAGGATGGCGTGACCGTCTGGTCGTCCAGTCAGGCTTTCGCCCCCAACGATTTCGCCCAACCCGCCTGCCCGGCCCTGAACGGGCTTGTATCGCACGCGGTGATCCAGATCGGGCGTCATTTGCAAATGCACGCAACCAGCCCGCAAATGGCAGGCGCCGGGCAATTTATCGAATGTATCTATCAGATGTTCGGGCTTTCGGTGAACGAGCTGTCCAGCGCCGAGGACAAACTGGCGCATCTTTTGAAGGTGCAACCCAACGCGCAAACCTATGCGTGGATGGCCTTTGCCAAGTCTTTTCAGGTTGGCCAACGGTTCACGCCCGACGCCGCCGCGCAGATTTCCGAAGCGCAGTATTACGCGACCCGCGCGCTGGAAGAGGACGAGTTCGACCCGCTCGTGCTGTCCCTCGCCGCGCATATCCATTCCTATCTGTTCAGCGAATTTGACATGGCCGCGTCACTGTTCGAACGCGCATTGAAGATCGACCCCGAACAGGCGATCGGCTGGGATCTTTACGCCACGATGAACGCCTATGCAGGCGACACGCGGAAATCTCTGGCCATGGCATCCTGGGCGCAGCATTTAGGGTCTAACACGCCGATCAGTTACTATTTCGACACCACGAAATGTATCGCCGCCGCCTTGGCGGGCGATCATACCGCCGCCATAGAAGCGGGCGAAAAGGCGCTGGTGCAACGACCCAAGTTCAACTCGATCCTGCGCTATCTGATTTCCAGTCACGCCCATCTTGGCAACGTCCAGATGGTCGAAAGCCTGCGCCACAAACTGGTCGAAATCGAACCTGATTTCTCGACCGGAGTGCTGCGGGGATCGGGCTATCCGGGGCTGGCCACGGAGGGCGGTCGCCAGTTTCTTCTGGGGCTGAGCAAGGCCGGATTTGACCGTGATTAACAAACAGGGGATGACATGATGAAAGACCGGGCCGACACGATCCATGAATGTGGCTCTATCGCTGAATTTCTGAGCCTTGCGCAGATCACCGTAGGCCCAAATGGCCTTCAGTTTGATGATGCCACCGACAAGATCGCCGAGATCTCGGTCGAAAGCCGCACAGGCGCGCAGGGCGCAGGCGGCGTCAGCGCAGTCAGGATGGTTCTGAACAAATCCGCCTTCAACAAATCGGCGCTGAACAAGAATAAAAACAAGAACAAGAACAAGAACAAGAACAAACTTCAGGCCCCAAGCGCCCAAGGGGCCAGCGGCGCCTTGATGCCCACGGACGCCCTGTTGCGTCTGCACCGTGCTGGTGCTGCCGATCTGGGCGCACGACTGCCGGATGAATGGACCAACATCACCCTGCCGCCGCCGCCCGGCCCGGATCACAGTCGGTTGGAAACTCTGCTGCTCTTGGCCATGCAGCGCAATATCGACGAACGCAAAATGCGTATTCCCGATATCATACAAGAAGCTACGCTGGATCTGACCGCCTTCACCCGCCCGCTTGGCATTGACGGGCTGTCGGGGTTTGAAAACACCGAGGCGCTGTTTCTGGAACTTTTGACCGTCACTGAATATATCGGGCTTTATTACAAGGGTCTCTTCGGGCGGCTTCGACCCAACCAGATTGAACCGCGCCTGCGTCCCGTCCTGCCCAACCCGGCGCACGAGGCCTATCCCAGCAACCATTCCTTCCAGTGTCACACGCTGGCCTTCGCGTTCAACACGATCCTGCCGGAACATCCCGCCACGCAGGTCTTGTCCGAAGCCGCGTTGAACGTGGCGCAAAACCGGGAATGGGCCGGGCTGCATTATCCCAGCGATACGGCTGCCGGACTGCTTCTGGCGAAACGATTTGCACCCCTGTTCGCCGAGGCTTTCGCCGACCGCTATCAGACCGTGCAGCAAGAATGGATCTGAGGGGCCGAAGAATATGAACACCGCAATCTCAAAATGCGCCGGGGCAGAGCAAGTCGAGGAAAGCAGCTATTATTACCTGTGGCACCTTGTGTCGCTGGGCGTGCTGACGCCCGACAAGGCGCAGACGGGTTTTGCCGATACGCTGTGGGACACTCTGGCGGCCAGGGCCGAGGCGACGCCTTCGACCGTTGTTCTGATCGATGTCGGATGCAGCTTTGCCCACCCGAACCTGAAAGACCGGGTCGATGCAGCGCGCTCGCTCGACTTCACCGGAACGCCCTATGGGGCGCGTCTGGCGACTGGATCGAGTGGCGAGCAGAAGAACTTTGCCGGGTTGTCGGTCGATGGCTTGCATCTTGACGGGCTGGACGCTGATGAACGCGCGATGTTCGATGAGGTGGTCCAGCATCTGACCGACAGCACCGGCGAGCTGCGCCCCTTTGGCGACACCGAAGCCAGATTTGCGTCGCATGGCACCGCCGTCAGCGGACTGATCGTCGGCGGGCCGGAACATTGCTGCGCGAAGGACGATAAACCCTCGGTCGGGGTGATCCCCTATTTCGGGGTCGATCCGTTTTCAACCCTGATTTCGCTGCGCACCGGGTTTGACAATGACCCGCTGCAATTCATCGCAGCCCTGCTTTATGCCTGGCACCAAAAGCCCGACGTGATCGTGATGCCGCGCGGCTTGCCGGACCCTGACGCTTCGGTCGTGACACCCAAGGACGATTTCAAGGCCGAGCTGCAAAGTTGGGCCAATCGCGAAGCCGCCGACCTTCTGCACCGGATCGAAGTGTTGACCGCCAAAGCCTCGCCCCATGATCCCACCGCGCCACAAGTGTCCGAAACCGGGCGCCACCTGTGGCATGTGGTGCAGGCGCTGTTCATCGCGATCAGCAAACACGTTCCCATTGTCTGCGCCGCTGGAAATGAAGGCGAAAGCCAATTGCTGTTCCCCGCCAATCTTGCAAATCGTGAAAACGGCATCATCGCCGTGGGGGCTGTGTCGGGTCAGGGCTATCGCTCTGGCTATTCCAATTATGGTGACGGCCTGACGCTGGTTGCCCCGTCAGATGATATGGAGGTCTTCAACCGCCACCAATTGCGGGAAACGCCAAAACGGGTGGACAAGATCGGGTATCTGAAACCCGACAGCGCGATGGCAGTGTCCTATAGCCGCAAGGGATTGCTGAGCACCGACATTCCCGGAAGTTTCGGATATGACGGGGCGGGGAACGAAGATCCAGACATGCCAGTCGAGCTGGCGAAGAGCGGGTTCTACACTCAGTTTGGCGGCACCTCTGGCGCCTCGGCGCTGGTCGGCGGTGTGGTGGCGCTGGTGCGCCGGGCCGAACGGTTGTCGGGCAGCGGCAAGGGTCCACGCGACGGGTGCGATCTGAAAACGCTTCTGATGACCACTGCGCGTCGTGACATGCCGATGATGGGCACAACGTTGCCCCTGAAATCCGACTGCATGAATGTTGCCAATGAAGACGCCGACGCGTTCGAGACTTTTTTTGGCGCCGGGCTGATTGACGCCAAAGCCGCGGTGATCGCCGCGCTGAACTGAACCGCGACAAGCCGCCAAAGCCGCCGGCCATGACCCCGGCGGCTTTTTCTTGCGCACGTCCCGCTGAATTCACGCAAATCTGCCCGAAATTCACGTTTAATAACGCAATATTCACGCCACCCTTTCGCCCCGTTTATGCCCCGGCGTCATATTATACAGGCGTTCTGAGGAACCCGTTTGGCGAAAGCCATTTTTATCACCTGTTCCTTTCCAAACCCCAGGCTGGTTTCTCAGTTCGCACCAGAGATTCAGACCCAAGACCCGATGATACCAACCCGATAACCGACCTGATGAACCGAGGTATGACCATGCAAAAACTGGACCCGAAACTGAAAGACCGGATGGAAAGTCTGACAGGAAATTCTCATCCCGTGCTGATCACCTGCCATGATGATTGCAATCTTCTGATGGATCACCTGAACAAGAACGGTGTCATGGTCGACGACAATATGGCCGAGATCCAGTTGCTCGTGGCGGATCTGACATCGCGACAGATCGAAGATCTGCTGAACCATGATACGGTCGCCCAGATCGCACTGGACGATGATGGTAGCGTGTTCCAGTAACCTTCGCCGTGCGGCCGTCATCGGCAATGCCGGTGCCGGTGGGCCGCACAACGCAGGCGATGGAACACACGTAAACGGGTCGGTTTCTCCCGCCGACCCGTTTTCTTGTTACCGCGGCATGGGTGTCTGATCCGTCAGACCCAGACGCGGTTTCAACGCGTCCAACCCATCGGCCAATGCGTCAACCACCCCGGCTTCGCGCATATGGGCGCGCATCGCGGCGTTCAGCCCGCCTTCGGTCGCAAGACTGTCCAGCAGATCGGTAAAGGACGTTTCCGGGTTCTCGGTCATACTGCGCAGAAAGCCTGCAAACACCGTCGCCAAATACTGCTCCGATGCCGTTTGATCGCCCGTCAGCGCCGCCAGCCAACGCGCCCCTTCACGCATCTGATCCAGGATCGGCGATGCCAGCGCCGTGGCCGCGAAATGCGCGTTCAACGCAACCTCGGACTGGCAGGGTATGATCATGTCGGTATCCGCAAACAGACTGCGCAACGCCATGCTGTCAGGATAGACCGGCAAGGCCGAGCCGCCCACCGCAATCGACGGCAGCGGGATCGTGATCGCGATTTCGTTCACCGGTGCGCACAACGTCCTTAGATCGGCCAACGGGACATCCACCATCACCGAGATCACCCGGTGATCGTCGCGGAAGGGCAGATCGGGCACGACCTTTCGTGCCACGTCTGCCAGCAGACACAGAAAGACGGTGTCGCTGTCTGCAACCACCTGATCGTTCGGGGCGATGGTCACATCGCTGAACTGCGCGGCCAGCGCCGCCGCCATCGCGCCGTTCCGTTCGGACACGAGGATCTGATGCCCGCGCCCGGTCAACCCGGCCACCATCGCCGCCGCGATCTCGCCCGTGCCGATGAACCCTATGCGTTCCATGCGTCGTCCTTCCTAAGCGGGCGCGTCCTGCGCGATCATCCGCGCCACGTCCAACATCCGGTGCGAAAAGCCCCATTCATTGTCATACCAGCCAAAGACCCGAAGCAGCCCCCCTTGCGACACCGAGGTTTCTGGCCCCGACAGAACAAGGCTTTCCGGCCGCATCCGCAGATCGCTGGACACGAGCGGCTCGTCCGTCCAGCCCAGAACATGCCCGTCGGCGGCTGTTTTCAGAACCGCGCGCGCTTCGGCCACCGATACCTCGCGCCCGGTGCGCACAGTCAGGTCAATGGCTGAAACACTGGCGGTCGGCACACGGATCGCCCGCGCCTCGACCCGCCCGGCCAGATGGGGCAACACCTCGCCCACCAGTTCATGGGCGCTGGTGGTGGTTGGCACCATGGACAGCGCGGCTGCCCGCGACCGCGCCGGATCGGCACGGGGCTTGTCCACTGTCGGCTGACTGCCAGTGTAACAATGCACCGTGGTCATATGCCCGCCAATCACGCCCAGTTCGTCATCAAGCAGTTTCAGCAGCGGGGCCAGCGCGTTCGTCGTGCAAGACGCGTTTGACACGATTCTCTGCCCCGTCAGCTTTGCCTCGTTCGCGCCCAGAACGATGGTCACATCCGCCTCGTTCGACGGGCCGGAAATCAGCACATTGCGCGCCCCTGCCTGAAGTCCACGTTCCGCCACCGCCCGTTTGCCCGCCATGCCGGTGCATTCCAGCACCACATCCACATCCGACAGGTCCATTGTGCTGATGTCAGACAGTCCGTGAAACGGAATCACCGTGCCGTTGATCGACAACCCGCCTTCCGATGCCTCGACCTGCCCCGCGAAGGGGCCAAATACGCTGTCATATTTGAACAGATAGGCGCAGGTGTCCAAGGACTCGATATCATTGATGAACGCGACCTCGAAATCCGACGGCGCGGCAGACAGGATCCGCAGGATCGACCGGCCAATGCGGCCAAAGCCGTTCAGGCCAATACGCGTTTTGCGCGGGGAGGAGGGGGACATCTGAACCTCGTCATCTGGGTGATGGGTCCACAGAACGCGAAAGCCGGGTCAGGTGCAAGGGGCGGTGTGAAATCTGCGGGCGTTGACGAATGCTCACGTTTGCGTTTGCCGGATGGACGAAGGGGGCGCATCCGGGTCAAATGGCAAAAGGCCCGATCAGAGGGCAAGGGGAATGGGAAAGATCTGTCGATGTTGGACGCCTATGCACGCAAACTGATTGACCCGCCGCTGAACGTGGCCGGGCGGGGTTTGGCACAGCTTGGCATAGGAGCGAACGCGGTGACGCTTGCCGGGTTGGGTTTTGGTCTGGCAGCGGCAGGGGCCGTTGCGATGGGTGCGTTTACGGTGGGTTTGGGCCTGATTCTGGCCTCGCGCCTTTCCGATGGGTTGGACGGAGCCGTGGCGCGCGCGACCCACAGAACCGACTTTGGCGGCTATCTGGATATCACCTCGGACTTTCTGTTCTACGGTGCGGTGCCGTTGGGGTTCGTGCTGTATGATCCGCAGACCAACGGAATCGCAGGCGCGGTCCTTCTTTTGTCCTTCTACGTCAACGGGGCGAGCTTTCTGGGCTATGCCATTCTGGCCGAGCGGAAGGGCATCGGCACCCAGGCCCAGGGCGTCAAATCGCTTCACTATTCGAACGGTTTGCTGGAGGGGACCGAAACCATCGTCTTCTTCATCCTTCTCTGCCTTCTGCCCACATATTTCGCGCCGCTCGCGTATCTGTTCGGCGCACTTTGTTTTGCCACTGCGATCTTGCGCGTCTGGGGCGCGTATCAGGCGTTTGGCGACATCACAACCGACCGACAGGAGACCTGATGAAACACCTTGCCCTTGCCGCCAGCCTGACCTTGGGCGCGCTGACGCACCCGGCCCTATCAGACCCTAACCCAGCCGATTGGGACGCGATCGAGACCGAAGCCCGTGGCCAGACCGTTTATTGGAACGCCTGGGGTGGCTCGCCCACCACCAATGCGTTTATCGACTGGGTCGGCGACCAGGTCAGCGGACGGTTCGGTGTGACGCTGGAGCATGTGAAACTGACCGACACCGCCGATGCCGTCACCCGCGTGCTATCGGAAAAGCAGGTGGGCAAGGACACGGACGGTGCCATTGACCTGATCTGGATCAACGGGGCAAATTTCGCGTCGATGAAAGAAAACGGCCTGCTGTTCGGCCCGTTCGCGGAAGACCTGCCCAACTGGCAATTTGTCGATGTCGAAGGCAAGACCGTGCGCACCGATTTCACCGTTCCGGTTGCGGGGTATGAGGCCCCATGGGCGATGGCGCAGGTCGTGTTCATGTATGACACGGCGGACATTCCGACCCCCCTGCCCTCGGCCGCTGAAATTCTGGACTGGTCCCAGGCAAATCCCGGCCGCTTCACCTATCCCCAGCCGCCCGATTTTCTGGGCACAACGTTTCTGAAGCAAATGCTTGTGGAACTGGCTGACGATCCTTCGGTGCTGGCTCAGCCCGTCACGGACGACACCTATGACACCGTCACCGCGCCGCTCTGGGACTTCCTCGAAGATCTCACGCCGACCCTGTGGCGTCAGGGCCGCGCCTATCCCGCCAACGGCCCGCGCCAGATCCAGTTGATGAATGACAACGAGATCGACCTCGCGATCAGTTTCTCACCTTCCGAGGCTTCGACCGCCATAGCCAACTATGAATTGCCTGCCACAGTGCGAACTTTCGTTTTGGACAAGGGCACGATCGGCAACGCGTCCTTCGTGGCGATCCCCTATAATTCAGGCTCCAAGGCAGGTGCGATGGTGGTTGCCAACTTCCTGATGTCGCCCATCGCGCAAGCCCACGCGCAAGACCCCGAAGTGCTGGGCTATGGCACCGTCCTCCATGTCGGTGCCCTGCCGCCCGAGGACCGCGCGCAGTTTGACGCGCTTGACCTTGGCATCGCGACGCTGACGCCCCAGCAACTGGGCGATGTGCAGGACGAACCGCACCCCAGCTGGATGACCCGCATTGCCGAGGATTGGCAGGTTCGATACGGCGTGCAATAGACCCTGACATGGCCCAAACCCGAAAGTTCCTTCACCTTCCCTTGTTCCCGGTGCTGACCGTTCTGGTTCTGCTGGGGCCGGTGGCGGCAGGGCTGTGGGGCACTTTGCTTCCGGCCTTCGGGCATCTTCCGACAACAGGCCGGACGGGGCTGACGCTCGATATATTTCGCACGCTGTTCGACTGGCCTGGCTTTGGCCCGGCGGTGCGCCTGTCGGTGGTCACGGGGCTGGCCGCCGCAATCCTGTCGCTGACGATCACCGCGCTGATCCTCGCTGGTTGGGCGGGCACACAGGGCTTTCGCGTTCTGGAACGTCTTCTGTCCCCTTTCCTGTCTGTCCCCCACGCCGCCGCTGCCTTTGGGCTGGCTTTCCTTATCGCCCCGTCCGGCTGGATCGTGCGGCTGTTTTCGCCGTGGCTGACCGGCTGGGACCGCCCCCCCGACCTGTTGATCCTGAACGACCCGTGGGGGATATCGCTGATTCTGGGTATGGTGATGAAAGAGGTGCCGTTTCTGCTTCTCATGTCCATCGCGGCATTGGGCCAGATCGACGACCGCCGCCGCTTGGCTCTGTGCCAAAGCATGGGCTATGGCCGCATCCTTGCCTGGCTTGTCGCGGTGTTTCCCGCCGTCTATGGTCGCATCCGCCTGCCTGTCCTGGTGGTGCTGACATGGTCCATGTCGGTCGTTGACGTGGCGGTGATCCTTGGTCCGTCCACACCACCGACCCTTTCTGTGCAAATCGTGCGTTGGATGTCGGACCCCGACCTTGTCTTCCGCCTGCAAGCCGCCGCTGCGGCGCTGGTTCAACTGGCGCTGGTCATCGGTGTGGTCGGGTTCTGGTTTCTGGGTGAAAAACTGGTGGCGCATCTGGTCTGTATGCGGATCGAGACGGGGCGACGGGGACACCGCGACCGCCCCTTGCGCATGGCGGGCTTTGCGGCTGGCACAGCGATCTCAGGCGTTTTGCTTTTGGGGCTTCTCAGCCTCGCCATCTGGTCCGTTGCCGGGTTCTGGACCTTCCCCGACCTGACCCCCGACCAATTCACCACGCGCAACTGGATGCGGCACAAATCCGGCAGTCTGGATGCATTTTTCGAAACGATGCTGATTGCCGGCATCGCGGTTGCCATCGGCATGGTCCTGACCATCGGCTGTCTTGAAACCGAGCACCGCCGCAATCTCCGTCTGACCCAGCGGGGGATGTGGCTGATCTATCTGCCCCTGATCGTGCCGCAAACCGCGTTTCTTCCGGGGCTGCAAACCTTGTTTCTGTCGCTTGGCCTGGATATGGGGCGCGGGCCTGTCGTTCTGGCGCATCTGGTCTTCGTGCTGCCCTATCTGCGCCTGTCGTTGGACGGCCCTTGGCAGGCATGGGACAACCGCCAAGCCACTGTCGCTGCCGCCCTTGGGTCCGGCCCCAACCGCGTGCTGTGGTACATTCGTCTGCCGATGCTGCTGGCGCCCCTGCTGACGGCCATCGCCGTCGGGGTCGCGGTGTCCGTCGGGCAATATCTGCCGACGCTGCTGGTCGGAGGTGGCCGCATCGAGACGCTGACCACAGAGGCCGTCGCGCTGGCCTCGGGCGGCGATCGGCGTGCGATCGGCGTATTTGGCCTGATGCAGACCGCCGCAGCTCTGGTGCCCTTCGCTCTGGCTTTGACTCTGCCCGCCCTGATATGGCGCAACCGAAAAGGGCTGTTGCATGGCTGACGGACTGCATCTGAATCAAATCGGTATCAGACATTCGGGTCACCGCCTGATGTCGATCAACACCCATGTCGCCCCCGGCGAAGTCGTGACCCTTATGGGACCGTCGGGCGTGGGCAAATCCACTCTACTTTCCGCTGTGATAGGCACTCTTTCACCCGAGTTCACACTATCCGGGCAAATCCATCTGAACGGGCGCGACCTGACCGGACTGCCACCTGATGAACGCTGTGTCGGCATCCTGTTTCAGGACGCGCTGTTGTTCCCGCATCTGTCGGTGGGGGCAAACCTTGCCTTTGGTCTGGCCCAGGGTGGAACGCGGGCGGAACGACGCGCAAAGATCGACGCCGCGCTGGCCGAGGTGGGGCTGGGAGGCTTTGCAGATCGTGATCCCGCCACCCTGTCCGGCGGGCAGCGCGCGCGGGTTGCCCTGATGCGGATGCTGTTGTCCGAGCCGCACGCGCTGCTGCTGGACGAGCCGTTTTCCGGGCTGGACGCTGAACTTCGCGGTCAAGTGCGGCAGTTGGTGTTCGATCACGCCAAGGCGCGGGCCTTGCCGGTGCTTTTGGTCACGCATGACGCCGAGGATGCTGACGCGGCAGGCGGAAAGGTAATTGTGCTGGAATAGGGTCTGGCATCTCCGGAACACCGACCGGCGCAATTACGGTGCGGTACACCGGGTCATGGTGGTCCAGAAAGTTCGTCTGATCCGGCCCTGTCAAGATTGCCTGCACCCGTGCTTGGGCCTCAGCGTTCCCGCGTATGGCACTTCGCCATCGGCTTCATTCAGCCCAGCATGGTGAATGACGAGAATGCAGAATTCGGACTGCGTGATCCGGGAATATGTCCTGATTGATTCTTGGGCGTAATCGCCCCACTGTGCGCGTTCAAACGATACTGGACCGCCGAAGGACACCGATGTCACATCTCGATCTTCACGATCCTGTCCCGAACGTCGAATGCTTGATCGTGATTGCGTCGATCCGGACCGAAGAGGAATGCAGACTGTTCCGGTGTGGGCGTTTCGGCTCGGGCGCGGGGCAAAGGCGACGATCCGGACGTCCACACCGCTGCAATAATGACGATCTTTGTCACTCCGACCACCGGATGGTCGCATGTCGACCCGACGAACGGCACTCTCGGAGTTTTGGCCAATATGTGGCTCTGACCCGGCACTTCGTCACTGTTTCCTTACGTTGGACCCACCCCATCGTCACGGTGCAACACCGCAAGGTTATCCATGCCTGACACCCCTGCCCCCACCGTTCTGGCCGCCCGCAATGCGGTGATCGCGATGTTCGTTCTGAACGGCACGCTGTTTGGCCTGTGGGCGTCGCGTATCCCCACCGTCTCGGTCAAGCTGTCGCTGGACCCCGGCGCGCTGGGGTTGCTTCTGCTCTTGATGGGTGGCGGTGCGATTGCGGCATTTCCGCTGGCAGGCCGCTGGGTGGACCGCCATGGCGCGGCCACCACCACCGTCTGGGTCGGGGCCATTCACGCGCTGTCAATCCTTGGCATCGGGTTGGCCCCGACGGTTTCAACCCTCGCTGCCGCGCTGTTCTTTTTTGGCGCAACACATGGCGCGATGGATGTGGCGATGAACTCTTGGGCAGGTGCGGTCGAACGACGCCTGCCCCGCCCGATGATGTCACGCTTCCATGCCTCTTGGTCCGTGGGCGCGGGGCTTGGGGCGGCGTCAGGCTTCGTCGCGATCAAACTGGGACTGCCGCTGCTGGCCCACGGCGTGTTGGTGATCGGCGTGGTGGCCGCCGTCTGCCTGTGGCTGGCCGTTCCGCCCGCCACGTCGCCCCTTTGGGCGCCGGCACCGCGTATTGATGCGCCGCATGCACCGCTGTTCACCTTGCCCAAGGGCCAGCTCGTGCTGGTCGGCCTGATCGCCATGTGTGCGTCACTGGGCGAAGGGGCGATGGCGGATTGGGGCGCGATTTTCCTGATGACCACGACTGGCGTTTCCGAGGCGTCGGCCGCCATCGGGTATGCTGTCTTTTCCGTGGCGATGGTGATCATGCGATTGGGCGGAGATAGGGTCACATATCGCCTTGGGCCGATGCGCACCGCACGGCTTGCCGGTGGCACCGCCGCGCTTGGGGCCGGGTTGGCCGTCGGCATCGCCACCTATCCGGTCGCACTGGTCGGCTTTGCGCTGATGGGCATCGGCTATGCGGTGATCATGCCACTGGCCTTCAGCCGCGCCACCAACGACCCCATTCTGTCGCCCGGCAAGGCGGTTGCCAGCCTCGCCACGCTTGGTTACGGCGGGCTTTTGATGGGGCCACCGGTCATCGGCTTCATTGCCGAAGTCAGCTCGATCCGGGTCAGCTTCGCCTTGCTGATGGCTTTGGCGGTGCTGATGGCGTCGCTGGCTCCGGCGCTTAGACAGCCCGACCCTTAATCATCCTCCGACACGATCGCAGGCCGATAGGGTTGATCCGCCTTCTTGAACAGCACGTAAATCGCCGGGATCACCAGAACCGTCAGCAAGGTCGATGATGCCAGCCCGAACAGAAGCGAGATCGCAAGCCCCTGAAAGATCGGGTCGGTCAGGATCACCGATGCCCCGATCATCGCGGCAATCGCGGTCAACAGGATCGGCTTGAACCGGATCGCACCGGCGCGCAGCAGGGTTTCGCGCAGGGGTTCGTCCCCTTCGGCCCCGTGACGGATGAAATCCACCAACAGGATCGAGTTGCGCACGATAATCCCCGCCAGCGCAATGAATCCGATCATCGAAGTTGCGGTGAACGCGGCATCGAACACCCAGTGTCCGAACACGATCCCGATGAAGGTCAGCGGAATTGGCGTCAGGATGATCAACGGCACCCGGAACGACCCGAATTGCGCCACCACCAGCACATAGATCGCCAGGATCGCCACCCCGAACGCCGCGCCCATGTCGCGGAAGGTGACATATGTGACTTCCCATTCGCCGTCCCACAACAGGGTGGGGGTGGCATCGCTGTCGGGCTGACCATACAGACTGATTTCGGGCTTTGGCACCTCGGCACTCCAGGGTCGGTCGTCCAGCGCGTCTTGCACAGCGATCATTCCGTAGATCGGCGCTTCGAAATCACCCGCCATTTCGGCCATCACCATTTCGGCAAAACGCCCATTGTGCCGAAAGATCGGATAGTTTCCGGCCTCTTCCGTGACCGTCACAAGATCGCCCAGCTCGACCACGCCCCGGTCGCCCGGCAACAGGTTTGCGGGCACAGGGGTGGACGCCAGACGCTCGGACCAGCTCAGCTCGCCACGCGGCAGGGCCACACGGATTTCGGTCGGGTCGCGCCCCTCGCCGCGATGGGAATAGCCTACGGGCATCCCGTCGAACAACACGCGGATCGTGTCATAGACATCGCTTTGCAGGACGTTGAAATATTCCAGACTGTCCTGATCAATCGCCAATCGCAGACGCGGGCGGGGTTGGCCGAAGCTGTCTTCGACATCCACCACATAGGGCACGGCGGCGAAGGCTTCGCGCACCTCGCGCGCCACCGCCCGCCGGGTGTCGGCATCGGGACCATAGATCTCGGCCAGCAAGGTCGCCAGAACCGGTGGCCCCGGCGGTATTTCAGCAATCTGGATCGAGCCGCCTTCGGGCAGGTCCATATCCGCCAGCATTTCACGTGCCGCCAGGGCGATTTCGTGGGACGAGCGGTCGCGGTGACTCTTTTCTTCAAGATTAACCTGTAAATCGCCCAGTTCTGGCTGTTTTCGCAGGTAATAATGCCGCACAAGCCCGTTGAAGTTGAAGGGTGCCGCCGTGCCCGCATGAAGCTGGATCGAGGTTGCTTCGGGCAAGGCGGCCAACCGCTCCGCCGCTTCGGTCAGCACACGCTCGGTCCGTTCAAGGCTGGTGCCTTCGGGCATGTCCAGAATGACCTGAAACTCGGATTTGTTGTCAAAAGGCAGCAGCTTCACGACCACGGTGCGGTCGAAGAAGAAGGTCATCGAGCCGCCGGTCAGAACCAGCACCACGACCAGGAACACACCTGCCCGCCAGCGGCTGGCAATCACAGGCGCGGCAATCCGGCGGAACAGACGTCCCAGCACGCCTTCGCTGTCGTGGCCATGCCCGCCAGCCTCTGCACCGCCGCGCCCGGCGATCTTCAGCATCAGCCACGGGGTCAGGATCACGGCAACGAAGAAGGAAAAGATCATCGCAGCCGACGCATTGACAGGGATCGGCCCCATATACGGCCCCATCAGGCCCGACACGAACAGCATCGGCAAAAGTGCAGCCACCACGGTCAGGGTGGCGACGATGGTGGGGTTGCCCACCTCGGCCACAGCCTCGATCGCGGCGGTCACGCGCGAGCGCCCGTCGCGCATCGCCCAGTGTCGCGCGATGTTTTCAATCACCACGATGGCGTCATCAACCAGAATACCGATGGAAAAGATCAGCGCGAACAGTGACACCCTGTTGATCGTATAGCCCATCATGTTGGACGCAAACAACGTCAGCAGAATGGTGGTCGGAATAACGATGGCGACCACGATACCTTCACGCCATCCAATGACAAGCGTCACAAGCAGCACGATAGAGACCGTGGCAAGGCCAAGGTGAAACAGCAGTTCATCGGCCTTCTCATCGGCCGATTGACCATAGTTTCGGGTGACTTCGACCGCGATATCCTCGGGGATCAGACTGCCACGCAGAAGCTCCAGCCGCTCCAGCACATGTTCGGCAACCAATACGGCGTTGGCGCCTTCGCGTTTGGCAATTGCCAGCGTCACGGCGGGCAGGCGCGTCCAGGCTGCCGCGGGATCGTCGCGGGTCATCGTCCAGGTGCGCGCGTCCACGGGTGCGCCACCAACGACGATATCTGCCACATCGCGCACATAGACGGGACGTCCGTCGCGGGTGGTCAGTTGCAACAGGCCAATATCCGAAGGGCCGCGCAAGGTCTGTCCCGCCGTCACCGTCAGGCTGCGGTCCAGTGTGGTAACGGTGCCTGCCGGGAAGGCCTGGTTGGCTTCGCCCACGCGCGCGGCCAGTTGTTGCAGTGTGACACCATAAAGGGCCAGCCGTTCGGGATCCGGTTCAATGCGGATCTGGTCCGTGCGCCCGCCAACGATATAGGTCAGCCCTACATCCTCGACCGACATGAGCGAGGCGCGCAACTCCTCGACCAGAGAATACAGCGCACGATCGTCCCAATACTCGGCCGCGTCCGGCCTGGGCGACAGGGTCAGCGCGACAATCGCCACGTCATTGATACCGCGCCCGACAATCAAGGGCTGCGATATGCCCTGCGGGATGCGGTCCATATTGGCCATGATCCGTTCGTTCACACGCAGGATTGCGTCATCTGGATCGGTGCCCACGTCAAACCGGGCAGTGACCATCACGCTGTCATCCGCCGTCTGGGAATAGACATGTTCAACCGCATTGATCGAGCCTAGGATCGCCTCAAGCGGTTCTGTCACCAGTTCGACCGCATCGGGCGCGTGCAGCCCGTCGGTGCGCAGCATCACATCGACCATGGGGACCGAGATTTGCGGCTCTTCTTCACGTGGGATGACCGCCAGTGCAATCAATCCCATCGCCAGCGAAGCCAACAGCAAAAGCGGCGTCAGGGGCGAGCGGATGAACGCCTTGGTCAGACGCCCGGAAATACCCAGTTTCATGGCTGCACCAGTTTGTCGCTTGCCGACAATCCTGCAAGAATTTCAACACCGTCGCCGGTTTCCTCGCCCAACAGAACCACCACGTCGCGCGTGCCGTCTGAGGTTTGCAGGGTCACGAAATCATTGCCGAACCGGGTGGAGACAAGGTCGCGGGGAATGACAATGCCCTGCCGCGTATCGACGGTCACATAGACCCGCACGCGTTCGCCCACAAAGAAGCTGCCCAGCCCGTCCACCTCGGCATCTGCCGTGATGCGGCCATTGGTGATCTGGGGATAGACCTGCCGGATCACGCCGGTCTGGGCGACTTCGCCCCCAAGTGCGGCCCCGGCGATTTCGATCAGGTTGCCTTCGGCGATGGATCGGGCATGGCGTTCGGGCACGTTCAGGCGCAACAGATAGTGATCTGATGCGATGATCGCCACCGGCTCGCCCGGCAACATGACGCTGCCGCGCGGGGCCAACACGTTCAGCACACGACCTGCGCCGGGGGCCAGCACCTCGCCTTCCCGCTGTTGCTGCACCAACACGTCGCGCGATTGGCGGGCCGAAGCCAACCGCCCCTCAAGCACCGCCACAGCGGTTTGCGCCTGATCCACGCGGGTTTGGGCGATGATGCCACGCGCCAGCAAGTCCTCGGCCCGCCGCAGGTCGTCACGTGCCTGTGCCAGTTCCGCCTCAAGCGATGTGGCCTGCGAAGTGGCCGCCGCAATCTGCGGTTCCATCTGTTCGTTGACCACCCGCGCCAGAACGTCACCTGCCGCAACCATGTCGCCTTCGTCAACCATCAGATCAACAATCGTGCCGCCGATCCGGGTCCGCGCGGTCAACGTATCGACGCTTTCCACCGTGGCGAACACCGCCTTGCGGTCTGACAGATCGGTGGCCGTCACCTCGTAAGTCTGGGCCATCACCGGCCCGGCAAGAAAAAGGGAAAGAAGCAGTGGTTTTAACATATCGACGCCTTTGGTTTGGGCGGGTTTCTGTCTGCGTCCGGCATTGGGCAGCCAGTTGCGCTTGACTTTCATATTAGCAAAAACTAAATTAGTAAACACTAAAATATTGTCAAGTTGGACACGCCTTCCAAAGCAAGGGGAAAAGATGACGCCTGCCAGCACAGACCCGATGGCCGATCTTCTGGCCCGTGCAAATGAGGTCGCGACCTTGTTGAAGCAATTGGCCAATACGCGTCGGCTTATGATCCTGTGTCGCCTGGCCGCAGGTCGCGCAACCGTGTCCGAACTGTGCACGGTCGCCGACCTCTCGCAATCGGCAATCTCGCAGCATCTTGCAAAGATGCGGTCCGAAGGTTTGGTGAAAGGCGAAAAAGAGGGATTGCAGATCTATTACACGATCTCGGACCCGCGCTGCCTTGACGTGCTGGGACATCTGAAAGCCAGCTTCTGCGATTGATCGGCTGGTTTGCCCACCCACGCCGAACGGTCAAGACCATAGTCAAACTGTAATAGTAATGTCGGCTTTCAGGGATGCAGCGGCGACGCGTTCCGCGTTTCGCAGATCATTGTCCGCCGTGCGGGCGCGCGCCTGATCCAGCGTAAGCCCATGTGCCAGCCACCGATCCACAAGGCGCTGCTCCAGCACCTCTGGCGGCACGTCCAGCCGGACAGATATGTCCCACCAGTCGTTCAGGTCACGCCACCCCGGCGCGTCAAACAGCAGATAATTGCCCTCGATGATGATGGTGTCGCAGGTCTCGGGCACCACGCCCGCCCCTGCAATGGCGATATCACGATCACGATCGAAGATCGGAAAATATACGATGTCTGCGTTGGGAAGGGCGCCGACGAGTCGCCGCAGGCCTTCGACATCAAATGTCTCGGGCGCGCCCTTTCGGGCCAGCAGCCCGCGTGCGGTCAAGACACGATTATCAAGGTGAAAGCCATCCATTGGAACGACCAATGCGTTGCACCCTGCCCCCACCATCAGTTCGGCCAGAACGCTGGACAGGGTCGTCTTGCCAGAGGCAGGCGGCCCGGCAAGGGCAACAAGCCTGCGCCGTCCGGCACGAGGCGCTGCCAGAATGCGATCCAGCAGCGCCTTTGCAATGTCATTTACATCATTCACGCAGCATCCTCGGCCGGTGGTTCCTTCGCGCCCGTCATGAACGCGACGGCGTCGGACATGGTATAATCTTTCGGGTCGATGGTGCAAAGCCGCTTGCCCAGCCGGTGAATGTGAATGCGGTCTGCGACCTCGAACACGTGGGGCATGTTGTGGCTGATCAGGATGATCGGAATACCACGGGCGCGCACGTCCTGGATCAGCTCCAGCACCTTGCGGCTTTCCTTGACGCCCAACGCTGCCGTCGGTTCATCCATGATGATGAACTTGGTGGCGAAGGCGGCAGCGCGTGCGACGGCGACGCCTTGACGCTGGCCTCCCGAAAGGGTCTCGACCGGTTGTTTGATCGACTGGACCGTCATCAGACCAAGCTCGGTCAGCTTGTCGCGGGCAAATTTCTCCATCGCTGGTTGGTCCAGCATCCGCAGATATTTCCCCATCCAGCCTTCCTTGCGAATCTCGCGACCCGTAAACATGTTGTCGGCAATCGACAGCGCGGGGGACAGGGCGAGGTTCTGATACACGATCTCGATCCCCATATCCCGTGCCTCGATGGGTGAGTTGAACCTGACCGGCTTGCCTTCAATCAGGATCTCGCCTTCGTCCGGCATGGTCGCCCCGCAGATCGCCTTGACGATCGACGACTTTCCCGCACCGTTGTCACCGATGACGGCAAGAACCTCGCCCGCGCGCAGTTCAAAATCCGAGTGGTCAATCGCGGTCACGTGGCCATAGCGCTTCACGACACCGCGGGCCTGAACGACAGGAGTTGCGTTTTCCATTATGCCGATACCCTTCTGATCCATTGGTCAATTGCGACCGCAATGATGATAAGCCAGCCGATGGCAAAGACCTGCCACAACACATCCACGCCTGACAGGCGCAAACCCGACCGGAAGACGCCGACGATCAACGCGCCGAACAGCGCCCCCATGATCGACCCGCGCCCACCGAACAGCGAAATGCCCCCGATGACAACGGCGGTGATGGAATCCAGATTGCCTTCGTAAAACGACTGCGGCGAAATTGACCCGACACGCCCAATCGACGCCCAGCCCGCCAGTGCACAGATGAACCCGGCCACGCCATAGACCGACAGCAGCGTGCGGTCGGTGCGGATGCCGGACAGATCGGCCGCTTCCTTGTCATCCCCAATGGCATAGACATGACGACCCCATGCGGTCTTGTTCAGCATGTACCACAGCACGATGAAGACGACGATCATCAAAAGCGCGCTGAGCGTGATCCGCGCACCGCCGATGCTGAAGGATTCGCCAAAGAATTTCAGAAACGGGGCCTCGGCGTCAATGTCCTGTCCGCGAATGGACTGCGCGCCAGACAGCCACAACAGCAGCGCATAAAAGATCGACCAGGTGCCAAGGGTCGTGATGAACGGCGGCAGCTTGATCCGGGTGATGAACCAGCCGTTCAACGCCCCCGCGCCAACGCCACCCATCAGGCCGATCACAATCGCGATCAGAGTGGGCACGCCCGAAAATACAGCAAGGTTGCCCATAACAACTGACATCAGAACCATGATGGCCGCGACCGACAGATCAATGCCCGCCGTGATGATGATCAACGACTGGGCGGCGGCCAGAATGCCGATGATCGACACCTGTTGCAGGATCAGGCTGAGGTTGAAGGCCGAGAAGAACTTGCCCCCGGCGATCAGACCGAAAGCAATCAGGCTCAGCACCAGCACGATCACGGGAACCAGCGTGGGGTTGTTGTGAAGCAGGTGCTGAATCCGTTCCAGCACCGTATGATGTTTGACATTAAACGCGGCGACACTTGCATCGCTCTGGTCCAAAGCGTGTTCAAAGTCCTGGCCTTTTTTGGCCGGTGTTGTCGGATCAGACATGACTCTCTCCCTTACCGGTCAGCGTAGCTGCGGCATCAGATTCCGTCAAAATTGACAAGGCGAATGGGAGAGCGGGGCGTAATGACGCCCCGCCCGGAAGATTGGTTGGGGTTAGCCCCAGCACTTCTCCAGACCTTCAGCAGACGTGATCGACGGAACGCCTTCGACGGGTTCGTCGGTGATCAGTTCGACACCGGTGTTGAAGAAGTCCAGCCCTTCGCTGTTCTGCGGCTTCTCGCCGGTTTCGGCGAAGGTCTTGATCGCTTCGATCCCCTTCGAAGCCATCAGCAGCGGAAACTGCATCGCGGTCGCGCCGATCACGCCATCGGCCACGTCCTGCACGCCGGGGCAACCGCCATCGACGGACACGATCGTAACACCTTCATCCTTGCCGAACGACTTGAGCGCCTCGTAGGCTCCGGCCGCAGCGGGTTCGTTGATCGTATAGACAAGGTTGATGTCCGGGTCGATCTGCAACAGGTTTTCCATCGCGGTGCGACCGCCATCGGGGGAACCATCCGTCACGTCGTTGCCAACAATGCGCGGATCGTCTTCGTCGCCAATGTCGGTCGGGTCCTTGATGTCGATGCCGAAGCCTTGCAGGAACCCGTTGTCACGCTGGTAATCCACCGAAACTTCGGATGCGTTCAGGTCCAGCAGCGCGATTTTCGCGTTGGCAGCATCGTCGCCCATCTTCGCCCTGGCCCACTGGCCGATCAGAACACCGGCCTTGAAATTGTCGGTGGCGAAGGTCGCGTCTGCCGCGTCGGCGGGCTCAAACTGGGTGTCCAACGCGATCACAAGCGCACCGGCTTCACGCGCCTGAGTGATCACCGGAACCAGCGCGCGGCTGTCGGTCGGCGTTATCAGAATACCCTTGGCACCTGAAGCGATGCAGGTCTCAACCGCGGCAACCTGAGTTTCCACATCGCCGTCGTATTTTCCCGCATAGGTCGACAGGCTGATGCCATTCGCTTCAGCCGCTGCCGATGCCCCTTCTTTCATTTTTACGAAGAACGGGTTGGTGTCGGTCTTGGTGATCAGACAGGCATTGGTTTCCGCATAGGCTGCACCAGCCATAAGGGTCATCGCCAAAGTCGAAGTGGTCATTAGGGTTTTCATGTTTTCCTCCCACAAGAAACAGTTTCTGGATTTGGACAAGGCTCCTCCCCCATCCAAGCCTGCATAGGTTGAACAGCAGGTCTGACCCTAAAAAGCCCGATTCCCCTGCTCGTGTCAATTAGTTTGTTAACTTTACTTACTAATAGATTGGGTTTATCTTTTATTCCATACGGGAGGCAACTATGGTCCGCGTCATGAGCGAAGATGGCATCAGAATGCGAAGCGCAGGCGTGAACCAAAGTGGTATCCGCGACCATAACGAACGCCTGATCCTGTCCATTCTGCAACGCCACCGTGCCGTGCCCGCCGCCGAACTGGCACGCAGGACCGGACTGTCCAAACCAACCGTGTCGACCATCCTGCGAAACCTCGAAGACGATGGGCTGGTGCGTCGGGGCGATCCGGTGCGGGGAAAGATCGGCAAACCCTCGATCCCGATGGAACTGGAACCCGACGGCGTATTGTCCATCGGCTTGAAAATCGGGCGCAGAAGCGCCGATCTGTTGTTGCTTGATTTTTCTGGCACGGTGCGCGGACAGTTGCGTTCGACCTATGATTATCCAATGCCCGATGCGGTGTTCGGGTTTCTCAAACAAGGGCTGGAGACACTGCTGGGCCAACTGCCCGTTGCGTTGCGCGACCGGGTGTGCGGGATCGGGATAGGAACGCCATTCGAGCTTTGGAAATGGCACGATCTGGTCGGCATCGCCGCTGAAAGCTTTCGGTCATGGAAAGACATCAGTTTCGCCGCCGAAGTCGCCAAGTTCAGCGATCTGCCCGTCGCGGTTGTGAACGATTCCACAGCCGCTTGTCATGCCGAACGGCTATATGGCCAGAACACCGTCTTTCGCGATTACGCCTATTTCTTCATCGGGTCTTTCATCGGTGGCGGTGTGGTCCTGAACGGCACTGTCTTCGAAGGAAACCAAGGCAATGCCGGGGCGCTTGGCTCGATGCGCAGCACGGGACCGTTGGGCGAGGCGCAACAGCTGATAGATGTTGCCTCGATCCACCTTCTTGAATCACGACTGGTTGAAACCGGGGTCGATCCGTCGATCATCTGGCAACAACCACAGGATTGGAACAACCTGTCCCGCCATGTCGACCCATGGATCGGTCAAACCGCACAGGAACTGGCCAAAGCGTCCCTGTCAATCTGTTCGGTCATTGATTTCGAGGCGGTGCTGATCGACGGTGCGTTCCCGACCGATGTGCGGTTGGAACTGGTCAAACGGACACGGCGGTATCTTGTCAATCAGGACAAACGAGGATTGATCGAGCCGCGGATCGAAGCGGGCAGCATCGGCCACAACGCCCGTGCCATCGGGGCCGCCAGCAGCCCGATCTTTTCACAGTTTCTGCTGAACACCAATGCAGGGTTGTCAGGTATTTGAGGTCACGCTGACAAAACAGGGCGCTGATCGTTTGGTGGGCGTCTGTGATGTGGCAACCCAGAAGCAATCCTGTCTGAGTGTGACGGCTTGTCCGATCTGGATTTGCCGTGCTTACTCAAACGTATTGATGCTACGCTTCGTGGCAGCAGCCCCCTGCCCGACGAGGACATCCATGGACCAGATCGCAAATCTTAACTGGATCGAAGGAATTGGCTGGCTGGCCTCTTTGATCACGATTGCCTCCTATTCGGTCAGCACCATGCTGCCGCTTCGGTTTCTTGCAATCACGTCATCGCTTTGTTTTGCCACGTATGCCTTCATCCTGCACCTGTGGCCGCTTCTGGCGATGGAGCTTATCTTGCTTCCCATAAACCTTTACCGGTTCTGGCAGTTGCTGTCTCTGCGCAGAAAGGTAAGCACGGCATCCGGCGCCAAACAGGCCGATTTTTCAGTCATCAAAACTTATGGAAAGCGGTCGCGGTTTGATGCAGGCTCGGCGGTCTTTGAACGCGGTGATCTGGTGGACCAGCTTTATTACCTGGCAAAAGGTCGGATCAAGATCGAAGACTTCGGCATCGACTTGGCACCCGGCGATGTCTTTGGCGAGATTGCATTCTTCGCCGATGCCGCCACGCGCACCGCGACCGCCCGCTGCACCGAGGATGCCGAGGTTTATGGCATCAATGAAAAGCAGTTCATGCGATTGCAGTTCGAAGACCCGAGTTTTGGGTTGGCGATCATGCGAACGATGACCCGTCGCCTGATGGCTAATGTGAACAGTGCATCGGGCACGTCCTGAAAACCTCGTCTTGCCCGACCGTTCCTGGGCGCGCGCAATCTGGTATCGATATTGCTGTCGGTTTTGCCTATGCAGGAACAATGCGGCCCCCAGATTCTTGAGGGCCACAGGCTTTATTTCGGAAAATTGTCCGTCCGATCAGTGGCCCAAGGTTGCCGCATCCACCCGACGTGGATCGGATGCCCCAAACAAAAGCCCGGAGTCCGCGTCAACCATGATGGACTGGGTGGACCCCATGACTGATTGCTCGCTGACCGAATGGCCGCGTTGTTCCAGTATGCGGATCGTGTCTTTGCTGATGCCGTCCTCGATCCTGATTTCATCAGGCAGCCATTGGTGGTGGATGCGCGGGGCAACCGATGCTTCGGCGATGTTCATGCCGTGGTCGATGACGTTCATGATGATTTGCAACGTGGTGGTGATGATGCGCGAGCCACCGGGGCTTCCCGTCACCAGGAACACATCATCGTCTTTCATGACAATGGTGGGCGACATTGACGACAGCGGACGCTTGCCGGGTTCCACTGCGTTCGCGTCGCCACCAATCAGACCATAGGCATTTGCAACGCCAGATTTGGCTGAAAAGTCATCCATCTCGTTGTTCATCAGAACACCTGTGCCATCGGCCACCATGCCAGTGCCGTATGAGAAGTTGATCGTGTAGGTGTTCGACACCGCGTTGCCCCACTGATCCACGATCGAGAAATGGGTGGTCTCGTTGCTTTCATATGGCGCAAGATCACCCGGTTTGATCGTTTCCGACGGGGTCGCCACGTTCAGGCTGATCTGTTTTCTGATATCCGCCGCATAGTCTTTCGACGTGATCTGATCCAGCGGGACGTCAACGAAATCGCTGTCGCCAAGATACTCGGAACGGTCGGCATAGGCGCGTTTCATCGCCTCGGACATCAGGTGGATCGTGTCGGCCGAGTTGTGACCAAGGAACCCGATGGGATAGTCTTCCAGGATGTTCAGGATCTGCACGATATGCGCACCGCCCGAACTGGGCGGGGGCATCGAAACGATCTTGTACCCACGATACTCGCCGGTCACAGGTTCGCGCAGAACGGGCATATAGGCCGCCATGTCTTCGACGGTGATCCGCCCGCCTGCCGCTTGCACGGATGTGGAAATCTGTTCTGCCACGCTGCCTTTGTAAAACCCGTCAGTGCCTTCATCGGCGATCTTTTGCAGGGTGTTGGCCAGATCGGCCTGAACCAGAAGATCGCCCGGTTCATAGAAGCTGCCATCTTCCTTGTAGAAAATCTTTTCCGAGGACGGCCATTTCCTAAGTCGCTCATCCAGACCTTTCAGGCTGTCGGCCAATCCCGGCGTGACCGCAATGCCGTCGCGGGCCAGCGCAATGGCCGGTTGGACAACCTCTTTCCACGACATGGATCCATATTCATCCAACGCCATCTTCATACCCGCAACGGTGCCCGGCACACCCGAGGCCAGGCCGGTGAAGCGTGACAGGTTGCTGTCGGCATTGCCATCCGCGTCCAGAAACATGTCTCGTTCTGCGCCTGACGGGGCCATTTCACGATAATCAATCGCACGCGTTTCATTGGCTTCGGCGTCATGCACCAACATGAAGCCACCGCCACCAAGATTGCCCGCGCGTGGCAGTGTAACGGCCAGTGCGAACGCAACGGCAATGCCCGCGTCAATCGCGTTGCCGCCCGCTTCAAGAATATCCAGACCAACCTGCGCCGCCACCGCTTCCTGCGCCGCGACCATGCCGTTTTCGGCATAGACCGGATGCACGCGATCGTCGCCCGAGAAAATGGCAGCTTGTTGTGCGTAAGATGTTTGGACAGTGATCAACGATGCGCAGAGCGCACCGATACATAAATGTTTCACGGTATATCCCCCAAAAAATGTTCAAGAAAGCAACGGAAGCGTCTGGCACCACGACCGGCTGGTCAAGCGGGGTGGTGGCGGCACGCGGATTTTCGCGCAACTTACAGTAGATTTATGACCTTGGGTAATTCTACATTCGAGAGATCGCCCCTTGTCCCGGCAATGTTGGTTGACGATGCAGCGAGGCGCTGGGTCGTGAGACGCCGCTGATCAGCGAACTGAAAAGCGGGCTGAGCGCCATAAGCCGTGTTGCCCCGGCGTCTCTAGGCATAACGCGGATGGCAACCCGTGGCACGACCATCAACACAGCGCCGCCAGGACCTTGCCGGAACCGCTATGCCGACACTTCAGGTTGCAAACTCGTCGGTCCGGCACAACGAATTGTCCGCGGCAACTTATGTGACAGGGCTAATCCCCATCTTCGCGCAAAGGCTGCCTTGTTTCGTGTCTGGCCCTTCAAGTCATCCCGGTGTGTTGCCCGATTGTTATTCAGTTGGCCAAAAAAAAGGGCGGATTGCTCCGCCCCAGGTCTTGAGGGAATTCAGGCTGGCTCAGAAGCCATACACCAGCGACACACCCAACGAGTTGTCGGCATTGCTAAAGCCGGGCTGCGGGTCGCTGTTCCAATCCGTGCGGTAAGACACACGTGTCGAAATACGATCGGTGACTTTGAAGTTCACACCCAGATCGTTGTAAATCGTGGTGTCTGCGTCAGAGAAAAGCACATCCGTGTCCATCGACAGAGAGACGGTTTCCGTAATGTCCGTATAGAAACGTGACGACAGGATTCCAGCGACTTCGGTCGAGCCTACGCCCGCTTGGTTTTCGACATAACGCGCGCCGGGGCCGGCTTGGACGCGCCAGCTCATGTTGGGTTCGTTGATCACACGGTAGCCAGGGCCAAAGCCAAGGAACGCGTCGATCTTGTTGGCGTCGAAATTGTCATAACGGACCGAACCCAGACCAAACAGATAGAACTGTTCGTTGAAGTAACGGTTCACGTCATAGGTTGCGTAGATTTCTTCCTTGTTGCGCACGCCATTGTCTTCAGCGAACTCAGCTGCAAAGCCAAAAGTTTGGTTCCAAGGGCCGTTGCCATAGCGGAAACGACCAGCAAGATCCAGGTCGGCAGTGTCAGTGTTGCCTGCCGTCGCCGTAAAGCCAAGCGCGACGCTACCGGTCCAACCTTGTGCGTATTGGTTGCTCAGACGGTCGCGTTTATCTGCGTTGTTCAGATCATCTGTGACATCTTCCTGAATGTCGTCGATACGATCATCAAGGGTGTCAACGCCAACCAAAGCGCCCTGCGCAAATACAGGGGCAGCCACGAGAAGCGCCAGGGCCGATGCAGCCAGCACATTACGTTTTTTCATGGGTCTATCCTTTCCCCAAAAAAGTATGACCCGACCTGAAAGGGCGGGAGCATTCCTGCTGGGAGAGCAGATAGATCGCCACTTGACATAAGAACAATTCAAAATAATCAGGTATAAAACGATATCTACTTATAGATAGGAAGGTCCTCTTTCTTTCCAAGGACTTCGACGCTTTCGCTCTCGCTGATCTGAGCCAGTTCGGCGATAACAGCGTCTTGATCGGCGTCAATCTGTGACCGGATTGCAACAAGTGCGTTTTCAGCGACAGCCCGAATGTCGTCTTCAAGGTCGTCGCGCCAGACCGACCAGACAGGAAACGGAAAGATCGGCGCGTCCGGCACCAGATGCAATTCGCCCCGGTCGAGATAGCGTTTGATATAGCGCGCTGGCAGATAGGCTGCCGCCTTGCGCATCCGGACATAATCCGCCGCCAAGGCACCAAGCGACAGTGTCATTCCGGGGTTGGTCAGTTGCGGCAATTCAAGCGCGTGGGCGTGGACAAATTCGGGGCCCCAGTCCACAAACACATAACGATCCGCTATGTCGTCAAGACCGGCCTCCCACGACGCTGCAAGGACAAGCTCTTCGTCATATATCTTGCGCGCGGTCAGTCCTGGGCGCAGTTGTGGGCTGTACATCAGGCCAATCTGGACGATCCCTTCGACAAGAAACCGCATGATGCGGTCAGGCATGCCAAGTTCCGCACGAATATTGAGGGTCGGCATGGCGTCCTGCATACGGTCAATCCAACGAAACCCCAGTCGCGGCCATAACGAATATTGGGCACCGATGCTAAGCGACTTGCTATAGCCCTCGGGCACCCCAATCTGCTGGCGCGCTTCTTCCCAAATCTTGACAAGTGACAAAGCGTAGCGTTCGAACTCGCGCCCGGCGGGCGTCAGTTCAGCACCCGCTTTGGAGCGCAAGAAAAGCTGCTTTCCCAAACTTTCTTCCAACCGGGCCACGCGCAAACTGACAGCTGATTGTGTCACCAGAAGGCGTTCGCTGGCATTCACGAAAGAACCGCTTGCGGCAACCTCCAGAAAGGTACGAATAAGAGTGATATCCATGCGAGACATCCATAAGAAATACTGCGATCAGCCATGAGTGTAGCCAGTATTCGTCATTCTGTCTGTATCTCTTGATGCCCGAGTCAGATGGCGAACGCCCGCCATTGCTTTCCTTGGGGAATATTCCGAAGAGCGTTTCGAAACCGCAGGGTTTGCGAGCTGTTGGTGCTTGTTCAAATCCGGACATTCCGACCTATTCTCAACCCAGATTTCCCGGCCAGGACACTCCACTGTTCTTCCCTTCAAAAGCAGAGTAGTCTGACCTGAAGCTGATGTTTTAACGGAGATCGACCTGAATGACGCCATTCGCTATTGCCGGCGTGCAAATGTATGTGAACGCATTGCAACCAAACGTGGATGGGATGATCCATCGACTTGACGTTCTCATGGCACGCTTCCCCTGGACCCAGATGGTATTGTTCAGCGAACTGGCCGCATACGGACCACTGAACAAATTTGCCTTGCCGCTTCAAAACGAAGCAATAGACCGGTTTCGAGACGCCGCGATAAAACACAAAATCTGGCTGATACCCGGGTCGATGTTTGAAAAAACCGAAGATGGTAAAATCTATAACACGTCGACGGTCATCAACCCGCAAGGCGAAACAGTTGCGACCTATCGCAAGATGTTCCCCTTCCGCCCATACGAAGCTGGCGTCGAGGCTGGAACCGGGTTTTGCGTGTTCGACGTGCCCGAAGTTGGCCGGTTTGGATTGTCGATCTGCTATGACATCTGGTTCCCGGAAACGACCCGACAGCTTACCAGCCAAGGCGTCGAAGTCTTGCTGCACCCGGTTCTGACCGGCACCACCGACCGCGACGCGGAACTGGCCATTGCGCGTGCCACCGCCGCCCAATTTCAGTGCTATGTGATCGACGTCAATGGTCTGGGCGCTGGCGGCGTTGGCAAGTCCTGCGTGATCGACCCGTCGTCAATGGTTCTGCATCAGTCCGCTGGACAAGAGGACATGTTCCCGATTGAATTGGATCTGGACCAGGTTCGCCGACAACGCGAAACCGGAATGAAAGGACTGGGTCAGGTTTTGAAAAGTTTCCGCGACCGATCTGTCGACTTTTCCATCTATGACCGCGACAGCGGTGCCGACGCCTATCTGAAAACTCTTGGGCCTTTGGAAATTCCGACGCAAGGGTCGCGCGCCGGGCTGCATGTTGACGTTCCCGGCCAAACGACACCTGCCTTGGGCGAAGACACTGCACCGACGCAGGATACACCACCGCAATATCCTGCAAAGATTTACAGCAGCTAAGACAGGCGCCCTGACGACTAACGATTGCGCTTCAGTCTGCTCTGCATCCGATTAAGAAGGGGAGACATTCGATGCAATCAGTGAGCGACTATTACTCCGCGCTTCAACTACGGTCTGACCGCTGGAGCGCCTTGCGCGACGCCACCGCTGCCCTTTCGCGGGATGCCGAGGGTGAAAAATCAAAGCAGTTGATCGGAAAGATTGGACAGCTTTTTGACTCGCTGTCCTTGATCGAAGCCTATTGGGCTTTCCCTGGCATGCAGGCGTTTGACGTCATTCGCCGCCAGTTCGAACATCGGAAATATGACGACGTTGCATTTTCGGTTCAGCGCATAACCCGGGCCCTGACGACGGGCGCATATCGGCGCAGGCAAGTTCCGCTGGAACGCGACAGCGTGGACGCCGACGAACATGAAGACGAGGTCGTCCAATCTTTGGAAGCGCGGGCGTTGACCAAGCCCTATTTCGAGGTTCTGGTCGTCGATGACCTGAATGAACATCAGGAACGCTGGCTAAAAAACAACTTTTCGCGAATGCGGCGCGATGAAGACCCGTTTCACTATGAAATCGTGGTGGTTCCCAGCCTGCAAGATGCGTTGATCGGGGTGCTGTTCAACCACAACATTCAGGCCATCGTCGTGCGCCCCGGTTTGAAGATGGATTCACAGGTCGAACTGGCCATTCTGACACGCTATCTGAACCGCGCTGGCGGGATCGAGGATATCGAGGCGCTAGAGCCTGAAAGCTACGGACCGGAACTGTGCCGGTTGGTTGCAAAGGTCCGCCCTGAACTTGATGCCTATCTGGTCACGGATCGTTCGGTCGAAGATATCGCCGGGCTGGATCTGGGAATTTGTCGCCGGGTTTTCTATAATCAGGAAGATTTTCTTGAGCTTCATTTGAACATCCTGCGCGGCGTTCAGGCGCGGTATAAAACACCGTTTTTCACCGCACTGGTCGAATATTCAAAGCAACCCACCGGTGTGTTCCATGCGCTGCCCATCAGCCGCGGGAAATCCATTTCACGCAGCCATTGGATTCAGGATATGGGCGCGTTTTACGGCCCCAACATCTTCATGGCCGAGACATCGGCCACATCGGGCGGTCTGGACAGTTTGCTGGAACCCCACGGCCCGATCAAAGAGGCGCAGGAACTGGCAAGTCGTGCGTTTGGCTCTAAGCAGACATTCTTTGCCACCAATGGCACGTCAACCTGCAATAAAATCGTTGTGCAGGCTCTGGTTCGGCCGGGCGACATTGTTCTGGTCGATCGTGATTGCCACAAATCGCACCATTACGGCATGGTTCTGGCCGGGGCGCAGGTTGTCTATCTCGATAGCTATCCATTGAATGAATATTCGATGTATGGCGCGGTGCCATTGCGTGAGATCAAGCATCAACTGCTCAAACTCAAGGCCGAGGGCAAGCTGGAACGCGTGCGGATGCTGTTGCTGACGAACTGCACGTTCGATGGCATCGTTTACAACGTCGAGCGGGTGATGGAAGAATGTCTGGCGATCAAACCCGACCTTGTTTTCCTGTGGGATGAGGCCTGGTTCGCCTTTGCCCGGTTTGGGCCGACCTATCGTCAGCGCACCGCCATGAATGCCGCAAACAACCTGCGTGACCGACTGCGCACCAAGGATCACGAACGGGCTTATCTTGAACAGCAAAAGCAGCTTGAGAAAGCCGATGATGAAACCATCCTGAACACGCACCTCATCCCGCCGCCGGATGCCAGAATTCGTGTCTATGCAACCCATTCAACCCACAAGACCCTGACCTCGTTACGGCAAGGGTCGATGATCCATGTCAACGATCAGGACTTCAAAGGCGAGGTCGAGGCCAGCTTCCGCGAAGCCTATATGACCCATACGTCAACGTCGCCAAATTACCAGATCATCGCCTCTTTGGATGTCGGCAGACGGCAGGTGGAGCTTGAAGGCTTTGAATTTGTTCAGCGACAGGTTGAGGCCGCGATGTCGATGCGCCGGGCGATTTCGACCCATCCAAAATTGCAGAAATACTTCAAGGTTTTGACGGCGGGAGACATGATCCCCGAACAACACCGCGAAAGTGGCGTTCAAAGCTATTATGATTCCGAACAAGGTTGGACCGACATCTGGGATTGTTGGGAAAAGGACGAGTTCGTGCTTGATGCCACCCGCGTCACCCTTGCCGTGGGAGGCACCGGTTGGGACGGGGACACGTTCAAGACAAAAATCCTGATGGATAAATACGGAATTCAGATCAACAAGACCTCGCGCAACACGGTTTTGTTCATGACCAATATCGGCACAACCCGATCATCCGTCGCCTATCTGATCGAAGTTCTGGTCGAAATTGCCTCAGACCTTGATGACCTGCTTGATGATGCCTCGATCATGGAACGGCGCGGATTTGAAAAGCGGGTCAACAATCTGATGCATGATTTGCCGCCCCTGCCTGATTTCAGCCGGTTCCACGACAGTTTCCGCACGGACCAGACAACATCCGAAGGCGATATCCGTTCGGCGTTTTTTCTGAGCTATGATGAAAAGAACTGTGATTATCTGGAGCTTGATGGATCGTTGATATCCGCCGAGGAAGGCGGCGAGGATGTGGTGTCGGCCTCGTTCATCATTCCCTACCCCCCAGGCTTTCCGATCCTGGTGCCGGGGCAGGTCGTCAGCGCCGAAATCCTGGCCTTCATGCGCGCGCTGGATGTGAGCGAGATCCACGGATACCGCGAAGACCTGGGGCTGCGGGTGTTTACCCAGGATGCTCTGAAGCAGCAGATGAAGACAAATACGGCCCGACTGAAACTGAATGCCGCGCGAAATAAATAATACAAGAACAGGGAGAACGATAATGCCAACAGCTGTCTTGAAGAACATATCCGAGATCAGACGCCATTTTCACCGCAATGAGGATCCGATCTATTTTATTTCAGCGACCAATTTCAACCTGTTGGGCCTGGACGAATGGTGCAAGAACTTCAAATACATATGCTATATCGACTGCTACGATGGCAAGCATCCCAACGTGTTCTGTCCGTCCGAACAACCTCATGCGGAATTCCAATCAATCGAAGATATCAACAACTACCTTCTTCAGCACAAGGAAGTGATCGACCTTGTGAAACGGCGTGGCGGCAAGCCAAAGTTTGTGTTTCTGATGTTCGATGAAGAAACCGAGCGTTTGGCCAAAGAACTGGGTGCCGAAGTGTGGTTTCCCAAGGCCAAGCTGCGCACCAAGATGGACAACAAGATCGAAACCGTGCGCATCGGCAACAAAGCCGGGGTTCCGTCGGTGCCCAACGTCCTGGCCGAAGTCAAAGACTATGACGATCTGCGCAAGACCTGCGAGAAAGCAGGCATTGGTCACGATCTGGTCTTGCAGTCGGCCTTTGGGGACAGCGGGCACACGACGTTCTTCATCAAATCCGAGGCTGATTTCCGCCGCCACGAGCATGAAATCGTAGGCGAAGGCGAGATCAAGATCATGAAACGGATCGACTGCCGCGGCTCTGCGATTGAAGCCTGTGCCACCAAGCAAGGCACGATTGTCGGCCCGCTGATGACCGAGCTTGTCGGCTTCAAGGAACTGACCCCCTATCGTGGCGGCTGGTGTGGCAACGAAATCCTGTCCACCGCGTTCCCCCCCAAAGTGCGCCAGAAAGCCCGTGAACTGACCTTCAAATTCGGTGAGCAGTTGCGAAAAGAAGGCTATCGCGGCTATTTCGAGCTGGATTTCTTGATCGACAAAAAAACCGGTGACATCTGGTTGGGAGAGTTGAACCCGCGCATTACCGGCGCGTCTTCCATGACCAACCACGCCGCTTTTGCGCATGCCGACGCCCCATTGTTTCTGTTCCATCTGCTTGAGTTTTCGAAAAAGAAATTCGAGCTGGATGTGAACGAGTTGAACAATCGCTGGGCCGACCCTGCGATGATCGACAGTTGGTCACAGATGGTTATCAAACACACGGAAGATAACGTCGATATTGCGACCGAAGTGCCCGAAACCGGCATCTACAGGATGCGCGAAGACGGCAGCATCAATTTTGACCGTTTCGACTATCACCGTCGTGCCGTGGAAAGCGAGAACGAGGCGTTTTTCCTGCGCATTCTACAACCGGGTGACTATCGATACGAGGGGGCCGACATCGGCATTCTTGTGACCCGTGGCCGTTCGATGACACCGGGGTTCAAGTTGAACGAACGCGGCAAGCGCTGGATTCACGGCATCAAGCAAGGCGTGTCAGGCCGCCCCCTCCCGGTGGTGGAGGCGGGACCCGCGCTTGCCGATCCAGCCTTCAAAATACTGTAGGTCCCTGCACCCATGCGACTGAATTGGCGCGCCATTTCCGAAGCTGAACCCGGTCCTAAATGGGCCGGGTTGTTTGAAGAATACTGGCCCGCCTATCATCGTTGGTGGATGAGCGAAGGCGCAGAAGCCCGACCCGGATATTGGGACAGCCTGCAAGCCCTGAAAAAGCATATGCCCGAGATGCTGCCGCTTTATGAAGAGCTTTGTGAACTGGCGGGCGGTTCTGACCACGCCGCGCGATTTCTGAGCTTTTATTGCCCGCCTGCCTATTTGTCCGGCTGTTCGCAGGCAATCTGGCCGGGGGCAGAGCCGGTTCTGGTGCGCAACTATGATTATAGCCCGCACGCCTTTGACAGCCTGATCCTGCACACCAGATGGAAAGGCAGAACCGTAATGGGCACCAGTGACGGTTTGTGGGGACTCGTGGATGGTGTGAACGACGCGGGTCTTGCGATCTCGCTTACCTTTGGCGGGCGTCGGGTGGTGGGTGACGGCTTTGGCGTGCCATTGATCCTGCGCTATGTTTTGCAAACCTGCGAAACTGCGGCAGAGGCCGGTAAAGTGCTGGCGCGTGTGCCCACGCATATGAGCTATAATGTCACCGTGGTGGATGCAAAACGCCGCTATCTGACGGCTTTGATGGCACCGGATCGGGCGACGCTCATTACCCATGCGGCTGTTGCAACAAATCATCAGGAAAAGGTCGAATGGGCAAGCCACGCGCGGCTTACCGCGACAGTCGAGCGCGAACGTTTCTTACTTCAGCGCCTCACCCTGCACACCGAACCCGAAGAAAAATTCATCGGTGCCTTTTTGAAACCACCGTTGTACTCGTCCGCTTTCGATCATGGTTTCGGCACGCTTTACACCGCGGTCTATCGACCGAGAAAACTGGAAATGGAAGTTTACTGGCCGAAAGCACGTTGGCGGCTGGACCTTCGGAAATTCCAGGAAGGTGAACAACAGATTTTCACGCCAACACTTGCGGTCTAAGACTCCGCCGATTTCGTCAAGCCAATACATCATCCACTGTGTGGTGGGACGTAAGGTTGGACCTTCGGGATCCAGCGCGGCACCGAGGCTTTGTAATCCAGGTATTCCTTGCCAAATCGCCGCGCCAGGCCAGGTTCTTCCACGAAGGCAAAATAGATGGTGTTGAGTATAAAGAACCCCACGGCCCACCCCAACAGCGCCAAACTGCCTAACGCAACTGCTTCCGCAATGATGATCAAAATGACCGACGTGAGCATTGGGTTGCGCATATGACGGTAAGGTCCGCTGACGACAAACTTTTTCGGCGGATCCCAGGGCGCGGGCGTTCCTTCGCCCTCGTGCAAGAACTGCGTCATCGTCTTGATGGCAAGCGCAAATGCCGGTGCGGCCAAGATCGCGGCCATCACCCATGCCAGCGCGCCACTCTGCAACCGGTTGAAGGGCCAGCCATCGCCAAGCCATTGGATGAATAACGGAACATAGATCAAGGCCGTCCCCGGCAGGATCAAAACCGCTTTGGTCATTCGCCAGAACATACCGATATCCTATCACAACTGTCCTGCCACGGCAGTCCGGTTCTGGACATATCCGCTTGGCTTACCCGCGCGGCACGCCGTTTTGCAATATTGTCATCACGTCAGGTGCAGTCAGTTGGACAGGGTTGGCCTTCATCGAACTGGATTTCAGTGCATCGTGTATCAGGGCGTCCGCTTGTGTCTGGTCGGCCAATAGATCAACCAAGTCCGGGATACCCTGCAAGTCAAACACGTCTGAAAGTTCGGTGAAACTCCGATCACCCCAACCATCAAACACCGCCACGATTTTGCGCTTCAGAAAGTCGTATCTTTCCAAACTGCCCCCTTCGGCTTTCGTGCGTTGAAAATTCACATCCAGCGACGGGCCAAGAAGGTTCGCGCAAATCATTCCGTGCGCAAGGTTGGTTTTTCCACCAATCACACCGGCAAGCCCGTGGACCGCACCAAGACCAGCGTTTGCAAGCGCGATGCCGCTGATCATGCTGACATAGGCCAACGCGTCGCGTGCATCTGGGTCCTCGCACCTCATCAACGTCGCCACGGCTTGCAACCCCATCGGGATAGCAGGTCGACACAGCGCATCGGTCAACGGGTTCGCCCGGCAGGACAGAAATGGCTCGATCACCTGTGTGACCGCATCCAGACCCGACGACACAGTGACCTGTCTCGGCGCGTTGTCGGTCAGGGCGGGATCGACGATGGCCATTGTCGGATACATGCGATCATCGCGCAGGCTGACCTTCAGGGCGGCATCGGGCACGCTGATCACGGCATTTCTGGTCATTTCGGCACCCGTCCCTGCCGTCGTGGGCACAGCGACAAGCGGCAGCGGTTGTGCGCCAAGTGGCAGGCCTGCCCCGACCACTTCCAGATGGTCCATCAGATCGCTGTCCGATGGGATCAGCGCCGCTGCCGCCTTGCCCAGATCAATCGCCGAGCCGCCACCAATGGCCAGCACCGCCTGAACCTGATGTGCACGCCCTGCGTTCACCGCCAGTTCCACTTGCGACACCGTTGGCTCGCCCTTAGCGAAAACCGTTTCAAGCGTTGCACCTTTTTGGACAAGGTCATGGGCGATGTCGTCAACCCGATCGACCGAGCGCCCGCGCACCAAAAGAATGCGTTCTCCAAAACTCAGCACGTGGTCGCAGACAGTGTCCGCCTGTCCACGGCCAAACAGGGTTTTTCCCGGTGTTCTGAAACCAAAGGGCGTCATGTCATGCCGTGCGTTCTAGAAAGCAAGTGTCGCCGCGACGGCGCGTTTCCAAGCCGCGTATTTTCTGTCGCGATCCGCACTCGCCATGGTCGGAGTGAATTGATGTTCAAGCGCCCAGGTGCGGGCAAATTCTGCCTGTCCGGGATAAACACCGGCGCGCTGTCCGGCCAACCAGGCTGCACCCATTGCCGTGGTTTCCAGCACTGCGGGGCGGTCGACTGCGGCTCCGATGATATCGGCCAGGAACTGCATCGTGAAATCCGAGGCGCTCATCCCGCCATCGACGCGCAGGGTCGCGGTCTCGGCGTCGCCCATGTCAGCCTGCATCGCCTCAAGCAAATCGCGGGTTTGGAAGCCGATGCTTTCCAGCGCCGCACGGGCAAATTCGGCGGGTCCGGAATTGCGGGTCAGGCCAAACACTGCGCCCCGACACTCGGCGTTCCAGTAAGGCGCACCAAGGCCGGTAAAGGCGGGAACCAGCACAAGCGATTGCGCCGGATCGGCGGCTTCGGCCAGTGGCTGGGTCTCGGGCGCGCTGGTAATGATTTGCAACCCATCGCGCAGCCATTGCACCACCGCCCCGGCGATAAAGATAGACCCTTCCAGCGCATAGGTCGGTTTGCCGTCAAGCTGATAGGCGATGGTGGTCAGCAGCCGGTTCTGGCTGACGACCGGCGCATCACCGGTATTGAGCAGCGCAAAACACCCGGTGCCATAGGTCGATTTCAGCATGCCCGGTTCGAAACACGCCTGCCCCACGGTCGCGGCCTGTTGATCGCCTGCGACACCAAGGATCGGGATCGGCGCCCCAAAGGTCTTGGTCACGCCGAAATCTGCGGCGCAATCCAGCACTTCGGGCAACAGCGCCATCGGGATGTCCAGCATCTTGCACATGGTGGCCGACCAGCGCCCCTTGCGGATGTCGTAAAGCATTGTGCGTGCGGCATTTGTGGCGTCGGTCACATGGCGCTGGCCGTCAGTCAGGTTCCATATCAGCCAGCTGTCCACTGTGCCAAAAGCAAGCTCTCCGGCCTCGGCTTGCGCGCGCGCGCCGTCAACATTGTCCAGCAGCCAGCGCACTTTGGTGGCACTGAAATAGGGGTCCAGCAACAATCCGGTTCTGTCGCGCACAGTTGCTTCATGACCCTGTTCTTTCAGCGATTGGCACAGGTCTGATGTGCGGCGGTCCTGCCAGACAATCGCATTGTGGATCGGCTTGCCGGTGGCGCGGTCCCAGATCAGGGTGGTTTCACGCTGGTTGGTAATTCCCAAGGCGGTGATGTCAGCGGCGCTTAGCCCGCCCTTGTCCAGTGCTGCACGACAGGTTGACAGGGTGGTGGACCACAGGTCGCCGGCATCGTGTTCGACCCAACCGGATGCCGGAAAATGTTGTGGAAATTCCTCTTGGGCGCTGGCGACAATTTTCATGTCTGCATCGAAAACAAGCGCGCGACTGGACGTTGTGCCCTGGTCGATAGCGAGGATATGGGTCATGGCGCGTCTCCTCGTCTGGATGATAGCCAAGTGAAACTTCTTGAAATTCAAAGGGTGGTCGGGGCCTTCTGGCCCCGACCGGGAACGATCAGTTCCAGGACGCAATCAGCTCGTCATAGCTGACCGTCTTGGGCTCTTCGTCTTCGTTGGCAAGTTTGGCCTTGGGCGAACCCGGCTGGCTCAGCCAGTATTCCGGATCCTGTTCTTCGTTCATCTTCGGACCAATATCGCCCTGGATGCCGGCGCGTTCAAGACGCTCCAGAACCCGTTCCTGGTCAGCACACAGACTGTCCAGAGCTTCCTGCGGAGTTTTCGCACCGGACATAGCGTCGCCGATATTCTGCCACCACAGTTGCGCGAGCTTCGGATAATCCGGAACGTTGGTGCCGGTCGGCGACCATGCAACACGGGCCGGCGAACGATAGAACTCGATCAGACCGCCAAGTTTGTCGGCACGCTCGGTGAAGCTGTCGTGCTGGATCGTCGACTCGCGGATGAAGGTCAGGCCGACGTGGCTTTTCTTCACGTCCACGGTCTTGGAGGTCACGAACTGGGCATAGAGCCAGGCCGCCTTGGCACGATCCACCGGGGTGGATTTCATCAGCGTCCAGGACCCCACGTCCTGATAGCCGACCTTCTGGCCGTCTTTCCAGTAAACGCCATGCGGGCTGGGCGCCATGCGCCATTTCGGCGTGCCGTCCTCGTTCATCACCGGCAGGCCGGGCTCGACCGAGGCGGCGGTAAACGCGGTGTACCAGAACATCTGCTGGGCGACATTGCCCTGCGCCGGGATCGGGCCGGCCTCGGAGAAGGTCATGCCCGCGGCGGCCGGGGGTGAGTACTTGTTCAGCCATTCAATGGCCTTGGTCACGGCATAGACCGCCGCGGGCGCATTGGTGGCCCCGCCACGTGCCACGCAAGAGCCGGTGGGCTGCGAATTCTCGTTCACCCGGATACCCCATTCGTCGACCGGAAGGCCGTTGGGTTCACCCACGTCGCCCATGCCGGCCATCGACATCCACGCGTCGGTGTAGCGCCAGCCCAGGCTGGGGTCTTTCTTGCCGTAGTCCATGTTGCCATAGACTTCGCTATCGACACCCAAGTGGCTCAGGTCACGCCCTGTGAAGAACTCGGCAATGTCCTCATAGGCCGACCAGTTGACCGGAACGCCCAGATCGTAGCCGAATTGTTCCTTGAAATCGGCCTTGTTCTTTTCGTCGTTGAACCAGTCGTAGCGGAACCAGTAGAGGTTGGCGAATTGCTGGGTGGGCAATTGGTACAGCTTGCCATCGGGCGCGGTACCGAACTGCGTGCCGATGAAATCGTCGATGTCGAGACCGGGGTTGGTCACATCCGCGCCCTCGCCCGCCATCCAGTCGGTCAGGTTGCGCGCCTGCTGGTAGCGCCAGTGGGTGCCGATGAAATCGGTATCGTTGACATAGGCGTCATAGATATTCTCGCCCGACTGCATCTGCGTCTGGATCTTTTCGACAACATCGCCTTCGCCGATCAGGTCATGTGTGACCTTGATGCCGGTGATCGCGGTGAACGCGGATGCCAGCACCTTGGATTCGTATTCGTGAACGGTCAGCGTTTCCGAGACCACCTTGATCTCCATGCCGGCCATCGGTGCGGCCGCATCTACGAACCACTGCATCTCGGCTTCTTGCGCGGCACGATCAAGCGACGAAAGATCGCCGATTTCAGCATCGAGAAAGGCCTGCGCCTCCTCCATGCCCGCAAAAGCGGTACTTCCCAGCAAGGTCAAGGCCATTGCCAGGGATGTGGTTGATTTCAACGTCAAGTTCATGTGGATCCTCCCAATTGTAGGAACTTGGTTGCGACGAAGGCGGCGCCCGTTTCGGTTTCTCAGGCCGTGTCGGGCGTCGCCGGTTTGCCATTTGCTACACCCAGCGGAAGACCGCCGCGGCGTAGATCAGGCAGACGATCAGTGCAAAAGGTTGGTTTGCGCCGATCAATCCAAGCCAGGCCAAATTGATAAAGGCCGAGCCGAGAAGGGTAATGAAGAGGCGGTCGCCTCTGGTGGTTTCGATCCGCAAAACGCCAACGCGCGGCGTTTCGGGGAACCTGATTGCCAGCACCGTGAACGTGATCAGCAGACTCGCGATGACCATGAAGAAAATTGCGGTCGGCCATGTCCATGCCATCCATTCCATAATACAGCCCTCCTTGATTCAGGCTTACACGCGACCCAGGGCAAAGCCCTTGGCGATGTAGTTGCGGACAAAATAGATCACCAGCGCACCGGGCACGATGGTCAGCACCCCGGCAGCCGCCAGCACGCCCCAGTCGATACCCGCGGCACCCTGCGTCCGTGTCATGATTGCGGAAATCGGCTTGGCATCCACCGTGGTCAGGGTGCGGCTGAGCAGCAGTTCGACCCACGAGAACATGAAGCAGAAAAACGCGGCCACCCCGATCCCACTGGCAATCAGCGGCGTGAAGATTTTCACGAAGAACCTGCCGAAGCTGTAGCCGTCGATATAGGCCGTCTCGTCGATCTCTTTCGGCACGCCACGCATGAACCCTTCCAGGATCCACACCGCCAGCGGCACGTTGAAAAGCGTATGCGCCAGTGCGACCGCGATGTGCGTGTCGAACAACCCGACCGAGCTGTAGAGCTGGAAGAACGGCAAGGCAAAGACCGCGGGCGGCGCCATCCGGTTGGTCAGCAGCCAGAAGAACAGATGCTTGTCACCCATGAAGTGGTAACGGCTGAACGCATAGGCCGCCGGCAGCGCCACCGCCAAGCTGATCACGGTGTTGATGGTCACATAGATGATCGAGTTGACATACCCCATATACCAGGCCGGATCGGTCAATATCGTCCGGTAGTTCGACAGAGTCAGATCCTTGGGAAACAGGGTGAACTGGTTCAGGATCTCGGTGTTGGTCTTCAGGCTCATGTTCAACAGCCAATAGATCGGCAGCAGCAGGAAAACGAGATAAAGGGTCATTACAACTGTGCGGCTGTTGATCCAGCTCAGGCCGAAACCGCCTTTTGATTTGGTCGCTGTCATATCGGTCATTGTTCAGCCCTCCTGTTTGTCGAGGTTTGTCATCACGGTGTAGAACACCCAGCTGACAAGAAGGATCACAAGGAAATACATGATCGAGAATGCCGCCGCCGGTCCAAGATCAAACTGTCCCAGCGCCATCTTGACAAGGTCAATCGACAACATCGTCGTGGCATTTCCGGGGCCACCGCCGGTGACGACGAAAGGCTCGGTATAGATCATGAAACTGTCCATGAAACGCAGCAGAATGGCGATCATCAGCACGCCCATCATCTTGGGCAACTCAATGAAGCGGAAGACTTTCCAACGCGACGCCTGGTCGATCTTGGCGGCCTGATAATATGCATCGGGGATCGACTTCAGCCCGGCAAAAGCCAACAGCGCCACCAGCGAGGTCCAATGCCAGACATCCATCACGATAATCGTGATCCAGGCGGCGACGGTGTCTTGCGTGTAGTTATAGGAAATCCCAAGCGCGTCCAGCGTATAGCCCAGAAGGCCGATATCGACGCGACCGAAAATCTGCCAGATGGTGCCGACCACGTTCCACGGGATCAACAGGGGAAGCGACATCAGCACCAGACAGAAGCTGGACCAGAAGCCGCCCTTGGGCATGTTCAGCGCCACGAAGATCCCCAGCGGAATCTCGATCGCCAGAATGATCGCCGAGAACATCGCCTGCCGTGCAAGCGCATCCCACATCCGATCCGATTCCAGCATTTCCGAGAACCACTCAAGCCCCGCCCAGAAGAACTGGTTGTTGCCGAACGTGTCCTGCACCGAATAATTCACCACCGTCATCAGTGGAACCACCGCCGAAAAGGCGACCAGCACCAGCACGGGCAACACAAGGAACCACGCCTTTTGATTGACTGTTTTCTGCATCAGACGGCCCCTCCCACGGGTTCGTTTTGTGCACCAGACGGCGCGACGCGCCAGTCATTCGCATAGACGTTGACACGACCGGCATCGAAGGTGATGCGGTTCATATCCGCGCCGATCTCTTCGCCTTCATTGGCAATGATATTGATGTCACGACCGAAAAATTCGGCGCGAACGATCTTGTGACGACCCACATCCTCGACCCGGTTCAGCTTGACCGGAAGGCCGCCTTCGGACACCAGTCTTGTGTATTCCGGGCGCACGCCGATCTCGACCTTGCCGCTTTGCGGCGCGTATCCGGCACCAAGCGGGATCTCGACCCCGTCGATCACCGCCGTGTCGCCCCGGACCGACGCTTCCAGCAGGTTCATTCCGGGCGAGCCGATGAAGAAGCCAACGAAGGTGTGCGCGGGCCGCTCGAACAATTCCTCGGGTGTGCCGATCTGCACAACCCGGCCATCATACATCACCACCACCTTGTCCGCGAAGGTCAAGGCTTCGGTCTGGTCGTGGGTGACATAGATCATCGTGTGACCAAATTCGTGGTGCAGTGATTTCAACTGCGTGCGCAATTCCCACTTCATATGCGGGTCGATCACCGTCAGCGGTTCATCAAACAACAGCGCGTTCACGTCCTCGCGCACCATGCCCCGGCCAAGGCTGATCTTCTGCTTGGCATCGGCGGTCAGGCCGCGCGCCTTGCGATCCAGCTCGGCCTCCATGCCGATCATCTTGCCGATCTGCTGAACCCGCTGGGCGACATAACTGGCATCCGCGCCTCGGTTCTTCAGCGGAAACGCCAGATTTTCGCGCACCGTCATGGTGTCATAGACCACCGGGAACTGGAACACCTGGGCGATGTTTCGCTCTGCGGTGGGCGCATAGGTGACATCGCGGTCATTGAACAGGATGCGGCCCTGACTGGGATGCAACAGGCCCGAGATGATGTTCAGCAACGTGGACTTGCCACAACCGGATGACCCCAGCAAGGCATAAGCCTCGCCATCCACCCAGTCATGGTTCAGCTCTTTCAACGCGAAGTCATCTTCGCTGGTCGGGTTGGGCAGATAGGAATGCGCCAGATTATCAAGGGTGATCTTTGCCATGGGTCAGGTCTCCTCAGGCGGCCATTGCGTAGGACGCGGGCGCAACCAGTTTGCCGCTTTCATCGAACACATAGACATGAGCCGGGTCGAGATAGACGCTTAGATCGGCACCCAGTTTCAGGTCATGCACGCCATGGATCAAACCGACCCAGCGCTCTCCGTGGTGATCAAGGTGAATAAACGTCTCTGATCCCGTCAGCTCGGTCACAACAAGCCGCGTTGCGAATTGCAATGCGTCAGAAGAATGACTTTGGATTTCCAGATGGTTCGGGCGGAATCCGGCGGTGTATTTGCCGTCGTCAAGATCGGCCAGGCTTCCGCTCGCGGTTGCTGACTGGCCTTCGCCGAACATAAGCTTGTCGCCTGCCTTTGTGACCGGCAGAAAATTCATCGGCGGATCGCTGAACACGCGGGCTGTGGTTGCATCCACCGGCTTGCGATAGACGGTTGGCGTCGGCCCGAACTGCGTCACCCGACCTTCCCACAACGTCGCGGTATTGCCACCCAACAAAAGCGCCTCTTCCGGTTCCGTGGTGGCATAGACAAAAATGCTGCCCGCCTCTTCGAAAATCTTGGGAATTTCGATGCGCATTTCCTCGCGCAGCTTGTAATCCAGGTTGGCCAGAGGTTCGTCCAGCAAAACAAGCCCCGCGTCCTTGACCAACGCCCGCGCCAGCGCGCAGCGCTGTTGCTGGCCGCCCGACAATTCCAGAGGTTTGCGGTCAAGCAGCGGCGTCAATTGCATCATGTCAGCGGACTTTTTCACGGCGGCGTCAATCTCGCTCGTGCTCTTGCCCAGAAGTCGCAAGGGCGAGGCGATGTTGTCGTAAACCGTCATCGAGGGGTAATTGATGAACTGCTGGTAAACCATGGCGACCTTGCGATCCTGCACCCGCATACCGGTCACATCCTCGCCATTCCAAAGAATGCGACCGTCGTTGGGCACATCCAGTCCAGCCATCAGACGCATCAAGCTGGTCTTGCCCGACAGCGTCGGCCCAAGCAGCACATTCATCGTGCCGCTCTGTAACTCCAGGTCAGTGGGATGGATGTGCACCTGCCCATCCATTCGTTTGGTGACGCCGTCTAGCATCAATGTCATTTTCGTCCTCCGCTAACGCAAAGCCCCCTATCCGGTGGCCCGCGCCTCCCCATTCGTGTCGGCTTTGGCCATCCAGTCGTCCAAGGCCAGTATTTGTTCGGCGGTCATCCGCAGACCCAACTTGCTGCGCCGCCAGACCACATCCCCGGCCTGTCGGGCGAATTCCCTGGTCATCAGCCAGCGCAGCTCTGCTTCGGTCAGCGTGGCGCCAAAGTCGTGACCCAAATCCGAAACCGATCGCGCCGTTTTCAAAATCTTCCAGGCATCAGTCCCATATGCGCGGATCATGCGTTCGGCCCAAAAGGTGTCAAGAAAGCCGTATTCCCGCTGCAACCGGGCCACCAGATCCGGCTTCTCACTCACTTTGAAATCACCGCCCGCCAGCGTCACACCCGCCGTCCATTGGCCCGGCAATTCCGGAAAAAACCGACCGATCCTATCCATCGCCGATTCCGCAAGACGGCGATAGGTGGTGATCTTTCCGCCAAACACATTGAGCAGCGGCGCACCACCTTCCGTATCCACCTTCAGCGTATAGTCACGCGTTGCTGCGGTGGCCGAACTTGCCCCGTCGTCGTAAAGCGGGCGCACACCGGAATAGGTCCAGACGATATCATCGCGGCTGATATCCCGCTTGAAATACTGATTGGCGAACGCGATCAGATAATCCTGTTCAGCCTCGGTGCAGACCGGTTCGATCGACGGGTCCTCATGATCCTGATCGGTGGTGCCGATCAGCGTGAAATCCTGTTCATAGGGAATGGCGAAGATAATCCGCCCGTCCGTGCCCTGGAAAAAATAGCATTTGTCGTGATCGTAAAGCCGCCGGGTCACAATATGGCTGCCGCGCACCAGCCTTACGCCATCTTGCGCTTTGCTGCGCACAGCGTTCTTGATGATATCACCCACCCAAGGCCCGCCTGCATTGACAAGCATACGCGCATGGAACAGCGATGTCTCACCCGTTGTGCGATTTTCCGTCTCGATCCGCCAATGATCGCCCTCGCGCCTTGCCGAGGTAACTTTGGTGCCAACCATGATCCTGGCGCCGCGCTCTGCCGCGTCGCGGGCGTTCAACGCCACAAGCCGCGCATCATCGACCCAGCAATCTGAATATTCATACGCTTTCACAAAGCGGTCGTCCAATGGCGCACCTTCCGGTCCGGCGCTCAGGTCAACCGTCGTTGTGCCCGGCAGGAGCTTTCGCCCGCCAAGATGGTCATACATGAAAAGACCCAGACGGATCAGCCATGCCGGGCGTCGCCCACGCAGCCAGGGCATGAAGATCTTCAGCAATTTCGAGGTCGGCGTCTCCCCTTCGAACCGCATATCCTTGTGATACGGCAGCACGAAGCGCATTGGCCAACTGATATGCGGCATTGCCTGAAGCAGCGTTTCACGCTCCATCAACGCTTCGCGCACCAGACGAAACTCAAAATATTCCAGATACCGCAACCCGCCATGAAACAGCTTTGTTGATGCCGACGACGTAGCCGACGCCAGATCTTCCATCTCGGCCAAAGCGACGGACATCCCACGTCCAGAGGCATCCCGCGCGATGCCGCACCCATTGATTCCGCCACCGATGATGAAAAGATCGAAGGCATTATCGGTGGCAGCAGCCGGCATGGTTCCCCCCAAGGTTAGCGCTCGATACTGTTTTAGCAGCTCACCTATAAAAAGAAAGTTGTTTGTTTTCGTTTATTTTCGATTTTTGTAGGAATATGAAATTTAAGAACAATTTACTGCATTCAACGGAATGAATTGATCGTTCTGGCTCCGATTTGATCAGAATCGCGGTCTGAAAAGAAAAATTTCACTCGAATCGGGCGGGCTCTTTCAGCGCCTCTGTGCCAAAAGAGCGCAAGGCAATTGCGGCTTCGTTCGTTTTCTTGTAATTTCCTTTGGAAACAGCAGGAAGCGCATGCGCCCGACCATATGTCCCAAGTTTTCCGTCACACAGAAATTCTGACCATCGCGCGCCGCGAGGGGAAAGTGACGGTCGAAGATCTGGCGGAACAGTTCGGTGTGACACTGCAAACAATCCGCCGCGATTTGACCGACCTTGCCGATGCGGGCCGGTTGGAGCGGGTGCATGGCGGCGCCGTCCTGCCCTCCGGGACCACCAATATCGGCTATGAAGAACGGCGCGCCCTGAACGCAGAGGTCAAGCGGAACATCGCGGTGTCCTGTGCTGCACAGATCCCCGATGATGCGTCGGTGTTTTTGAACATCGGCACCAGCACCGAAGCGGTGGCGACGGAGCTTCTGGGCCACAAGAACCTGATGGTCGTGACCAACAACATGAACGTGGCCAATATCCTGGTGGCCAATCCCGACTGCGAGATTGTGGTGGTCGGCGGCACCCTGCGCAGGTCAGATGGCGGGTTGGTCGGCAGCCTGACCACGGCAGCCATCAGTCGGTTCAAATTCGACATCGCGGTGATCGGGTGCTCGGCGATGGACATTGACGGCGACCTGCTGGATTTCGACCTTCAGGAAGTCGGTGTCAGCCAATCCATTATCCGGCAGTCACGTCGGGCCTTTCTGGTTGCCGATGTCTCCAAACTGACCCGGAAGGCCCCGGCGAAGATTGCGTCCCTTTCCGAATTGGATGCCTTTTTCACAGATCAGCCCCTGCCCCCCAGCTTGGCCGAAAAATGCCGCAACTGGGGCGTCAATGTCGTGGTGGCTGGCCGATCATAGGTCGCAGGCCATGGCCTGCTTGCAGCGGTGTATCATCTGAACGCTCCTTGGAATTGCTGCATTTTTCACGCACCCATCCCGTTCAGTTTTTCAGCACTGCCATATTGTCGGCGCGTCAGCCGATCCAGACCGGATCGCTGCCGAGCGGACTGTTGCATTAATCGGATTAGGCTGAGTTGATTTTTGAGGCGGGGCACTCTGTTATGCGGTGGGCTCAAACAGCTCTCTGATGAACTCGATTTCGCCCTTGATGCCTTGTTGTTTGCGATGGATGTGGCCGCGTTTGATGGTCCTGATGGTCTCGATCCCGCTCAGGGCTGCTTTGGCGGCACCCCAAGAGCCGCTGCAGCGCGACATCGTCGCTCTCGATCCGAATGTTTTGCCATTTTCTGTCGATGTGCCTGATGCTGTTGAAATGTGGGTCATATCGGTGATTGATCTCGCGGATGACGCGCCGATAGCCGTGGGCTTTGTCGGTTCAGATCGTGACCGGCCGATGCAGCCGAACGCGTTCAATCACCTTGCGCACGAAGGCCTTGGCAGCTTTAGCGTGCCGCCGACACGGATATAGGTTTCATCCACATGCCAATCGACGCTTGCGCGGCGCAGAGGTTGCTCGGTTCGCTTTGTCAACTCAGGTTCAAACTTCCGAACCCAACGACACCCCGTCGATCGGTCGATCGTGACACCGCGCTCTTCCAGTAGATCTGCGAGATCTAGATTGGACAGCGAATAACGCAGATACCGCCGCTCGGCACATAGAATAATGTCTCGCGCGAAGCGGTCGTGTTTGAATGGCGATTTACGTGGCATGAGCAACCTCAAAAACATGATCGGGGCCAAATGGCATGGTTAATGCAACAGTCCCTGCGCAAGAGTGTTACCCGACATAAACGCAACATGTTCAACGGTTTCGGAGCTGCGCACCGTGACCCCGGATGGGATCTGGGATATCCTGTCATTCGTCGCCAGGTGTGGTTGGAAGGTGGTTCGATCGGTCGAGAGCCGTCCGATCCGCCCCTCACAACACGGCGCTTATTGCCGCAGAGCACCACACAAACCGCCGCGCCTTGCAAGACGTCGCCATGTCCAATAACGCCGCAAATTATCGGACATAACTTACCCAGTGCATGGACGCCGGATAGTCTCACCAATAGTGACTCAAATCGGCGTCCAGTCTCACATACCCTGAATCGGTTTCAGAAATGCGACACAGGCAAACCCTTGAAACCAAACGGAACGCAGTCTCAGAAAATCCAGAAATCCGACACTGAGACTGGACATCCAGCCGGATCAAAGGCCGACCAATCTCAAACACCCTCGATCAGAATATCCAGCGCGCCCTGCCCGGCTGTCCCCACGGGGACATGGCAGTCTGGCGCGCGCCCTACCCGTCCAGTTCCTGAAAGAACGCCTTGACCGCATCCTCCAGCCGATGCCGATCGACGTTGGAAAAGTCGCGCGCAATCCGCATTTCGATCCGCCCTTCCGACGCCGCACAGCGCACGGTGCCGCCTTTGACATCCTGCCGAAAGGTGGTCTTGGCGGCCCCCACTGGCTTTGCCGTCGCGGGCTTTTTCGGCAGCGGCGCCGGCGTCGCATGTTCGCGCAGCACCGCCAGTTCTGCATCCGGGGTCGAAACAAAGGCGGCCGCCAGTGCTGACCTGACTTTTGCAGCCAGCCCCGGTTCGGATACCAGTCGTTTCTCCAATGACAGACCCAGAGCCCGCGGGATTGCTTCGGGGAATTTCAGATGTGACCCGATGGCGTCCAGCAGCACCATGAAATGCTTGATGTAGCTTCGCTTCTGCCGCGACAAAGACCCGAACAGGGCGGTCAGCGCCTCGTCTGAATCTTGCGCCGATGTCTCGGGATCCGCCACATAGCCCCGCGCAAGCTCGGCCATTTCGGCAAAGGAAATATCGCGGCGCACAAGGTTTTCATCGACCATGCGACGATAAAGCAATTCAAGCTCTTCCCCATGCGCGATCAGCCCGGCGGGGATGCGAGCGAAAGCGTCGTCGCCGGTTTCGTCATACAGTTCCTGAAACGCGGTCAGACGGCGGAAGCCCTGGACGAGCTCATAGACCCCCTCGCCCACCTGCTCGATCCGGATCGGGTTCGACAACCCCACGTCACGGATCGAAGCCTTCAACTCATCCAGTTCCTCATCCCGTCCCGGTTTGCGGTCACGGGTCAGTTTGTCGGTTCGGATCGCGGTCAACGGGATCAGATCGGTGATCAGCCCGGCTTTCTTCAGCCGCACATGCTCGTGCGCCAGTCGATCGTTCTCGGCGCGGATGCTTGCCTCAACCGCTTTCCGCTCTTCCAGCGCAGCGGCGTTTTCCGAAATCGCGGATGCCATCGGACCGCGTCGGTGTTCGACCACAGGCTCCGCAGGCGGTGCTGCCGCCGGCGTATCGGTTTCCGGGAAGTCGATGTCAAAAACGCGACGTTTGCTCATGCTCTATCCTCCAGCTTGTCCCAGGCGGTCAGCAGGTTGTCCCTGAACTCTTCATACGCGGTGTCAAACGACCCGCGTGCGCGCCGCCAGGTTTCCCGCGTCATATCGCGGTAATCAATTTCATAGATCGAGCTGAGGAAACGGCCGGATTGTTCGACGGCGCGCGTCATCTCGATCGGGTGGTCTGCCAGTCTTTCCCCAAAAACCTTACCAAAAGCCGTGCGCATCGCACGGTGCAATTCATTCGACGCTTCATAGCGCGTGAGCAGGAATCGCACATCGGCAAACACCTTGGGTAGCGACATTGTCCCCGCGGGGACAGAGTTGGTGAAGCGCGCCAGATCCTCCAGCGCCTCGGACAGCTGACCGATGAAAGATGTGGTGCTGTCATATTCCCAGTAACCGGGGCCGGACGGGATATAGAGAACATCCGCCGCAAACACCGCGTTCATTGATTGGTAACCGATTGCGGGGGGGCAATCGAAGATGATCATGTCATAGGCATCATCCGCCAGATCATCCAGAAAACGTGACACGGCGGCAAAGAACGACCATTCCGGGTTCACATGCCGATACTGGGCAGACGCAAATTCGACAAACGCCGCGTTGGCGCAACTGGGTATGATGTCGATCGTCGGCCAGCAGGTCGGCTTGATGAAATCCGAATTGCGCAGATCGGAAAGGCCCATATCGGTGATCGCGGCGGGCAGGCGGCGTTGGGGCAGGGCGGTGCCGCTTTCGGCCCCAGCAACCGCGCTGTTCATCCGCTGCGTTTCCTGGATCAGGTCGCGCGCCATGACGCCCCAGACGGTGTATTCCTCGGCCACATCCGTCAGACCCATCGAGTGGCTGAGCGTCGCCTGCGGGTCGAAATCCACGCAGAGCACGCGGTAGCCATCAAGGGCTGCGGCATGGGCAAAGTGCAGCGCGACAGTGGACTTGCCCGCGCCGCCCTTGAAGTTCGCGATGGCTGCCCGAATCGCGCGCTTGCCCGTCGGACGCACGGGCATCATGGATTTGCGGTTGATCCGAATACGGCGGCGCAACTCGTTGATCTCGTCCAACGTATACCAGCGCTGCCGCCCGTCACCTTCAACCAGGCCCTGGGGCAGGGAGGGGTCAGCCGCCAAACGCCCACGCAGGGTGGATTGGTTGACCTTGAAGATCAACTCCGCCACCTCCCAGGATGAAAAGCGGCGCAGCGTCTTCTCCATCTCGGGCGAATATGTCTGCTGCCTGATCCATCCCTGCATTTTCAGCGATTGCGCCTGTAGCTGCGCCAAATCTTCGTGGGTAAACATCCTGACTCCTGCTCTTATAGGACGTAAATTATCTGTGCTTTCTGATTTACGCGGAATTTGGGAAAAATGCAAAAGGGAAATCCAAATCAACGGTGAAAGCACCGCCCCAAGGGGACACCATTGTTTTCCAACGGTTTTCTTATTTTCTGCGCCATAGGCAGGCCAATAAAGGGACACAAGATGTTCGATTGGAATAGATTGGGGGACATATATCTCGTATTAAGGGACAGACAGCATGTCCCCCTATACCAATAAACCCTTTTTCTTTTTGATTTGAAAAGGTTTTGGGGCACATATCTGCAAGGGCTTGACAGAATCGCAGCCAAGGACGCTAATCAGAGCAGTGTTGGCAAAAGCGTTGAGTTCAGCGTAGACTGCCTTCAAATGACCGGGCGCCAGATTCGGTATTTGATAACACACCCCGGATATCACCGGGATCGAGGCAACCGCGAAAGCGGGCAGAACAGGCAAGCTGGGGGCAGTATGCAGCAGCTCAGGGCGACCGGTCGCAATGCGGCCGCGTTGAAATACGATCTTCTCACGGCCATGGGCGCCTATGCCCTGGCCGAAGGGAAAGGGCCGCAGCGGTTGGTGTTGCGACTGATGACCTTGGTCACGGCGCGCTACAACTGGGTGCGCAATGAACTGACCGTCGGCCAGCGCGAGATTGCGAGACTTTGGTCCGTTGATGAACGCACGGTGAAACGCGAGATGGCAAAGCTGCGCGCGATGGGCTGGCTGGTCGTCAAGCGACAGGGCGCGCGCGGACGCGTCACCCAATATCAGATGGATATCGAGAAGATCCTGCGGACCACTCAGGGCAGTTGGGCTGCAATAGGGCCTGATTACGAACAGCGCATGACCCGAGACGAGGTCAAGGACGACAATGTTGTGCCACTGCCGGTCGGATCATCGCGCGGTGGTGCGACCGGGGCAGGAGCGGGCGAAACCCCGCCGCCGGATATGACAGACGGAACCGAATGGACGATGGTCCAGACCTTGCTGCACGGCGAGGATCAGACCTTGTTCAACGCATGGTTCCGCGCCCTGTCCCGGCGGGGACGCGAAGGCAGCAAGCTGATCCTGCACGCACCCAGCCGGTTTCATGCCGATTATGTCGATACACATTTCCGCAATCGAATACTCTATGCCTGCCAATCCGTGGACAAATCCGTGGATGAGGTGGTGATCAGGCACTAATCCTGCACAAATGGTCAATCTTGACCGGGTCTAGTCGCCGGTTCTGCGACGATCGACCATGCGCTGCACCATCGGGGCGAAATGCCAGAAATCCGGCGTCTCCATATCATCGCGCTTGCCAGCATCGTCCAGATAACGCACCGCGATGATCTGCTTCAGGTTCGGGTTCTTTTCAAACGCGGCGATCTCTTCATCGCTCATCGGCCCACCTTGCAGCATCAGCGAATGCACCGAGGCTTCGCTGAGCCGGTCGAAATAGGCGGGCTTGGTGGCGCAGAGATAGCGTTTCGCGGCCACGTGATACCGCACGCAATCGGTGATGACGCTGGGAAAGAACCGCTCCAACACTTCGGCGCCGGCGTCTTCGTGGTGACGATCCTCGGTGTCGTCCATCGAGAACGTGCCGAATTCAGAGGTGAAATGGCCGATGTCGTGCAACAGGGCGCCGACGATGACTTCCTCGGGCTGGCCGCTTTGCTCGGCTATGGTCGCACCTTGCAGCATATGTTCGGCCATGGTGACAGGCTCGCCCAGATATTCCTCGCCGCCGCGCCGGTCGAAGATGCCGCCGATGAAATCGACGATATTGGCAGGCGAGAGCGTGTCGATATCGGGTTTCATTCTGCGGCTTCCTTCATGTCGGCGCGGCGCATCGCGGCGTAGGTTGACCGTAAACCGTCCTTGTCGGAATAACAGCCCTGAAGCCAGCGCGTCCCAGCGCCGGAATAGGCTTTGCGGGCGTGCAGAACGCGGGTGTTGTCGACGACGAAGGCTTCGCCGGGTTCCAGACGAAAGGTGACTTCCATGGCGGGATCGTCAATGATTTCGCCCAGGCGGCGATAGGCGGCGTAGTAGATCTGCATCTTGTCAAACGGCACGTCCGTCACCGCCGCCAGCGAGCGGTTGTTGAAGCGCACCGCGATCAGTTCGCCATCCGGGGCAAGCTCGATCATCGGACGTCGGGATTGCAAGCAAACGCCATCGTCCCCCGCATATTCAAACCGGGCGCAATAGGACGATAATGCGGTGAAATAGTCAGGGTATTCGTCGCGCAGACGTAAGGCAGCAGCAAATCCGTCCACCACCATGTTTTCCCCACCGGCCGCCGAGCTTTCCAGGCAATAGAGCACCTGAACCGACGGCACCGGGTCACGGTAAGGGTTGTCGGTATGCGCCTGAAGCCCAAGCCCGGTGAAGGCCAGGTTGGTCGGGTTCACCTCTGTGCGCACCTCGAACTTGCGGCCGTAATTCGTTTCGCGCACATAGCCAAACAGATCGACCACCTTGAACAGCGCGCCGTCCTCGATCGGGCCGTTTTCCAGCTTGCCGAAACCGTAGCGGTTGACCAGCGCGAGCCAGTCGCCCAGGGCCGCATCATCCTGCGTCATCCTGGCGAAGTCACCAACCGGAACGGACCCCATCAGGCGGGCGTCCCAAGGCTCTATTTCTGCGCTGGTCCAGCCTTTTTGCGCCGGGGCAGGGCGGTCATAGGCGTTGGCCGACAGCCAACCCGCCTCATAGGTAATCGTTTTACCTTCCGGGCTGAAACTCACGGTGATCCGGTCTTCGGACACGGCCACCTTTGTCATTTTCGTATCTGCCGGAATGTCGCGCAGGGCGACAAGCCGTTGGCCGTTGCCGGGCGCGCGGGTGTCTGCGTCCCACGCATTGTCGCGCAGCCACATGGCATGGAAGCGTTGGGGGCCGTCAGGGCCGGTGAGGGTCAGGATCTGTCCTGTCGGATCAAGCTGGGCATCAAACATCGCGCGTCTTTCCTTCGGGTGAATTTCAATGACAGTGTCGCGCGTTTGATAGATAAGCACAATTTAGACGAAACGTCCCTGAGGCATGGGTTGGCTTATGGTAAAAACACCGCTTTCAAATCTGCCCCTCGATTGGGTCCGCGCGTTCGAGGCCGCGGGACGCACCGGCAGTTTCACCGCCGCCGCAGCGGAAACGGGTCTGACGCAAGCCGCGATCAGCCAGCGGATCGGCAATCTTGAGACGCGTCTGGGTGCGACCCTGTTCATCCGCCAGCCGCGCGGCGTCATCCTGTCGGTCGAGGGCGAAGCCTGGTTGCCCTATGTCACCCATGCGTTGGGGACGCTGCGCCAAAGCTCGGAGGAGTTGTTCGGCATTCAACGGCGGCGGGTGACGGTTTGGGCCAGTGCGTCGGTCTTGCAATTGTGGATCGCGCCGCGCCTGTCCGGGCTGTCGCTTGGTGACGAGGTGGAGCTGAGCTTCAAGACGCTGGTTCTGGCGTCCGAGGATGGACCGGGCGCGTCGGGCGTGCGCATCCGATATGGCAACGGCGATTGGGACATCGCGCGGCGCGCGCGGCTGTATGACGAGGCGCTGACGCCGGTGGCCGCACCCGCACTGCTGACATCGGCAGGGCAGGGGGGGTGGCAGGGTTTGCCACGCCTTGGCCTGTCGGGGCCGCGCGGGGGTTGGCACGACTGGGCGCGCGCGACGGGGGATGCGCCGACGCCGGTGCCGTTGTTGCGGTTTGACACGTTCACCGCCGCACTGTCGGCGGCTGAGGCCGGGGCTGGTGTGCTTCTCGCCTCGTTGCCTTTGGTGCAGGGCGCGATCGAGGCAGGGCGGCTTGCGCGCCTGTCCGAGGCGGTGCTGCCATCGGAAAACTCCTATTGGATGGTGGCTGAAGATCGCGACGTGACCCGCCGCCAGTGGGAGGCGCTGACCCGTCAGTTCTGCGCTTGACCTTACGTAAGGTAAAAGCGCGAGAAACACATTTTCTTGCGGCATTCCGTTGCATCCCCCGTTAAAAGGCGCGTGATAGGTGACGAAAGGGACGGTGTTCGGGTGAAAGACACGGGCGTTACGACACAGATTCGCTTTGACGCTGTCGATCATGTGATCGACGGACGAACGATTCTGTCTGACGTCTCGGTCAATCTGAGCGCACGGCGGATCGGGGTGATCGGCCGCAACGGATCGGGCAAGACGACGTTCGCACGGATCCTGGCCGGCCTGATTGCGCCGAGCGCGGGCAAGGTGACAATCGACGGGATCGACCCGGCGAACGATCGGCGCGCGGCGCTGTCGCTGGTGGGCATCCTGTTTCAGAACCCCGATCACCAGATCATCTTTCCGACCGTGATCGAGGAGGTCGCCTTTGGCCTGCGCCAACAGGGCGTGGATGACCCTGATGCCCGCGCCGCGGCTGTCTTGACGCAATTCGGCAAGGCCCATTGGCGCGAGGCCCATGTGCACAGCCTGTCGCAGGGGCAAAAGCAGCTTGTCTGCCTGATGTCGATCCTTGCGATGACGCCACGCATCCTTATCCTGGACGAACCCTTCGCAGGGTTGGACATTCCGACCCGGATGCAGCTGGCCCGGTATCTGAACCATTACGACGGCACGCTGGTTCATGTCTCGCACGATCCGCGCGATCTGGCGGGGTATGACCATCTGCTCTGGTTGGAACGTGGCGCGCTGCAAGGGCAGGGGGGTGATGTGCTGGACGATTTCACCAAGGACATGACGCAGCAAGGAGAGAGCGATGATATCTCTGACCTCGCCCGTTAGAACCCGCGCCCATGGCTGGCCCGCCGGGGTTAAGCTGGCGGCGCTCTGTGTGGCGACGGTGCTGTTGTTCAAAGCGCAAAGCCTGTGGGTTCATGGCGCGGCCTTTGCCGGGATGCTGGTGCTTTATCGCCTGCCCGGCCGGGTGTTTTTCCGGGCGGGGCTGCGGGCGCTGCGCGTGCTGTGGCCTTTCGTTGTGATGCTGGTGATCTATCACCTTGTGACGCGCACGCCCTATACGGGTGCGGTGATTGTCTTGCGGATGGTCACGGCGGTCGGTTTGGCGACGCTGGTCACGATGACCACGCAATTGTCCGACCTGATTGCCGTGGTGCGCTGGCTGGTGACGCCGCTGCGCGCCATGGGGCTGAAAACCGCCTATTTAGAGACTGCTATTGCGCTGGTCATCCGCTTCACGCCCGTTCTGCTGACCAAGGGCACCAAGCTGATCGACGCGTGGCGCGCCCGATCGCCGCGCCGCCCCGGTTGGCGGATCATCTTGCCGTTTACGGTCCTTGCGTTGGATGACGCGGACCACATCGCCCAGGCGCTGCGCGCGCGTGGCGGATTTGATGCTATGGAGAAGTAACACATGGAAAAGAATGTCACCCTGATTGCCCTGTTTGCCGCCCTGATTGCGGCGCTGGGTCTGATCCCGCAAATCGCGCTGCCTTTCGGCGTGCCGATCACCGCCCAAAGCCTTGGCATCATGCTGTGCGGCACGGTGCTGGGCGCGAAACGCGGCGCGCTGGCGGTGCTTTTGTTCCTGCTTCTGGTGGCGCTGGGTTTGCCACTGTTGGCTGGTGGCCGTGGTGGTCTGGGTGTGTTCACCAGCCCAACGGCCGGGTTCCTTGTGGGCTTCCCGATTGCAGCTTTCGTCACCGGTCTGATCACCCAGACATGGCGCAAGGGGCCGCTGGCGGTCAGCGCGGGGGTCGCTTCGGTGATTGGCGGGATTGTGGTGCTCTACCTCTTCGGGATATCGGGCTTTGCGCTGGTCACGGGTAAAACCATGGGTGAAGCAACCGTGGTCATGGCGGCCTTCATCCCCGGCGACATCCTGAAAGCCGTAATTGCCGGGATGCTGACCGCAGCCCTGGCCAAGGCGCGCCCGGCCAGCGTCTTGTCGCGTGTCTGAACCGGGGGACTAGCCTTTATCAAACAGACGACCCAGCCCAGGGCGTGGGTCGTCGATCCCGGCCAGCCGGAGCATGTGCCACGCCAGCGCGGGATTGCTGGCGAGCACGGGTTTGCCGGTCACATCTTCGATCGTCGGGATCACGTCCAGACATCTGAGCGCCGTGCAGGACATCACGATCGCGTCGCAGGGCGCGGCGTCGGCCACTTGACGGGCCGCCGCGATGATGGATGCGGGCGCGATCCGCGACACGATCTGGTCATTGCTTTCCTCAAACGATCCGAAACTGGCGATCTGGAACCCGGCGTCGGTCAGCCGGTCACGCATGGTTTGGGAAACCTCGGCGATATAGGGCGACATAAATCCCAGCCGCGTGACACCCAGATGGCGGCCGCCTGCGATGATCGCGCTCAGCGGGTCGGTGACGGCAGCACCGGGGCAGACCGACCGGATCGCGGCGGCGACCTTGTCCGGTCCGATGACCGAGGTGGCCGAGGTGCAGGCATAGCCGATGGCGTCAAAGCTCAGCGCCGGGGGCAGAAGCCGCGCGGCGGCGGGAAGGTCCGCCAACATTTGCGGCAGAGTGTCGGGGCGAATTTCCGGGCCCATCGGGATGCGCGTGTGGTAAAGCGCGACGCTGGGCACATCCATGATCCGCCGAAACTCGTTTTCCAGCGTTTCGTCGTTTTCCAGCACGATCACGCCCAGATTGGCGCGGGTGCCGATGCCTTGATCCGTGTCGAAGGTGAGTTTCATCTAGATCACCTGAAGGTCATGCGGCGCGCGGGTGGTCAGAAGCTCAGCCCCTTCGGCCCGCACGACGATGTTTTCTTCATGCACCATGATCCGCCCGTCGCCATAGCCAAGTGACGGCTCGAGCGTCAGAACCATGTTTTCTTGCAGCACAGTTTCGTCAAACGCGGCGTGGGACGGCCATTCGGTCAGCTGCATCCCCAACCCGTGGCCCAATCGGCCCACATCGCCGCCCTGGTCGTCCATCTCGGCGATCACCGATTGCATCGCGTGGAACAGATCGCGGCAGGTGTTGCCGGGGCGAGCGGTGTCGATCCCGGCTTGGGTCGCGCGCCACAGCACGTCATAGGCGCGGCGGGAAGAGTCATCGGGCTGACCCACCGCCCAATTGCGGTCGAAATCGCAGAAATACCCGTCCCAGGTGGCACCGGTGTCCAGCATCACGATATCGCCATTCGCGAGCGGGCGCGAAGAGGGGGGTGAGATCACATCGTGATAGCCGCCCTGATCTGCGCCCCCGACCAGATAGGGCACATCGTCGGCCCCTTGCGCCAACGCCTCGCGTCGGAAGGCGCGAAACAGCGCGTCCAGCGGCAGACCTGCGTGCGCGATGTCCGGAACCTTGGCGAACGTGCGTGACCCGATGGCGCAGATATGGGCGATCTTTTCGATCTCGCGCCCGGATTTCACCATGCGCAGGCTGCGGATAATCCCGGTCGCGTCGTTGATGCGCAGTCCCGGCAGACCCGCCATCAGGCGTTCATAGTCACCAAGGGGCATGCGCAGCATCGTCTCGTGCCCCTTCAGCACACCGATTACCGCCCCTTCGCGGGCCATGGGGCTGAGCAGATCGGTCAACAGGCTGATCCCGTCATCCGCCGGGGCCGGAGCGGACCAAGTGCGGATGTCGTCAAGCCACGTTGTGCGCATCAGCGCCGCGCCGATTTCGGGGATGATCGCGATGGGCGTGCCGGTGGCGGGCACGAACAGGAACCACGGACGGGTGGGGCTTTGCCAGAACAGCGTGTGAAAGCCCGAGAAATATCGCACCTCTGGTTCCGTCATCAAAAGAAGCCCAGCCAAACCCGCGTCAGCCATCCGGGCCTGCGCGCGGGCGGTGCGGGCCGCAAATTCTTGCTTTGGAAACCCTCGGGCTGGGTCGGGCATATACGGTCCTTTCGGGCGCAAAAGAGTGCTCCGGCATAGACTAACCACAGATTTGCCCGTGGGAATAAATATTTCCACCCGCTCGGCAGACCGTGCATTCGCCAACCCGTTGGGTGGACCCGTTAATTTTGCATCAAATCGGCGAATCTGTCTGGCTTGGCCCTTGGCGCAAAAGCACATTCTGGCTAACGTAGGACGGTCGGTAAAACCGACAGAGGACATCACCGGGACAAACGCGATGGATCGGAAGAACACGTCCTCTCAGACACAGGAAGACAGTCTGACAGGAAGAACACGGGAAGAAGCGATCGAGCGGCTTTATGATGTGGCGCTTGATCCGACGCGGTATGAGACATTGCTGGATGTCTGGGAAACCGCCATCGCGCCCCTTAGGGAAGGCGCGGATTTCAGCGCGCCCCGCCTGTTGGACGATGCCACCATCTCAAGCCATTTTGAACGCGCGGGGGCCTTTCTGGATCGGCTGGATCAAAGCAGCACGCAGACCCAGTTAAGCGCGGTTCTGGCCCATTTCGACAAGGTGGCGGCCTTTCTGTTTGACGCAGATCACAAGGTGGCTGCGGTGAACCCGGCGGCGCGCGCGCTGTTGGGGCTTGAGGTCGGGGCCGAGCTTGGCTCGATGCTGGTCAACCCGGACGATATCGACAGCATCCTGACGACCTCGCACGCGTTGCTGAAAGGGCACGGGGAAAACGCGGCGGTGCTGCGGCTGAGGTCACGCGGCAAGGGGCATTTCATCGTGGTGCGCTTGCAGGTGCGGCAGGTGAGATCGGGCGAGCGTTATGTGCTGGCGGCCTCGTCCGAGGTCAGTTGCCCGGCGGGGTTTCCCGACATTCTGAAACGCGCCTTTGATCTGACCACCGCCGAGGCCGACGTGGTGCAAAGCCTTGTCGAATGTTGCTCGGTCAAGGATATCGCGGAACAGCGGGGGCGGTCGATCGACACGGTGCGGGCGCAGATCAGGTCGATCCTGTCCAAGACGGAAACGCGGTCGCAGGTCGAACTTGTGCGGCTGGCCTTGTCGCTGATGGACATGTCAAACCTGACGATCAAGGCGGACCCCGGTCCGCGGCTGTTGAGCCGCGGTTATGCCAGCCTGACGGAACGGCCCTTCAAGACGCTGGTCACGCCGGACGGACGGCGGTTGGATTACCTTGTGCTGGGCGCGGCCGACGGTGTGCCGCTGTTGTTTCTGCCGCTGGATTACGGGCTGGTGCGCTGGCCCGCCTCGGCCGAGGCGGAAGCGACCCGGCGCGGCATTCGCATCATCGTTCCGGTCCGCGCGGGCTATGGCATGTCGGACATGATCGCCAAGGCGCAGGATTACGATACGCTCGCCACGCAGGACACGTTGCAGATACTGGATGCCGAAGCGGTCACGCGTTGCCCTGTGATCAGCCTTGGATCGGACAGTTTCTATGCGATGAAACTGGCCACGCACGACCCGCACCGGATCAGCGCGATCATCGCCACGGCGGGCATTCTGCCGATGACCCGTCGCGAGCAATACGAGCGGATGGAAAAATGGCACCGGTTCATTCTGGCTGGTGCGAAATACACTCCGCATTTGCTTCCGTTCATGGTGAAGGCCGGGTTCTATCTGGCGCGCAAGATCGGCAAGCGGGGGTTCATCCATGCGGTCTATGGCAATTGTCCGGCGGATGTCGAAACCTTCGAAAATCCCGAAGTGTTCGAAGCCATGGTGACGGGGTCGGAAACCGCGTTGACCGAGGACTTTTCGGCCCACGAGGCGTTCTCGCGCATGGTGCTGGGCGAACAGAAAAGCGACTGGACCCCAATGGTCAACGCGTTGAGCGGCAGGTTGCCCGTGGTGTTTTTCAACGGCACCCACGATCCGCAGGTTCCGGTCGCGTCGCTGGACGAGTTTCGGCAGGACCACGACTGGATTGATTACCGTGTTTACGACGACAGCGGGCAGTTGATCTTTTTCCGGCATTGGCAAGACGTGCTCGACGAGGCGGAAAAACATCTGGTGCGTTAACTTTTACCCAATGTTGGGTATGACCTGTGCAGCCAATGCTTCTAACTTTTAATCTATTGAAACCAAGGATTTTAAGTTGCCAGACGTATTCTCAATTACAGGGATATTCCCGAACTGTTGCTGTGCAGGAGTTCATGGATCATTTGCCCATTTCGATGGGTTTCGCGTTGATCCGAGAAGGGGGTGGGCGTGTGGTGATGGCGCGGGGCTTTTGCTGTCGGGGATATCGACAGCAACCCCCGTGTTCTAGACCCATATTCATGCCACCGGACCGCGGACTTCCTGCCGTGGTTTGGTGGCATTTCTTTTTGGGTGATATTGGGGTGCTTTGCCGAGGGGTGGAGTGATACCAAAGGGCAACCCGCCGCTGGGCGCGTCAATTACTGGCTCGGTTTGGCAAGGCGGCGGGTTGCTTTTTACGAGCGCGCCCCAATGACCGGATGAGCCTAGCGCATCGGACCGCAGGCTTGTTCAACCGAACCGAAAACCGGTGCCACGGTGTCATAGAAATTCGCGATGGTCATATCCTCGGGCAGATTGGTGCGCAGGGTGGCGGGATCGAGTTGCCAATTGAGAGTTATGCCGAACATCTCGGGCGTCATCTGATCTTTCAATCCGGCAAATGAACACGGGCAGTTTGCAACCGCATCAGAATTATCCGACCAGTCATAGGCTTGAGCCATCTGCGTGCAGAAGGCTGCGGGATCGTCCAGGTCGATCATGTCCGCGCGGCCGACGGTCGCGGTGAGAATTGCAATCAGGATCGTTGAAAGCCGCATGATTTACACCTGAACAAAGAAATGAATGAAGACAGAATGCCTTAATCCGGCGCAACAATCAATTTTTGCTGATGAACGGAAAGCAGGCGCGGACTTTTTTGCAGACAGCCGATTTCCTGTCAAAAACAGTCGGGAAAGTTCGATTTTGTTGACATATGTCAAGCTGTTTTCATCACGAATCCGTTATCCAGAAGCTTGGATAACTGAACTGGAGGCCAATATGCGAGAAGTCATGACCAAGACCATGGCGCGTAACGTGTTCTATGGCGGCTCGTTGTTTTTCATTGTGGTCTTTTTGATCCTGTCGGCGCATTCGGTGCGGTACGTAGTTACCAAATCGACAGCAAATGCCGAACTGACAGACAGCGTGGCGCGCGGCAAACATGTGTGGGAAAGAAACGCCTGCATCAACTGCCATACTTTGATGGGCGAAGGCGCGTATTTCGCACCCGAGCTGCAAAACGTGATGTCCCGATGGGGTGTCGCCGACGATCCCGAGGCAGCGTTCGAGGTGCTGAAGGGTTGGATGGAAGCACAACCGAGCGGCATCGAGGGACGGCGTCAAATGCCGCAATTCAACCTGAGCGACGAACAGATTCGAGAACTTGCAGACTTCTTCCTGTGGGTGAACACCATCGACGCACAGGGCTGGCCCCCCAACGAGGCGGGCTAAGGCCGGAAGAGGAGACGTGAAATGAAATACCAAACACAAAAAATTGCCTATTGGTACTTCCTGGCAGCGATGGCGGTGTTCGCCGTTCAGGTGCTGGGGGGTCTGTGGGCCGGCTGGATTTATGTCAGCCCGAACTTCCTGTCCGAGCTCATGCCGTTCAACATCGTTCGCATGTTGCACACCAACGCGCTGATCGTCTGGCTGTTGCTGGGCTTTTTCGGGGCGGCCTATTTCCTGATACCGGAAGAAGCTGAACGCGAGATACATTCGCCGATGCTGGCCTATATCCAGCTGGGCATCATGCTTCTGGGCACGGCCGGTGCAGTCTTGACCTATGTGTTCGACCTGTTCCATGGCAACTGGCTTCTGGGCATGGAAGGGCGCGAGTTCATCGAACAACCCGTCTGGGTCAAGATCGGCATTGTCGTCGCCGCCTTGATCTTCCTGTTCAACGTGTCAATGACGGTTCTGAAGGGTCGCAAGACGGCCATATCGAACGTGCTGCTTCTGGGACTTTGGGGCCTGGCGCTGCTGTTCCTGTTTGCCTTCTATAACCCGGCCAACCTTTCGCTGGACAAAATGTTCTGGTGGTACATCGTTCACCTTTGGGTGGAGGGGACCTGGGAACTGGTCATGGCGTCGATCCTTGCCTTCCTGCTGTTGAAGCTGACCGGTGTTGACCGTGAGATCATTGAAAAGTGGCTCTATATCATCGTCGCGACCGCCTTGTTCTCGGGTATTCTGGGCACTGGGCACCACTACTACTGGATCGGTCTGCCCGGTTACTGGCAGTGGATTGGTTCGATCTTCTCATCGCTTGAGGTGATCCCCTTCTTCGCAATGATGAGCTTCAGCTTCATCATGGTGTGGAAAGGCAGACGCGACCACCCGAACAAGGCGGCCCTTCTGTGGGCGCTGGGGGCTGCAACTGTCGCCTTCTTCGGCGCTGGTGTCTGGGGTTTCCTGCATACGCTGCACGGTGTGAACTATTACACCCACGGCACACAGATCACCGCAGCCCACGGTCACTTGGCCTTCTATGGCGCCTATGTGTCGGTGAACCTGGCGATCATCACCTATGCCATGCCGATCCTGCGCGGACGTGATCCGTACAACCAGGTTTTGAACATGGTCAGCTTCTGGCTGATGACTGGCGGTATGTCTTTCATGACCTTTGTCCTGACCTTTGCAGGAATCATCCAAACGCATTTGCAACGTGTGCTGGGCGAGAACTACATGGATGTTCAGGATAGCGTGCAGCTCTTCTACATCATGCGGTGGGGCGCGGGCCTTACGGTTGTGATCGGTGCAATCCTGTTCATCTATTCGCAGCTAGTGCCGCGTCGTGAGATCATTGAACCGACCGATGAATATGAAAGCGAAGGTGCCTGATATGGCTGCCGTTGACAAGAAAACGGAGGGGGCTTCGGCCCCCTTCTACTCACCCGTTTCTGACGAATGCGATGTTTTCGAAGCCGCTGAACGCCATGGGCTGCCGCTGCTTCTGAAAGGTCCGACCGGTTGTGGCAAGACCCGCTTCGTCGCCCATATGGCCGCCCGTCTGGGTCGCCCACTTTATACCGTTGCCTGTCACGACGACCTGTCCGCGTCCGACCTTGTGGGGCGTTACCTGCTGAAAGGCGGGGAAACGGTCTGGGTCGATGGCCCGCTGACCCGCGCGGTGCGGGAAGGGGCGATCTGCTATCTTGACGAGGTGGTCGAGGCCCGCAAGGACGTTACCGTCGTTCTGCACCCGCTGACCGACGACCGCCGCATCCTGCCGCTGGACAAAACCGGCGAGGAAATCGAGGCCGCACCCGGCTTCATGCTCGTGGCAAGTTACAATCCGGGCTATCAGAACATCCTGAAAACCCTGAAACCTTCCACCCGCCAGCGCTTCCTTTCGATTGACTTCGATTTCCCCTCCCACGACCGGGAAGTTGATATTGTGACGCGTGAAAGTGGGCTGGATGCCAACCGGGCGACGTCCCTTGTCCGGTTGGCAAACAAATTGCGTGGCCTGAAAGGTCAGGATCTGGAAGAGGGCGTTTCGACCCGTCTGGTGATCTATTGCGCCACGCTGATCGAAGACGGCATGTCCGTCGAACGCGCCATTCGCGTGGCGATGATCGAACCTTTGTCCGATGACGAAGACGTCAAGCAAGGGCTGATGGATCTGGTCACGGCGATCTATGGCTAAGGCCACCCCCGCGACCGGCCAATAGGCCGGTTGCGGGTTCTTTTGCACAGGACGCAAACCTGACACCCGAGGTTCCCCATGTCCGAACGAATTTTCGACCCTTTCGAGCCGGAAGAAACCGTCGGCAAGCTCTGGCACAGATATGCCAGCCGACTGGACGCCCCCGGCATTCACGATGAAAACGCTGTCACCCTGACCGAAGTCGAGGGGCGACTGGGCGTCTTCTTCCGTGGGCTTGGCGGGTCACACGCGACCGAGATCAAGCAGGCCACCGTTGCGGCCTCGCATCACCGCCTGTCGTTCCGCCGGTCGCTTGGCACATGGCGCGAAACGCAGGCGCGCCCCAGCTTTGACGGCGAGGCATTGCGCCTGCCCGAAACCATCGCGGAATTTCCGGCCCGCGAAGCCAATGCGGCGCTGTATTTCTGGCTGGTCGCATCGGTCGCACACGCGCCTGATCCGGTAGGCGACGCCGATCCGCTGCGTGCCGATCTTCGGGCGCTGCGCGCATCAATCGCGATGACGCAGGCGACGTTGAAGGAATGTCCCGGCCTGCGTGGGTTTTATGAAACGCTTGTCGGCGCGTGTCGTGCCATGCGACCGGATGCAAAGCTCCCATCCGTCGAGGCCGCGATGGAAGCGGCGATTGATCATCTTCTGGGTGGGCCGGAACCAACCCGCAAGATGGCGATGGAATTTGTGGCACTGATCCGCACGCCCGATGCAGACCTGTCGCATTTGGTGGCGCCGCGCGGCTATCGTCCTTTCCGACCTGTGCCGATGTGGCCCGACCTGCGCCCAATGGCGGCGCGGATGCCAGCGGACCGGCTGGACGAAGGCGACGAAGAACAAGGCAGTGGCCCCGGCGACGAGGCCGAGGGCACCAAGGCTGCGCGCCGGTCAGAAAGCGATCTGGCCGAACGCCGTGACAGCCTGATCCTGCACAAGTTCGAAGCGATCTTTTCCTGGGTCGAAAGCCTGAACATGAACCGTCGCATCGAAGATGACGACGAAGACAACGCCCGCCGGGCCGCCGAAGATCAGGACGAGCTGGCGCTGGGGCAGGTGTCGAAAAAGACCGCCACGCGGCTGAAATTCCACCTTGATCTGTCGCCTGAAGATGCTGAACGCGAGCGTCTGTCGGGCAAGCACCTCTATCCTGAATGGGACCACCGCACATCGAGCTATATCCCCGATCACGCCCGCGTCCTGTCCAGCGTCGCGGACGAGGTTGAGGTGATCGAACATGACCCCGCCACCAACCGCCGCATCCGCGCCGTAAAACGCCAGTTCGAGGCGTTGCGCCCGAAACGGGTGATCCTGCCGCGTCAACTGGACGGCGACGAACTGGATCTGGAAGCCGCAATTGCCGCGCAGGTCGAGCTGCGCGCCACGGGCCGATCCAGCGACAGGGTCTATCGCGCCACGCGGGTGATGGAACGAGATCTGGCGATCTCGGTCCTGATGGATGTGTCGCGCTCGACCGAAAGCGCGATTGGCGACCGGCAGGTGATCGACGTGGAAAAAGAGGCCCTGACCGCGATGGCGTGGGGGCTTGAGGCATGTGGCGATGATTTCGCGATCCACACCTTTTCATCCCTGAAGCGGGGCCGTGTCTTCGTGCAGGAATGCAAGGGGTTCGACGAGCGTATGGGACCGGTGGTCGAAGCACGGATCGGAGGGCTGACACCTGCCTTTTATACACGGTTGGGCGCGGCGATCCGTCATGCGTCGGCCGGGTTGGACGAGCGCCCGAACACCCGCCGCCTGCTGTTGGTCATCACCGACGGCAAGCCCAACGATCTGGACCATTACGAAGGCCGCCACGGGATCGAGGACAGCCGCATGGCGGTGCGCGAGGCGCGGATGAAGGGTCATGCCGTGTATGGTGTGGTCGTCGACCAGAAAGGGCAGGGCTGGGTGAACCGCATCTTTGGTGCGGATGGGTTTTCCATCGTGCCAGACCCCACGCGACTGACCGCCGCATTGCCCGAGATCTATCGCCAGATTACCGGTGGCGCATGACGGATCAAACCTCGGTGCTGGATGAATTGCCCGGTGATCTGATGATCTGGGTTCTGATCGTATCGGAGCTTCTGGTCTTCGGCGCAGGGCTTTTGGCATTCCTTGGCATGCGGGCGATGGACCCTGTGGGGTTCGCAGCTGACCAAGCGGCGCTGAACCGCGTGGCGGGTGCGGCCAACACCATTGTGCTTGTCACCAGCGGCTATTGCGCGGCGCGCGCTGTGCATTCGGCGCATTCTGTGCGTCATATGCGCTTGTGGCTGGCGGCGGCGATGGCGTTTGGCGTCGTGTTTCTGATCGTCAAATGGTATGAATACGCCGAGAAGGCCCGCCACGGCATCGGTATCGAGACCAGCGATTTCTTCACCTTCTACTATCTTCTGACCGGGTTTCACGCGCTGCATGTGGTGGCCGGGTTGATCATCTTCGCGCTTCTGATGCGCTGGGGAAACCCCCGCAACCTGGAAGCCGGTGCCGCGTTCTGGCACATGGTCGATCTGGTCTGGGTGCTATTGTTTCCTATCATTTATCTGGTGCACTGATGTCGAACGCTGTCCTGACCCGCGCGCTTGTGTTGCTGATCGCCCTGAGCATGGCGACCACTGTGTTTGCCGGTGTCCTGCCTGATGCCGGACCGATCTTCGTGCTGACCGTGCTGATCCTGTCGGGTCTGAAATCCTTCGTGATCCTGTCGGATTATCTGGGCCTGCGTGCCGCCCCAACATTTCGTGGCGGGTTCACTGCGTTTCTGATCGGTTTTCTGGGTCTGGCCGCACTGCTTTACGCGCTGCCCTTCGCGATGTAGGGGCGATTGACCATGATCAAGTAAACCAACCGCGAAAAACGCTAAACTCATCCAAGAACATGACAGGAGTCCTGAAATGAAAACGCTCTATCTGGCCATACTGGCCGGCATCATGGCCTCACCCGCCTTTGCCAATCACGACCAAACATTGCTGCACGAGGCGGTGAATGATGGACATTCGCACGGTGTTGGTGTGGCTACGGCCTGGCTGGGCGGCACTGCGGTTGCCATGATCATTGCCCTGGTCGCCGTGCAAAAAGTGGTATACCGCAAGAGATGACGGAACATGACAAAAACTCTGGCCGCTGGCCCGTTTGGGCCGTGGCCGCTGTGCTGTATCCGCTGGCCATGGGGGCGGCGGCGGTTAACCTGTTTTTCCTGTTTCTGATGCTGCAAGCTGTCGGCTTGCGTTCATTGACCCCGATCGAGGCTATCGTTGGCGGCATCGTCCTTGGCGTTCCCTTCACCTGGATCACCGGCAAATGGATACATGGTCTGATTGTGCAGGCGGAAGACGACGCCTGATACCAGGTGTTTTTCTGCCGTCCCCGCCGGACTTGACTTTGGTCATTCGACCGAACCGATCAGCCCTTAACCTGCCGAACATATGCCACCAAAGGGGCTTCTCATGGCGAACCTGTTCAAACGAGTTTTCAGCGAAGGGTTTCGCGCCTTCTTTTTGGCGGCCGCGATCTGGGCGATCCTGTCTGGCGTGATGTGGGAGCTGTGGTTGGGCGCGCAAGCGTCAGGCGGCACGGCGGGCTTGTCGGATCTGTCGATGCCCCCCCATCTGTGGCACGCTCATGAAATGCTGTTCGGCTATGCAGGTGCCGCTGTCGCAGGGTTTTTCCTGACCGCTGTGGCCAGTGGGCGGGGCATGATCATCGGCGCGCTGGCTGCGTTGTGGCTGGCAGGGCGGGTGGTGCTCTGGTCCTCTGCCGCGCTGCCACCTGTGTTGGTCGCGGTGGTTGATTTGTCTTTTCTGGCGGCGCTGGTCGTGCGGATCGCAGGCCAGTTGCGCAAACGCCTGAACCCACAACACGCGATCTTTCTGGTCTTTCTTGTCACGCTGCTGGTCGCCAATCTTCTGGTGCATCTGGAGTGGGCGGGCGTCACGTTGGACACGGCCAGCGCGGGACTTCGCGTCGGGTTGTTGGCGCTGTGCGGGCTGATCGTGGTGCTGGGCGGGCGGGTTACGCCGGGCTTTATCCGCAATGCGATGAATCGCGCGGGAAAGCCGCCTGAAACCCTGCCGCCGCACACCCCGCGCCTTGATCGGCTGGCGGTGCTCACCGCGATCGCCCTGCCGTGGAGCGTGCTGATCCCGATGCTCGCACCCGTCGTGGCGCTGGCACTGGCTGTCATCCACGGGCTGAGACTCAGCCGGTGGCGCCCACATTGGGCGTTGCGCGACCCGCTTCTGTGGTCGCTGTTTGCCGCGCAATTCCTGATGGTGATCGGATTTGTTCTGTGGGCCTTCGCGGGTTGGGGCATCGGGGACGAAGTTGGCGCGTTGCACGTGTTGGGGCTTGGCGGCATCGGCGGCATGACGCTTGCGGTGATGAGCCGTGCGACGCTGGGCCATACGGGTCGCGCGCCCATTGTGCCGGGCATCGTCGCGGTGGGGTATGGGTTGATGATCCTGTCGGCCCTGACCCGATGGCTGGCCGCAGAGCTTTTGTATCGCTGGTATGACCCGCTGATCCTGTTGGCCGGGGCTGCGTGGATCGGGGCTTTTACACTGTTCCTGGTGGGTATGATACCGGCGCTGACCGGACCACGGGTGGCGCGCGCGGCCCCACCCCCGCCGCCACCAACGCCACCGCATATGAAATCTTCGGCGACTTGACGTTGGTTAAGTGTGGCGGGGCAAGCCTGTGCCACAAATCGACCATGGCCCACCCAACGAGGTTGTTCCCACATCCTCGTCCTGTTCTGCGAATACGGCCTCTGTGATCCTGTCGCCTCTGTTCTTGGGTGAGGCCGGCGGCGCAACCGATCACGTTCGGGTTTACGAACCCATGGACCAACCGCCCGGGCGCATCTGATGCGTTTCGAGGCCGGAGCCATCCGCAAGGGTGGCGGGCGGTTGGTCTATCTTACACCTTACCCGTCGATTCGCATTTCTGCCCGAGACTTGACAAACATCATGTCTGGCTGCGCCCCGGTGCGGTTCAATAACCAAACAGATAATCCACCCAAGGGGCACCCCATGAATTATCAGGACTATTTCAAAACCCGCCTTGATGCGCTGCGCGAGGACGGAAACTATCGGGTGTTTGCCGACCTGCAACGCAAACGCGGTGCCTTTCCCAAAGCCCACCATACGGGCAAGGATGGCGCGGGCGATGTGACGATCTGGTGTTCGAACGACTATCTTGGCATGGGGCAACACCCAGATGTTCTGGCCGCGATGCACAACGCGATTGATACGGTGGGCGCGGGGGCCGGGGGCACACGCAATATTTCCGGCACCACCCATGACCACGTGTTGTTGGAGGCCGAACTGGCCGATCTGCACGGCAAGCAAGCCGCGCTTCTGTTCACGTCAGGCTATGTCTCGAACTGGGCGGCGCTTGGCACGCTGGCGTCACAAATTCCCGGCTGCATCGTGTTTTCGGACGCGCTGAACCATGCCTCGATGATCGAAGGTATTCGCCATTCGAAAGCCGCGCGAGTGATCTGGAAACATAACGATCTGGATGATCTTGAGGCCAGGTTGGCCGCCGCCGACCCCGACGCGCCAAAACTGATCGCCTTTGAAAGCGTCTATTCGATGGATGGCGACATTGCCCCGATCAAAGAGATTTGCGACCTGGCAGAAAAATATGGCGCAATGACCTATCTGGACGAGGTGCATGCGGTTGGGCTTTATGGGCCACACGGGGCAGGGGTTGCCGAACGTGAAGGTCTGATGGATCGCCTGACGGTGATCGAAGGCACGTTGGGCAAAGCCTTTGGCGTGATGGGCGGCTATATCGCGGCCTCGGCCGAGCTGTGTGATTTCGTGCGCAGCTTTGCCAGCGGGTTCATCTTCACGACGGCGCTGCCGCCTGCCGTGGCCGCAGGCGCGCGCGCGTCGGTGCAGCATCTGAAACGCTCGAATGTCGAACGCGACCGCCAGAAGGAACGCGTCGCGAAGGTGCGCGAAGGGCTGGATGCGATGGGCATTCCGCATATCGACAACCCCTCTCACATCATCCCTGTGATGGTGGGCGATCCGGTGAAATGCAAGTTCATCTCGGACACGCTGATGCGCGATTATGGCGTTTACATCCAGCCGATCAATTATCCCACCGTGCCCAAAGGCACCGAACGTCTGCGCATCACCCCGTCGCCGGTGCATTCGGACGCGGATATCGCGCATTTGTTGGGAGCATTGGAAGAGCTGTGGCACCAGTGCGAGGTTGCGCGGGTTCCGATGGCGGCGCAGTAGGCGCCTAGCCCTTCCAGTCCAGCGCGATCGGCGGCGCGATGTGCAGAAGGTCCACCGCCCGCGCGGCGATTTGGTCGACCACCTGATCCACGCTTTTCGGCAGCATATAGAAGGCTGGCACCGGCGGCAGGATGATTGCTCCCATTTCCGTGGCTTGCGTCATGTTGCGCAGATGGGCAAGCGTCAGTGGCGCTTCGCGGGTCATCAGAACCAGCGGACGGCGTTCCTTGAGCTGCACACTGGCGGCGCGCGTCAGAAGGTTGTCGTCCAATCCGTTTGCGATGGCGGCCAGGCTGCGCATCGAGCAGGGCGCGACGATCATCCCCGCAACGGGGGCGGAGCCAGAGGCAATCGACGCGCCGATATTGCCACGTTCGTGGAACCGGGTCGCCATTGCGGTGATCTGGTCAAAGGCATCGGCGCCGCATTCTTCGGCCAAGGTGCGTTCGGCGGCGGCGCTGATCACAAGGTCGATCTCGGCCCCGATCGCCGCAAGGTGCCGCGCGGTGGCAAGGCCAAGCGCCGCCCCCGATGCGCCCGCGATGCCAAGGACGACGCGGGTCATTGGGACAGCTCCGGCAAATGTCGCGCCAGAATGTCGGCGGCAAAGGCCGCGTCTTGCGCGTTGGTGTGCATGACGTCGCCCCATTCGCGGCTGGTTTCTGCGCCGATCTTGTTGGTGGCGTCGATGCCGATCTTGCCGGCAAGCCCCGGCTCGGGCGACGCGAAATCAAGGTAATCCATCGGCGTCCTCTCCAATATCGTCACATCGCGCGACGGATCCATCCGCGTGGCGAGCGCCCATGCGATGTCATCCCAATTGCGCGGGTCGATGTCATCATCCACGACAATGATCATCTTGGTATAGCTGAATTGCGGCAACATCCCCCACAACGCCATCATCACGCGGCGCGCCTGCCCCGGATAGCGCTTGTCGATGGCAATCACCGCCATGCGATAGGACGCGGCGGCGGGGGGCAGCCACAGGTCGCGGATTTCAGGAATTTGCGCGCGGATCAGGGGCAGGGCGAGGCGGTTGAACACCTCGCCAATGATCGCTGGTTCGTCGGGCGGACGTCCGGTGTAGGTGGACAGGTAAATCGGGTCTTTGCGGTGGGTCAGCGCGCTGACCTGCATCACGGGGAAGGGGTCGACCTGGTTGTAATATCCGGTGTGATCGCCAAACGGGCCTTCGGGCGCGGTTTGGGTCGGGTTAACCCAGCCTTCGATCACCATCTCGGCATCCGCGGGCACCATCAGGGGGATGGTCTTGGCGGGCACAACGCGGGGCCGCGCGCCGGAAAACACGCCCGCGAAACCAAGTTCCGACACCGTTTCGGGCAGGGGAAGGGCGGCGGACAGAAGCGTGGCCGGGTCCGCGCCCAAGGCGATTGCCACGGGCATCGGTTCACCTTGCGCGGCCCAGCTTCGGTGATGCGCAGCGCCGCCCCGATGCGCCAGCCAGCGCATGATGATGCGGTCGCGGTCAATGACCTGCGCGCGGTAGACGCCCGCGTTGTAGCGGTTCACGTCGCCTGCATCGCCGCCAAACGGGCGGGTCAGAACAACGGGCCATGTGATCAGCGGCCCTGCGTCGCTGGGCCAATGGGTCTGGATCGGCAGGGCGGAGAGGTCCACGGCGGTGTGAACCTCGGCCTGCACCGGCGCGCGGCGCATGATCTTCGGTCGCGTGGCAAGCGCGGCTTTCAGCATCGGCCAGCGCGACAGCGCATCGCGCATCCCGTCGGGCGGCGTGGGTGCGCGTAAGGCGGCCAGAAACGCGCCAAGCTCATCCAGCTTGTCTTGTGTGATCCCCAGCCCTGCGGCGACGCGTTCGGGCGTGCCGAACAGGTTCACCACGACCGGAATGTCGGACACGCTGCCCCCTTCCAGCACGGGTTTGTCAAAGCGCAGAACCGGGCCGCCACGGTCCAACACCGCGCGGTGCACGGCGGTCATCTGGTGACGCACCGACACGGGGTCGGGCACGGCGGTCAGGTCGCCGCGCGCCGCCGCCCAATCGAGATAGGCGCGCAGGGTGGGGAAGGGGGGCAGGGTGCGGATGGTCGGCTCCTTCTTGCTGATCGTTTACCGCTATCACCCGGCTGTGATCGGGCAATTGACCTTGATCAAGTTGCTCCGCGCTGGGGCTGTTATCAAGGTCTGGCGGAAACACCCGTTTGCCCGTGTTCAAGAGGTGCGCCATGCAGGACCATGCCGTCCAACTGCCTGTTTTTCCACGCCTTCCGGCCTTCGCCCTGCGCGGGTTGCCATTGACACCTATCGCACTTGCGCTTGGCGCGTTTGCCCGCCGGATGGGCGCGCGGCACCCGTCGATGTTCAAGCGGCTGGGCGACTATGGCAATGCGCGTTTCGTGCTGGACCCGACCGACCTGCCGGTGACGCTTTTGCTGGAACCCCGCGCGGGCCATCCCCGCCTGCGCCTGTCGCGCAAACCGATTGAGGGCGACGCGCGGATCGCCGGGCCTCTGTCCGGGCTTCTGGGCATGGTGCACGGGGCCTATGATGGCGATGCGCTGTTTTTCTCGCGTGATCTGGTGATCGAAGGCGACACCGCCGCGGTTCTGGCCCTGCGCAACGCCATTGATGATGCCGAGCTTGATCTGGCCGCCGAAGCCGAGGCGATGTCCGGTCCGTTCGCGGCTCAGGTCAAGCGCCTGATTGGGCTTGCTGAAACCAAAACCGGCGTGGCCCTGTCGCGCCACGAGGAGGACCCCCTGTGGTAATGGAAATCGTTTGCCCCGCCGGCACGCCCGCATCCCTGCGCGCGGCTGTGAAAGCGGGGGCGCACACCGTCTATTGCGGGTTTGCCGATGAAACAAACGCGCGCAACTTTCCCGGCCTGAATTTCGACCGCGACGAAATGCGCGAGGGCGTGAAATTTGCCCATGACCACGGCGCGCAAGTGCTGGTGGCGATCAACACTTACCCCCGCGCGGGGGCCGAGGCGATCTGGCACCGCGCGGTGGCGGACGCGGAAAAATGCGGCGTCGATGCGGTGATTCTGGCCGATCTGGGCCTGCTGGCCTATGCCGCGAAACACCACCCCGGCTTGCGTCGGCACCTGTCGGTGCAAGCCGCCACTGCCAATGCCGATATGTTGAATTTCTATGCCAGCGAATTTGGCGTGAAGCGCGTCGTGCTGCCGCGCGTCTTGTCAGTGCCGGAAATCGCCGCGATCAACTCCGAAACCGAGGTCGAGACCGAGGTGTTCGTCTTTGGCGGCCTGTGCGTGATGGCGGAAGGGCGCTGTTCGCTCTCCTCTTACGCCACTGGGCTGTCGCCCAACATGAACGGCGTGTGTTCGCCCGCCAGCCATGTGGACTATCACGATGATCACGGCGCGCTGTCGGCCAAGCTGGGCGGGTTCACCATTCACAAGGTTGGCGCGGATGAACCCGCGCCTTACCCCACGCTGTGCAAGGGGTGTTTCAGCGCGGGTGACGCGACCGGGCATCTGTTCGAAGATCCGGTCAGTTTGAATGCCGAGAAGCTGATCCCTCAACTGGCGAAGGCCGGGGTGACGGCGTTGAAGATCGAGGGGCGGCAACGCTCGCGATCCTATGTCGCGCAGGTGGTGCGCAACTTCCGTGCCGCTGTCGAGGCGCAAGCCGCGGGCCGCCCCATGCCCGAGGGGATGTTGGCGCAACTGACCGAAGGGCAGGCCGCGACCGCGGGTGCCTATAAGAAAACCTGGAGGTAGCCATGCAGTTGACCGTCGGACCAAACCAGTTTTTCTGGAAAGCAGACGCGTGGAGCGCGTTTTACGACCAGATGGCCGCCGCCCCCGTGGACCGCGTTGTGCTGGGCGAGCTTGTGTGCTCGAAACGCTTGCCATTCTACCAGGACCGCATGCCGGGCGCGATTGAAACGCTGCTGGAGGCGGGGAAAGAGGTTGCCGTGACCTCGCTTGCCCTTGTGACGTTGAAACGCGAACGTAAACTGACCGCCGAACTTGTCGATGCAGGTGTCGAGGTCGAGGTGAACGACCTGACCACGCTGGCCTATCTGCCCAAGGACGTGCCGTTCTCGGTCGGGCCTTTGGTCAATGTCTATAACGAAGGCACGCTGGCATGGCTCGCCGATCGTGGGGCCACGCGCATTTGCCTGCCGCCGGAATTGCCGTTGGCATCTGTCACCGCGCTGGCGGCTGAGGGCGCGGCGCGCGGCCTGGCGATCGAAGTGTGGGGGCATGGCCGTTTGCCGCTGGCGATCTCGGGCCGTTGCTATCACGCCCGGCTGCACAAACGCACCAAGGACAATTGCCAGTTTGCCTGCGAGGATGACCCCGATGGGCTGTCGGCGCGCACCTTGGAAGACCAACCATTCCTGGCAATGAACGGCGTGCAAACCCTGTCGGACAGTTGCGCCAGTATGGCCAATCAGTTGGAGGTGTTGGACAAAGCCGGCGTGAATGCGCTGCGACTGTCACCGCAAACCGGTGATTTTCTGCGCGTCTGTCAGGCGTGGCGCGACCGGATTGACGGGACGCTGGACGCAGCCGCATTGTCTGAAAAACTGGAAACCCTGTCGGGCGGTATGCGTCTGTCGGATGGATTTTTGACCGGTGCACGCGGTGCCGATTGGTCGCGTGCCAAAGAAGGAGAACCCGCATGAGGATTGCGTGTATCACCGCAGACGGGCGGGGCGAAACCGACCGCCTGATCGCCGAGGCCGCCGCCACCCTGGAAGCCGAAGGCTTTGTGCTGAACGGAATCGTGAAAGTCTTGCAGGACCAGCCCGCAGGGTCGCATCATTGCGATATGGACGTGCGGGTGCTGGCGGACAATCGCACCATTCGCATCACGCAATCCTTGGGCGCTGGGTCCGAAGGATGCCGTCTGAACCCCGAGGCGATAGCCGAAGCCGTGGCCGCCGTCGATCAGGCCAGCGTCAATGAGGCCGACGCCTTCATCCTGAACAAGTTTGGCCCGGAAGAGGCCGAAGGGCGCGGGTTTCGCGCCGCCATCGCGGCCGCATTGGAGCAGGACATTCCGGTCTTGGTCGGGCTTGGCGGGGGGGAGGCCAGCCGCAAAGGCTTTGCCGAGTTTGTCGGCGATATGGCCGAAACCCTGCCCGCCGACCCCGATGCGATCCTGACGTGGGTGCGCGGCTGACCTGTCAGGCCGATGCCGCTTTGCGCGCGCCGGTCAATTCTGCGCTGATCGCAGCGGCAACCATCGCGTCCACGCCGGGCAATTGGCTGATCACCGGCAACAGGCGGCCTTTGAAGGCGCAAGCGCCCAGTTCCTCGTGCACGTCCTCGCGCACATGGTCGCCCTCCATCGCGAAGAAGGGCAGGCACAGGATGTTGTCTGGCAGGGCTTTCGCGACCTCGGGGATGGTCGGGGATTGTTCCAAAAAGCCCACCGAGATCGCGGCGTCGGATAAAGCCGCGGCCAGCAGGTCTGCAAAATCAAAGGTGGCGCGCGCGGGGGCGTGACGTCCGCTTCCCGACCCATGCGCGACCAGCAACAGCGGATCGCCATCGTTCCAGCCCTCGGCCCGCAGGCCAGCGGCGGCCAGACCGGGCAGGGCCGGGTCCATGCCAAATGGCGTCATCACAGCGTAAGGTGCGTCGCCAAGCCGTCCGGCCAGACAGGTGCGCACGAACCAGCCGTCGGACATGAACAGCGGATAGACCACCGCTTCGGGGGCCATCTTGCCAAGCTGCGCCTCAAGGCTGCCGGGCCTGGCCAGTGTGGCCGATCCCAGCCGCAGGTCGGGCATATGGGCTTGCACCTTTGTGACATAATCCGCCAACGCGGCTTCGGCCGGGTCGGGCAATGACGGTTGCCCGTGCGAGACGATCAGGGCGTCGATATGGTCCAATGGCTGGCTCCTTTTGAAAGCTGGCGCGCGGTTAAGGCGTTTCCACAACAACCTGGTTCATCTGCTTTTGTCAAAACGCCTGCGACAAACGAGTTGTGCGAGCGTTTCGAGGTATCTTCGTGTCTCAAGTATAACTCGAAACGCTTTAGTGGCTGGTGCCTTCTTCGAAGGTGATCTTGTTCCAGACGTTGTATTTGCCCGAAGGCTTGCGCATCGGCAAGCGTTTCACGATCTCAAGCGTTTTGGCGTCATAAACCAGAACTTCGCCATCGTCTTCCCAGACGGACACCAGTGCGCGGCTGCCATCCTTGGTAAACTCGACATGTGCGACCGTTGCGCCCGGCACGGGTTGCAGGGTGCGCACGATCTCAAGCGATTGTTTGTCGATGATATGAATCTTGTCCTTGTTGGGACCAAAGAACACATCGGCCCAGACGTAAGGCGAATTCTTGTGGCTGCGCATGAAGAAGCCCGGCCCTTCGGTGGTGATCCGCTTGACGGTTTTCCAGCTGTTCATGTCGATCACCGACACCACGCCTTCTTTCAGGTGCGGGGTCGCCATGACCTTGGTGTCATTCCAGTCCCATGTAATGCCGGATCCAAGGTGAGGCATCCCCGGCAAGTCCAGGTCGGCCACTTTCTGGCCAATCACAAGGTCGATAACCAACCCGTCTTCGCCTTTGCGGGAGGCGCCCATGATATGTTCGTATTTCTGATCGAAGAAGAAATCGTCCAGATAATCGGGCGTGGTGATCTTGCGGATCGGGAAGGGTGTGTCCTGCTTGGTCGGGCCTTCGATGCGCCAATCATGGGTGAAGCCCGCAGCAAACAATCCCATGTCGGGGTTGTCGCTATAGGACACTTCCCAGATTTCCGGCACGTCTTTCAGCGCCAGCACGAAACTTTCGCGCGGTGGGGCCTGATAGACGGCCGACACCCGGCTGGGCGTGCCGTCCTTGCCCACAACCTCGTGCACCTCGGCGACCGACAAATCATCGGTGGACAGGATGGTCAGCGTGTTGGGCAGGTAGTTCGCCACCGCCAGCCATTTCCCATCGCCTGACATGGCAATGTTTCGGCTGTTCAGACCGGCCCGCACGCGGCCCACCTGTTTCAGGGCGTAGATGTCGTATTTCTGCACCCAGCCATCGCGCGACATGATGAACACGAACTTGCCGTCGGGGGTGAACTTGGGTCCGCCATGCACGGCAAAGGGGGTTTCGAACCGGTCCAGAACCTCGAACGTGTCGCCATCCAGGACCGAGACGTGGTGATCGCCCGTTTCCACCACCAGCGTGATGTTCATCGGGTCCGACGGCCAGACCGGCGCACCCACCGGCGCGTAATCTTCATCCATCACGCGGCTGGCCATGATCTCGGGTTCAGTCCAAGGCGGAATGACATCCAGCGGCGTTTTCAGATAGGCGGCGAGTTCGGCAATTTGTTCACCCGACAGCTCTTCGCCATAGGCGGGCATCTGGGTGGTGACGCGGCCATCGCGGATTACCGCCTCGATCTTCGGGCCGCGCATTCGGGCCAGTGTTTCGGGAATCAAGGCCGGGCCTTGCGCACCCAGCCGGTTATCGGCGTGGCATTCGGCGCAATAGTCTTGATAATCCTGCGCCGGATCGGCGCTTGCCGCGAAAGGCAGGGCGGTCAGGGCTGCCGCCAGCGCAAGAGCTTTAGAAAAACTGGTGTTTCGGGTCATTGCTTTTGCCTCGGAAGGGGGTGACTTCAAGCCGGTCGGCATCGGTCACGCCGATTTCGTCATTCGTCAGATAGCAGGCCGGATCTTCGGCCCACGGATCGCCCGTCACCTGCAACGCGCGGATGCGGGTGTTGCCGCCGCAGACATCCTTGATCGCGCAGGCGCCACACCGACCTTTCAGCGGGCGGGGCCGGGTGCGCAGGGTGGCAAGCATCGGGTCATCGCCGGTCCACAGTTGGGAAAACGGCGTGTCCTTCACATTGCCGACGGTGTAGTCGGACCAATATGTGTCGGGGTGAACCTTGCCCAGAAAGTCGATATTGGCGACCCCCATGCCCGAGGAGTTGCCGCCCCAGGCCACAAGATGTTCGCGCAGCTGGGCGACTTTCTCGGCGTCAAAATTCTCGGCCGCCCATTGCAGGAAATAGCCGGCATCGGCATCATTGTTGCCGGTGACAATGTCCAACTGCCGCCCGCCCGACGCGCTTTCCCACGCGCGGTCGATCAGCATATCCATGCCCTTGCGGGTCATCAAATGGTGCGCATCTTCGCCCCGGTTCTTGTCGCCGCGACCGGCATAGACAAGGTGGGACAGGTAGAATTTATCAACCCCTTCGTCATCGCAGAGTTTCAGAAGATCGGGCAGATGGTGCTGCGTGCCTTCGGTCAGGCAAAAGCGCAGGCCAACGCGAACGTCACGCTTTTTCAGCTCGCGCACACCGCGCACGGCATCGTCAAAGGCACCATCCACGCCGCGGAACCAGTCGTTGGTTTCGCCAATCCCGTCGATCGAGATGCCGACATAGTTGAACCCGATCTCGGCCACCTGATCGGCGGTCTCGCCATGGATCTTGGTGCCGTTGGTGGACAGGGCCAGAACGCGTGTCAGCTTGCGGGCGCGCTTTGCCAGTGGGAACAGATAGGGGCTGTCCAGCGGCTCGCCGCCTGACAGGATGATCGCGGGAACCTTGAATTGGCCGAGGTCCTCCAACGTGTCCATCGCTTGCGCTTCAGACAGTTCGCCGGGGAAATTCACGTCTGCCGACACCGTGTAGCAGTGACGGCATTTCAGGTTGCAGCGGCGCGTCAGGTTCCAGATCACCACGGGTTTCAACATCCCGTCGCCCCGGCGCTGGCGCACGGGGGTGGGTTTGGCAAGTTGGTGCATGTATTCGGTCAGGCGGAACATATCAGTCCCCTTTCTTGCGAAGCCGAAGCCCCGTCTTTTTCAGAATGCGAGTGGAATAAAGCGTGTCCGAGCCGCGCAGCGCATCGCCCAGAAGCTCGACGATCTGCTGGCGCTTTTCCTCGACCTCGTCGCGCGATGATCCGTGGACCATGGCAAACAGGTTATAGGGCCAGTCGGGCAGCGCGCGCGGGCGTTCATAGCTGTGGGTGACGAAGGGCAGCGCGCCGATCTTGGGGCCGACTTCGGCCAGCACCGCGTCATCCACATCCCAAACGGTCATGCCATTGGCGGTCATGCCCAGTTTGTAATGGTTTGGCGCTGCGGCGATACGGCGGATGACGCCGCTTTCCTTCATCGCGGCAAGGCGGGCGGTCAGGTCGGACTCCGCCAGCCCCAGTTTCTTGGCCACTTCGGCGTAGGGGGCAGGGACCAGCGGCAGGCCGGATTGCAGCGCTTCGATGATCGCGCGGTCTGTTGCGTCAATGCTCATGCCGCCACCCTGAAGCCGATGAAGAATTCCTGAAGTTTCGGGAAGCGGAACACGGGCAGGCCGGTTTCATCCTCGATCTGGTCGGCGATGTCGGCGATGCCTTCGGGTGTTTCGCAAGCCAGCACGAACCACATGTTCAGCTTGTGGGTGCGTTCATAGTTGTGGGCCACTTCCGGGTGCGCGTTCACTTGGTCGCACACTGCGTCAAACCGGTCGGCGGGCACATTCATGGCGCACAGGCAGAACGCCCCGCCCATGGCGGCGGCGTCAAAGAACGGGCCGAAGCGGGTCAGGACGCCGGAGGTGCGCAGGGCGCAGACACGGTCCAGCAGAGCCTGTTCCGTCAACCCAAGTTTCTCGGCCAAGGGCGCGAAGGGGCGGTGATCCAACGGCAGGTCGTCTTGCAGGGCGTTGACCAGTGCGCGGTCGATATCGTCAAGGGCGGTCATTCGGCGGCCTCCTTTTCTTTCGCGATCATCGCGCCGGTTTGGCGGAAGCAGCGGGTGGAAAACAGGACCTTGTGCTTGATGTTTTCCAGTGCGGGCAGGGCGCGGGCTTTCTCCAGCACCGCTATTGCAGCCTCGCGCGATTGGGCGTGGATCATGCAATACAGGCGATAGGGCCAGACATCCGCGACCGGGCGGCGTTCATAGCACAGTGTGACACCGGGCAGGGCGGCCAGTTGGGTGCCTGCTTCAGGAATGTCGTCTTTGGCCACGTGCCAGACAACCATGGCGTTCGACGTCCAGCCCAGCTTTCGGTGGCGCACGATGACACCCAGACGCGACAACACGCCGGCCTCGGTCAAGGCAGTGACGCGCGACAGAACCTGAGCTTCGCTCTGGCCAAGTTGATCGGCAATCACGGCATAGGGGGCGGGAACCAGGGGCATACCTTTGGTCAGGATGTTCATCAGGGTCTTGTCGCCGTCGCGGATCGCGGACAGATCCAGCGCCCGTGGGGTGGCGTGCATGACCGGCGTGTCTTGTCCCGCCATCTTGAAGCCAAGGTCGATGTTGAAGGGTTGCACCAAGCGCAGGTCGATCACCCGCAGCCCGGTGCGTTGAGAAATACGATCAAGCGAGGCGTTCACCGCGTCCCGATCCGGCCCGGTGGCGACGAACCAGATGTTCCACTGGTCCTCACGCTCGTATGAATGGTTCACGCCGGGGTCTTCGTTGATGATCGCCGCGACCTCTTCTATGCGGGTTTCGGGCGCGGCGACGGCGGCGAGCGTGGAGGCAGACAGCGTGTTCGGCGCACAGGTCGCGCCAACCCGCGTGATGGTGCCGTTTTCCTGCATGTCCGCCAAGCGGTTCAGCACGTCAATTTCGCTGGTGCAAAGCGTGTTTGCCAAATGCGCAAATGGGCGCGGGATCACGGGGAAGTCGCGCTGCCAATCGTCCAGCAGGGCGCGGTCAATGGGATCGGCGACCTCTCTCATGACCTACAGTCCCGTCCGGTGCGCGCGCGCGGTGAAGAAAATACCCGAGGGGCTGTCAGCCTCAATCTCGCGCAGCAGCTCGAAGGTTTGCGTGTCGTAGACCTTGACCTTGTTTTCGTCGCGCACGCTGATCCAGATTTCGTGGCCGCGCGGTGTGAATTCCATATGCAGCACGGCAGGGCCGGGTTTGAATTGGTGGATCACCTCTTTCGTTACCGTGTCGATCACCTGAATGGTGTCGTTCATCGGGTGGGCGAAATTGACCCAGACCTGACGGCCATCGGGGCGCGCCATGGCGAAAACGGGTTGGGAATAGGTCTTGGTGCGGCCGGTTTCCTTTAGCGTCTGGGCGTCGATCCACAGAACCTCGTGGTGGCCCACGGCGGGCAGCACGAATTCGGACCCGGTCAGCGCCCAGCCTTCAAGGTGGGGCATTTTATAGACCGGCATATCCTCCTGTCCGCGACCATAGTTCGGCATGACGCGGATCGGTTCGGGATTATCCTCCCACAGGTCCAACGCGGTCAGACCATCTTCGCCAAACAGACCGGTGATGTAGGTGCGACCATTGCCTGTGACCAGCGCGTCATAGGGGTTTTTGCCCATGTCGGCGATCTTGGTGATCTCAGGCTCGTTGCCGTTTGACATATCGGCAATCCATGTTTCGCCCGTGTCCCACATGGTGAACACGAAGCGGCGGCCAGGGATGTCGACAAGCCCGATGGTTTTCGACCCCGTGGGAATGTCCGCGACCAGTTCCAGCGTATCGGCGTCAAAGACACGGACGCCGCCGGGTTCATAGTTTGACACGGCGACCAATTTGCCGTCGTCAGAAATTGCCCCGCCGATCGAGTTGCCGCCCTGCACCACGCGGTTGGCGATCTTGCGTTCGACGATATCGACCTTGGTCAGCCCGCCGTCACGGCCAAACACATAGGCGAACCGTTCATCGGGCGAATAGACCAGCGAGGCATGGGACAGATCGCCCAGGCCTTCGATGCGGGCCAGCGATGCGCGGTCGGATTGATCGACCAGCAGGACCGAACCTTTGGCCCGTTCGATCACCAGCCCCAGATCGCCCGTGGCAATGGTGTCGGAAAGCGCCGCAGTGCCAAGGGTGGTGGCCAGCGCAAGGGCGGAAATCAGCGTTTTCATTCGGTGTCGCCTTTCAGAAGATAGTCAGCGATCCATGCGGCCTCGGCCTCGGAAATCAGCGGGCGCCAAGGGGGCATGGCGGTGTCGGGGATGCCGTCGAGGATCACCGATTGCAGAACCTCCGGGTCATAATGCTCGATGGTCTCGGGGCGGATGTCCGGCCCCAACCCGCCTTTCAGGGTCAACCCATGACACGATCCGCAATCCTGTTGCACCAGACGCGTCAGGGCGACGGGGTCAATCGGCGCTTCGCCCGCATGGGCAACGCCTGACAGAAGAAGAAGGGCCAGAAGGCTACGCATGGGCGGCGAGCTCTTGCGCGGGATCGAACCGGGCAGCGTCATAAAGCGACACGACCTTGCCGATGATGAACAGTGTGGGGGGCTTCAGCCCGGCGCGCCGGGCATCCTGTGCCACGTGATCGAGGGTCGAGATCATGCGCGCCTCGTCAGGTGTTGACGCGCGCGAGATTGCCAGGACAGGCGTGTTGCCCGGCAGGCCTTCGGTCATCAGGCCCACGGCGATCTGGCCGATATTGGCCACGCCCATATATACGACAAGCGTCGTGTCGGGGTTCGCCAGACATTTCCAGTCAAGATCCAGCACGCCATCCGCCTGTCGGTGGCCGGTGACATATTGCACGCCGGTGGCCAGACCCCGATGGGTCAGCGGCACGCCGGTCACACTGGACGCACCCTGGGCTGCGGTGATGCCGGGGGCGTATTGGACTTCGACCCCTTGCGAGACGGCATAGCCCGCCTCTTCCGAGCCGCGCCCGAAGATCAGCGGGTCGCCCCCCTTCAGACGCGCCACGGTCAGGCCAGCGCGCGCCTTTTCGACCAGAATCTCGTTGATCCGGTTTTGCGGCACCGTATGACATTTCGAGGCTTTGCCGACGAAAATCATCTGTGCATCGGGCGGGGCCATCGCGACGATGTCATCGGACACCAGCCGGTCGTAAACCACCACGTCAGCCTCGTTCAGCATACGGATGGCTTTCATGGTCATCAGCTCGGGGTCTCCGGGTCCTGCGCCAATCAGATAGATTTTGCCGGTCATATCGTGTCTCGCTCGTCCTATGGATGGCTGGAAGCCAGATACCCGAGGAGCGTGACAGCATCGAACATGCGCCAGAAGACAGACATCGCCAGCGGGTGAGGCTTGGGCCGGTTTGTAAGGCTAAAATGGCCCGTCCGGCGATCTGCTTCCTTGATCTAAGTTAAGGCGCAGCCAATTAACCGCGCCCTTTTTCATGTCAAAAAAGGTATAAAACAATCAGTGGGTTGTGCCGACTACTCGTCGGTCACAGTGACCATACCGATCATTTTTTGCGTTTCCCAATGTGGACCACAAAGATATTGCTGATCGCCGGTGGTCAGAAAGGTGAATTCGACGGTTTCTTCGGGGAAGGCGCGGTCGCTTTCGGGTTGGTCAGGCAGAATCACACTGTGGCTGGTGCGCTTGTCGACATTGACCCAGCGCACGGTCGTGCCGACGGGCACGGACAGATCGCCGGGGCAGAAGTTATACTTGTACATCTTGACGATGGTCACGCCTTCGGCCTCGGAAGAAGGGGCGCCAAACAGTTCGACATATCGGTCTTCGGCTTCGGCACAAAGCTCGGTTTTGTCTTCATCTGCGAAAACGGGAAACGCCGTGGAAAGCACGGCGGCAGAGGACAGGGCAAGTGCATGAACAGAGCGTTTCATAAGCGTTCCTTTCTGAACCTCGGGGAAAGACGCTGCGGCTGGTTGAGGCAGCCGCAGCGCAGTTCTTATTGTTTGACCACGTTAATCGTGGCTTCTGGATTGTCCAGTGCAAGGCTGGTGTCCAGCGTCACATGGTGGAAACGTGCCGCCGCATAGTCGTCATGGATCGCAAAGCCGACCGTGTAGGTCTTGCCAGCTTCCAGAGCGACATCGCCTTCGCCACCCATCAAGGGCCGCGAGAACGTGACGGTCCACATGCCATCGGCACCCAGGTTGGCTTCGGCGGCCATATCGCCGTCGTTCACCACGCGGCGTTCCAGCAGATAGCCGTTTTCAGAGGAACCATCCGCATAGACGCGCATCAGGTCCAGGAAAGTGCCATCGGCCAAGAGCTGATCGATCTCGGCGGGATCTTTCACCTTGTCCCATCCACCCAACGGTTTGTCGCCGCGGCCTTTCAGCTCGATCTCTGTGCGGCTTTCAGCCAGATACTTGGTGATGGTTTGTTCGGCCTGAAGCTGCGTGGCGATGTCGCCGCTGGCGGCTATCGCGTCCGCACCCGGATCGAAGGGCATATAGGTGTTGTCAGCGTGACAGCTTGCCCAGCAGCCCACTTGCTCACCCATCTCGATCCCTGTTCCGGTGATCATCATACCAACCTTGATCTGGTTGTCCGGGTCCATCTTGCCACCGTCCACAAACGGAACGGGGTTGTGTTCGGCATTCATCCATTGCAGGCGGAAATAGACGTTCTCGTCGTCATATGCGGCCTTCAAGGTGGCGGCGATCGTGCCGCGTTTGCCGGGGATGGGGGTCGGCTCAAGCCCGCCTTCATCCGAACCGGTGACAATCTTGTTGCCGATGGTTTCCAGTTCCTTCGCGTGACAGGTGGAACACTGGTCGCCGCCTTTGGTCAGCGGACGTGCGCCGCCGTGATTGCGACCGTTTTGCACCCATTCGAACGAGGCCTGGCCCGGATAGAACAGCGTCAGGTCAGACGATGCGACAGCGTCCCAATCGACATTCGCCCCAACCGTGCCACCAGCACTTGCACCGTCGGATGCACCCGCGTCACCGCCTGCCGATCCGTCCGTGGCAGAGCCTGACATTTCGGCTTCAACCTTGGCGCGTTCATCTGCACGAGCGGCTTCGACGGCGGCTGTTACACGGGCGCGGGCGGCTTCGGCCTCGGCCTTGCGGGCGGTTTCTTCCTCGGCTTCCGTCGCTTCTATTCGGGCAAGGCTGTCCAGATAGGCCTGCGGCACTTCACGTATGAATTTCGGGTTCGGCGCTTCCAGCGCTTCCAGATACCCCTCTTCGGCGCGGTCGCGTAGATCCGAGTGGGCGATGCCTTTGTGGCAGTCGATACAGGTCTGCCCGGTTTCCATCGCGTTCAGGTGTTGCTGACGGGCGCGCGGGGCCTGGAATTCCGGCATCATCGACTGGAAGTCGTGACAGTTTCGGCATTCCCGGCTATCGGAGTTTTTCATCCTTTCCCATTCGTTCATTGCCAGTTTGAGTCGTTTGGCTTCGAACTTCTCTTCGGTGTTGATGGTCCCGATCATCTTGCCCCAAAGCTCTTTCGAAGCTTTGATCTTGCGGATCATCTTGTGGGTCCAGTCCTTCGGCACGTGACAGTCGGAACACACCGCGCCCACGCCCGAGCGGTTCACGTCGTGAATCGTGCCCTGGTATTCCTGATAGACGAAATCTTCCATTTCGTGGCAGGAAATACAGAATTCCTTGGTGTTTGTGGCTTCCATGGCGGTATTGAAACCACCCCAGAAGATGATACCGGCGACAAAGACGCCTAGAATCCCGGCAAGCGGCATTCCCCACAGGAAATACCGCCGCCAGATTGGCTTTTTCGGGTCGCTACCGTTGGTCTGGGGCATGTCCAGGCTCCGTTCTGGCTTCGTGTATGGTCCGTGTTCAGACCTGCTTATCAGAAAAGGGGCGGGCGCTGTGCCCGCCCCCCTGGGTTCGTTTCAACTCACCGTCAGGTGACGTGGTTCGACCGGTTATAGACGTTGAATTTGCCGGTCGGGGCATAGAGACCTTTCACGCGGGCTTTTTCTTCCAGCGTTTCGGCGTCGTAGATCACGATCTCGCCATTTGGCTCAAGCGAATCTGCGAGGTTCCAGTTCGAGACCCAGACTTCGGTGCCGTCTGCGTTGAACTCGAAGTGCACAGCGGCGTTGCCCTCCGTATCTGTCACCTGAATCGTTTTCACGATTTCGCCGGTCTCTTTCGAGATGACCTGAACAGATTGCTGAACTTCAGGATCGGGGTGTTTGGTCTGGTCCGCCCATACATACTTGGAGTTCGGGTGGGTCCGGACAAACAGGCCAGGGCCGTCGGTTTCAACTTCGTAACAGGTTTTCCAGGCGTCATCCGGGCGACCTTCGGGGTCGTTGCCCCAAACCGTCACGGTGCCGACACCCAAGTGGGTGGTGCCTGCAACCGGGCCACAGTTCGGATCTTCCCAGTTGGCGCCGGGGCCGGGGTGCGGCAGGGCGGCAACGTCGATCATGGCTTCCAGCTTGCGTTCCTTGGTGTCTACGACAACCATTTTGTTCGAGGCGTTCGCCGCGATCTGGAAGTAGCGACCTGTCGGGTCAAAGAACCCGTCGTGCAGGAACTTGGCGCTGTCGATCTTGTCGATGCGAAGATTGTCGAGGTCGGAGTAATCGACCTGCCACATCTGTCCCAACTCCTTCACGGCAACCAGCCATGTCGGTTCATTGGGTGTGTTATAGATCGCGGCCACACGGGCCTCTTCAACATAATCACCATCGATGTTCACGCCGCGTGTCGAAACGACCTTCAGCGGTTCCAGCGTTTTCGCATCCGCAATCACGAAGTGCGGGGGCCAGTAACCACCACCGATCACGTATTTGCCGTCACCGGATACCGCCACGTCGCGGGCGTCGTAGGCGATCTTGACTTCGGAAACCAGCATCTTGTCCGGTGTTTGCCACAGGTCGATCTTGGTCATCTTGCCGTCACGGCCCATAGTGTACCAGAACCGGCCAGGGTTTTCCGGTTCAGAGATTTCGCTTTTCTCTGATGCTTTGATCACGTGCACGGCATAGCCGGTCGGGATGTGGGTCAGAACTTCTTTGGTGTCGCCGTCGATGACAGCCACTTTACCGGCATCACGTTCGATGACGACGAAGAAGTTTTCCCAGTTGCGCCCGTGCAGCGGCTCGGTCGGATAGTCGGCTTCTTCGACATAGACCTTGCGGGTCTCTTTCATCTGCGCCAGCGACATTTCCGGCGGCTTGGGCGGATCCATCTGGATATAGGTCGCCATGTCTTTGATCTGTTCCTCGGTCATGATGTCCGAGAAGTTGTTCATACCGCCTTCGGTGCCCCACTGAATGATTTTCTCAAGACGTTCTTGTCCGAGTTTCAGCGTGCCGCCTTCGGTCACTGTGCCGTCAGCAGCTGTATTCTTCCATTGGGGTTCCAGGTTCTTCCCTGTCGCACCTTTGCGAAGCACGCCATGACAGCCGGCACATTGTTCAAAATATAGTTGCTTGGAAGCTTCGAATGCTTCATCGCTCAACGTCGGCTCTTGGGCAAAAGCCGGCATTGCAACGCTGCTGAGCATCATGGCAAAGCCGATCCCTAGCGAACTGCGGATTTTCTTTTGGGTGGTTCCAAGTGACATGATCACTCTCCGTTTGCTTGGTGAGGCAAGAAGAAGATGACGGTTCTGGACAAAACGCGTCTTGATATATGTCAACGAAGTTCACGAAAACGAGAGCAGCTTTGTTAAGTGTCTGGGAAGTCAGCTCTTTATGTTTTGGTCACGGTTCAAGTTTGTCGAACAAGACCGGTTTGCTGCGTGTCAGTTAGCAAATGAATTTGTTACCGAGCCGACAGATTTGGCAATCAAACTGATTGGGTGCCCCTGAATTCTTTGGATCAGGCTATCGAAGTTCTTGTCGAGCAGAGAGTGTGCAAATCAGATCTTCAAGTGCTTTTTCATAGGCCAGAAGCTTTTGTTGCCCCAACTCGAACGCCTGTGCCATTTCATTTGCAACCAGTGACCTGTTCTCAAACGCACTGAATATATCTTCGATGATGGTTTCACTGGCGTCCGAGGTGCAGTCGACTGTGTAATGGTACCCCAAGCTGTCAAACAATCCTGCAAATTTTCGGCTGTATGCCATTGGCACAACGGGCACACCGGACGAAAACGCAGCGATGCAACTGTGCATTCGGGCGCCCATGAAAAAATCCAAACCCGAAATATAAGATTTTGCTTCACTTGGAGACCGGAATTCGGGCGCTACCTTCGCTGACGGGTATGTCTTTGCAAGTTCATTGCAGGCATGAAGGTCGTCTTCCACACTTCCTTTTACTGCGGAAATAACGTGTGGAACCAAATGCAGTTCGCAGTCAATTTTGTGATTGATAAATCGTTCGATAATATCTGTGATGAGCTTTCGGTAATCGATATGCAGACCAAACATGTTCTTGCCTGTGTAGCCGCCGCTCATCAGCAGGCCCGATACGTTAATTCCCACTTTGACCGGGCCGCCCTCGGCCTTGGATGTTTCGGTGTAGGGCAAGCGCAGAGCAACATCCGATGCCTCGATGATCGAGCCATTTATCCCCAGTTCACGCGCGCATTGAGTGGAAAGCCTGTCGCGTGTCGCAACAATGGCGGATCTACGTAACGAGCCTTTTGCAAGAAACCTTGAAACGGGTTTGGTGAATGGACCAATTGTTTGCGGCGCGGTCACCAAAGGACACCGTGTGATATGAGCAATATATTTTAGTATGAAAAGGACATTAAGCCGCCTGCGCCCATAAATATCGGTAAAGCTGTCGCCTGCACCGATATCGATCACCAAATCTGCCTGACGCATCAAACGCAGAACCTTGTGAGGTTGGCGCAGCACACGAACATTCTCGACCGTGATGTCCGGGCCGGTTATATAGGCTTCTCGCGTTCCTAAAGCATCGATGACTGTTATTTGCACATCGATGCCGGTTCGTTTGGCAATTCCCCGAAGAATCTCTACTTCCGACGCAGTAAGAGCGCCGACACCAAGGTTGTCATTGCGTGCTCCGTGGAACGTGAGGACAACATTAATCATCAAAAAACCTGCCTGAAATTACCTGCTCGCGCCTTCCACGACGCTATTTATCTTGGCGCCTGTTGGGTCTATAGCACGGTTTTCCCGCTCCGCGATATCCCGAAAATTCACCGCTGCATACTGTGCCAAAACTGCAAAGAACGAGATCTTCTGGAAGGGCGCCATGGGAAACAGTCACTCTTCCCGTGGGCTCGCAAGTCTGGCACCAAACACGCAGTTCCGGGGGCAGATTTTGGAATAGATGCAGTCCGGACGCAGAGTAGGGAAGGCGCTTCATGAACGCCGGGGCGGTCCGGATACAACCCGCACCTTCACCCATAGGATCGCCGGCCGGTAAAAATGGTTCGATCATTACTCAATAGACTTGCATCTGAAAGCGTGCGCCCATTCTTCTGTTTGTGCGTAACACTGTTGACCATGCTCTCACTTTCTACCGCAAGTTTGAATGTTACGAAAGCATGGAGCCTGGCCCAGAAGTGTCGCCATGCGGCTTTCTTGTCAGAGCTTGACTGCCCAGCAAGATGATTGAACAAAGGCTTTGGGCGGGATGCAGATTGTGCCGGTTCGACTCCAATTTGAGCGCTAGGATATTGTCATATGTTTAGGTCTGCCCTTCTTATTTTGTCTGGCAATGCTTCCACATCAATTTTATTGTTTGCACGAAACTTACTTGTGGCGCGGTTGGTCAGCGTTGAAGACTATGGGATTGCAGCTACATTTGCCATCAGCATGGCCATCGTTGAGATGATGTCGACGTTGGGCTTGCAGTCGTTGATTGTGCAAGACCGTGAAGGAGATGACCCCGCTCTTCAGGCCGGACTTCAAGGGTTTCACCTTCTGCGAAGCGTCATATCAGGCGCGGTGCTTTTTTTCATTTCTCACCCGATTGCAAATCTTCTGGGTATCCCAGAGGTCGCCTGGGCATACCAAGTTTTGGCTGTGGTGCCAGTTCTGCGTGGTTTCATCCACTTTGACATCTACAGAATGCACCGCAGTATGGTTTTCCTGCCCTCTGTGATCAGCACGTCTGGACCCGCGCTTCTTGCGGTTCTGATAATCTGGCCGCTGTATCAGGTTCTTGGCGACTACCGGGTAATGCTGTATTCTGTGGTGGTTCAGGGTTTTGCCCTGATGATTGTTTCTCACCTGACGGCAACCCGGACATATAGACTGGCTTTGGATGGCACCATCGTTCGGCGCGCGTTGTTGTTCGGATGGCCGCTGTTGATAAACAACATTCTGTTGCTGGCTATTTTTCAGGGCGAGAAATTGATCGTTGGCAGCGAACTCGGGTTAGAGTCGCTGGCGATCTTTGCGATGGGTATGACGCTGACATTGACCCCCACGTTGCTGTTCTCGAAGAGCTTGCAGTCCTTTATGCTTCCACAACTCTCTGCCGTGAAGGAATCTCCGAAAGAATTTCGCCACCTCGCCAGAGTGTCGCTGGAGGCGAGTTTGTGCTTTAGCCTTGTCCTGGTGTTGGGGTTTGTCCTTCTTGGGGCACCAGTCGTGAATATCCTGCTGGGCGACAAGTACAGTAACCTCATCCCGTTTCTGACATGGTTGGCTATATTGCAGGCCTTGCGCGGTTTTAAGACAGGCGCGTCTGTCGTGGCGGTTTCACAAGCCAAGACGGAAAACGCGATGATATCGAATGCCATTCGGGCGGCACTGCTGATCCCCGCGTGGTACCTGGCAACACGTGGTTACAGTCTTGAGGTCATCGTATGGCTTGCGATTGTTGGCGAGTTTCTGGGTTATCTCGCGTCCATGGTCTTGCTGCGATATCGAATAGGATTGCCCTTGCGCAAATCCATTGTGTCGGCGATGTGCGCGATTGCGGTTCTGTTTGTTGTCGCCGTTTTTTCGTGGCAGCCGTTCGGTGATGGGCAATCTTCTTCAGTTATTTCCGCGATTGCATTGCTTCTATTCTCGACCGCTTCTTTCATGACAATGCGTGATCTTCACCGATATGTCCGGGAGCACTTTCTGAAAAAGGTCTTAGGGTAGTCTGGCAGACGCCGTATCGACAAAAACTTTCTACCTATGTCGCGCATTGTCAGCCAAGGGCCATTCAGATCATTGCGTGCATATCGTCGCGAGGAGCTAAGCGCTCTTGGCGCAGAGCAGCGTTGACAGCGCGGCTGAACCGTTGGCTGCTCGATCCTGACCATAGGATGCCAGGGCCAGATTCGGAATCCGGTCCGCGCAATATGTCTTGTGGTTTTTGGACGGTGTTGGATGTCCGCAGGGTCGCAGGATACGGCCCCAATTCTACGGATTTCATCTTCGGGCTGAGCGAAAAACCACTTACCTGCCACAATCTCGGCGCTAATCTGCCGCATAGCGAAGGAATGTTCACCTTCGGGGTGCTTTTATCAATTCGCCTGCGTAGTGACACGCGGGAAACCGAGATTTGCAGGAGAAAATGAATGGCAGTCTTCAATGTTAGCAATGCAGCCGAACTAAAAGACGCGCTTAGCAAAGCGAATGGTGGCGATGAGATCGTATTGGCTTCCGGTGACTACGGTCACTTGGGATTGGACTCCAAGACCGATTTCAACGTGAAATACTCTTCGGAGATCGTGATCAGATCAGGGAACTCCAATGATCCTGCGGTCTTCTCATCGATGAAGCTGGGCCAAGTCGAAAACATCACATTTGACGGAATCCTGTTCGACTATGAGTATAGTTCGGGCGACACCAAATATACGAAACCGTTCCTGGTAACGAAAAGTGAAAACGTCACAATCAAGAACTCTGAGTTCCGTGGTGATGTTGCAGGAAGCGAAAATCTTGGAACGGCACAAGGCCTGAACGTCAAGGAAAGTACCGGTGTAACCGTTGAAAGCACAGAGTTTTCTCTGTGGCACCGCGGGCTTATCGTCACTGATAGTTCGGACATCAAGGTCCTGAACAACAACGTGCATTCCATGCGATCCGACGGTTTGGACTTCGCAGCGGTCCAAAACGTTCTGATCGAAGGCAACTACATCCACGATTTCACCGGCTCATCGGATCCGGGCGATCACCGCGACTTCATTCAGTTCTGGACCAACGGAACAGACGTCCCCAGCACCAATGTGACCATTCGGGACAACATTTTGGATATCGGCGAAGGAAGCTGGGCCCAGTCGATCTTCATTCGCAATGAAGAAGTCGACAACGGCCGCGCTGGCGAAGAAATGTTCTATCAGGACTTCGTGATCGAAGGAAACTATATCAGGAACTCTCACCTGCACGGAATCACCACCGGTGAATCCAATGGTCTGACCATCAAGGACAACGTGCTGATCTCTGCCGAGCCCAATCTGGACGATTCCGCAAACGCATATCATTTCGATACATATGGTGATCGCTCACTGATGCGGGTTCCAACGATCCGCGTGAATCCAGAAAGCGACGACGTTTCGATAAAGGGCAACCAGTTCTTCGGTTCTGAAGGCTATGCCGAACGCAGCGACGATCGCATTTTCGATACCCAGACGGACAAAGGTATTGATGATGTTCCTAACGGTTGGGAAATCAGCAACAACTCGATAGATGCGAGCTCGCAGGGACCTGCCGTACCTGATTACGCGTCGAGTTCTTCGTCAAACAATAACTCAGATGCCGCAGATGATGCAGCGGCTCAGGCAGCAGCAGAAGCGGCCGCTCAGGCAGCAGCAGAAGCAGCGGCTCAGGCAGCAGCAGAAGCGGCGGCTCAGGCAGAAGAAGAAGCGGCGGCTCAGGCAGCAGGAGAAGC
>NZ_JBSXNV010000027.1:0-142262 GCF_056857795.1 Aliiroseovarius sp. B-4
TTTTCCAAACCGACCTCTCTCTGGCTGAAAGACGGACGATCTCTGCCGCCGTCTTATGCAGCCTGAAAACGCGAGGAACCCAACGAAAAAAGCAATCGCCAGCAGAAACGCGGCATAATCCAAACATCGGCATTATGGGCCAGCTCATGGGCCCAGACCCCGTAGAAATTGCGCGGGTCCTGAAACCGCGTGATGGACGGCATGTAGACCTTGTCCACGGGGGGCAAATAGTACGCCTCCGTGCCCGTGAAGACGGTTGTGATGTCGATGGCATCGAAAAACGCTTGCATGTGCGGGATGGGCTCGGACGGCGGATGCTCGGGCACGGGCTCCGGGTCAGGGTAGAAACTGTCGGGCAAGCCCTCGATCTGGCAGGCATTGAACACGCGGTAGGATTTCTGGAAGCGGAAGATGCGGGCTTCCTCGGAGTGATCATCCCCGCTGCTACGGTCGTCCTCGCCATCGGCGTCTTTCCGGCTTTGGCCGTAGTAGACAACGACAGAGGACTTCTCGCCTTTGCGCACCTTCGCGTCCAAGGCATTGGCCTGAGGCAGCGTCATCCAGAAGGGCGAGCTGTGGCCCGCCATCACGGTGCGCATCGTCAGCAGGAAGTTGTTGACCCCCTGGTAGGGCTCACCCCCCACGCGCAGGGGGCGAGAGCTGCCGCCTGCGGTCCAGGGCTTTCGCCAGGGCAGGACGCCGCGCTCAATGATACGGATGATTTCGTTTGTGATGACCTCTGAGGCATCGAATTTGGGCGTACGGGATCGGGCCATGGCTGGCCTCCTTTTCGAGTTTTGGTGAGAGGGAGTGGTGACTAGGTTGACCGACAGGGGCGCGGATCGTTGGCGATCCTGCCACCGAGGGCTTCGACCATGTCAATGTAGGTGGTCAGCGACACGGACTTGCCGGGACCCGAAGAGTCAGGGTCGACCGATCCGTCCCGCGTCACCCGCGGCAGGTTCGCGAAGGCGATGACATCGGTGACGGTTCGGATATCGATGAACGGGGTTCCTCGTGCGACCGCGAGAGTGGCCAAGGGAAAGCGCTCGATTGGCGCGAAGGTTGAAACGGTGGTCCAACCGAGATGGAGGAATGTCCCACCCTCCCCGCAGATCACATGCGCGTTTGGCAATGACGCCGCCTGCTTCAGATAGCCGAGATCACGCAGGACGGTCTGGCGTTCGAGCCGCTGTGCCAGCGCCGTCTGGCCAGTTCGGCGCAGCTCTCTATGCCGCCACCAGGAGGCGGCGGTTGCGCGGAGCACGCGCAAGACACCTGATTGCATAGGAATGCCCTTCATCCGGAACGGCAGACCGGAACCCGGCCCGGACCCATCTGAGGGACCCCAAAGGCCCTCATCCGTCAGTCACAAAACCCGAAGAACACTTTCTCTTTTTCCGGCCCCTTTGGGCACACAACAAAACCGAAAAGCCCGGCCCTTCTGCCGAAGCCATTGATTTCATGCAGCAATTCCAGATCGGCAGGCAAGATCGGCAACGCATATCGGCAAAACCTTGCTTGAAAGTACGAAATGTGTTTATTTTTCAATTACTTTGCAAACATGGAAGATCGGCAAATATGCTGGAAACACCCGCCAGGATCGAACCCTGCTTCTTCGAGGAGCATATTCCCACAGAACTGGCAGACCTTTCGGTCGACATCCAGAGGGAAGCCACCGGGCTGGGACAAGGGTTGCATCCTGACAGCGCAGCCGAACTTGCCGATCTGGTCCGTGTGATGAACTGCTACTACTCCAACCTGATCGAAGGACACAACACGCGCCCCCGCGACATCGAAAGGGCGCTGGCTGGTGCCGAGCTTGAGGAAGAAACCCGTCCCCTCGCCCTTGAGGCCCGGGCGCACGTCATCGTTCAACGGACCATCGACGAGATGCATCGCAAGGGCACCCTGCCCCGCCCCACATCCGTCGAATTCCTGACTTGGGTCCATAAGAGCTTCTACGACGAGATGCCTGATGAGTTTCGGGTCATCGAACATCCTGACGGCACACAAGAGCCCATCGTTCCGGGACGGATGCGCCAAGACGACGATCGGGAAGTTGCGGTCGGGCGCCACCTACCTCCTTCATCGTCGCGCGTCGCGGCATTCATGGACCACTTCGACAAACGATTTCAGATTGCGGCGCGGTCTTCGAGCGGACGGATCATCGCGATCGCCTCTGCGCATCACCGGCTCAACTACATCCACCCTTTCCCGGATGGTAACGGCCGTGTCAGCAGACTGATGTCTCATGCCATGGCCCTCACAGCGGGGATTGGTGGCCAAGGGCTCTGGTCCGTATCACGTGGGCTGGCCCGCGGGCTAACCGATCGGGGCGAGTACAAACGGATGATGGATCTGGCCGACAGTCCACGCCGCGGAGACCGCGACGGACGGGGGAACCTGTCAGAAGCGGCACTGAAGACGTTTAGTGAATGGTTCCTAAAGGTGACGCTCGACCAGATCAGCTTCTCAGCAAGATTGTTCGATCTCGGCGGATTGGACCAACGGTATCGTCGTCTTGTTGCAGATACCATCGATGACAAGCGAGCGCCGGAACTAATCTCGGCGGTTCTTCGGCATGGGGCACTGGAACGAGGCGATGCGCAGATTGTGCTCAAGACGTCCGAGCGTACTGCTCGCAACACGCTGAGTAAACTGACCGCCGCCGGATACCTGACGTCCGCCTCGCCGAAGACGCCGGTTCGGTTGGCGTTTCCGTTGGATTATCGAGAGCGGCTCTTTCCAAACCTCTTTGGAGACGGTGACCTCCCACAATAACTTTAGGCATTTAGGGTGTAATGCCTTGCCGCCGATTTCTTCCATGGGCGGCCAGATTTTCATCAAGGCTTGCTCGTGTGTCACTTGTCCACCGCGGTGGACATCGGCTGGTCTGAGATAAACTGAAGAACCACCACGCGCCGCTATGTGCGTTTGGACAGTTTTGGTTGCCACAAGCGCCGCTTCTCGTTCGAAGTCCACCGCGGTGGACATTAGACAGTTCGCTCATTGTTTTCGGACAGTCGCTTGATCAAAGCTAATGGATCAAATTGGTTTTGCCTTTGACCCAGGGTGATACTGTGAAAATACGCTCCAAAATCCCTGATGCGTTTTCCAAGCTGTAGCATGATGAAGATCGCGCATGACGCTTTCTGAGCTCCTACAGCATTCTTGGCTTTCTCGAAAGTCTCTGGGTGAATGCCCATCATGGGTGCAAGTGTTCGAGCATGGTTTTCAATGTCCAACCAGTTTCTAAGCCTCTCTGTGGAGAACGATGTCGCCTGATCGCAGACTGAGGTCAGCAAGTCTGGTTTCAGGGCCTCAAGGCCTAAGTTGCTATCTAAATCTTTTTTTTCTTCTTCAGACTTAGATTGATGCCGGACAGTTTGTCCGTCATTGGCGGGCAATTCCATAGTCTCAGGCGGGTCATCCGGGGTAGACAAACTCTGGCACTCTGCATCTGTATTGGCGAGCAGAGCGTGGTATTCGGGGAGGCTCAGCTTCCTGCGTAGAGCTTTCCGTGCGTGGTTGATGAATGCGTTGCTAGGATCGTGCTCTTCCAAATGGGCGAGCTTTGTAAGGATCTGTTTGCGGACAAATATCCGATCTCGCCGGTTATTCTCCATCTCTTGCGCGATGGCTATAAGCTCGCTCGCACGTTGGAGCAGGGGGGTGAGAGACAATCCATAACTGATGCACTCCCCGCCGGATGAGCGAACGCGGTAGCGCTTTCGGTTCGAGCTGTCATTGCGCTTGATGAATCCGAGTTCAACGAAGCGGTTGATGTGCCTCCGGAGTGTCCGTTCGTCGATTCCGCCAACGCGCTGGCAAAGTGAATTGTTAGACGCAAAAACCGTTTCGCCATGGCCAGGTTTCAGAAAACTGAGCATTGCTTGAAGTGTCTGTATGTGGCCAGGACGTAGACCAAACACGCTGCGTGCATCTCTCAGGGCTCTGAAGATGGTCCAGACGTCGGTTTCAGATGGGGGAAATGAGCCGCGGGTTGCATCAGCACCTGCGGCTTCGATCGAGAGTTTTGTAAATGCCATGGCTTGTTCACGACGACCGTTCGGCCCACAACTTCCCCGTCTCTTTCCTCGAATTTTCGCGGAAAAAGGCAAAAAATATCAGTCCACCGAATCGGTGACTCTTGACCGGTATGCTGGAGGTTGCTACATCAAAGATGCTAATCAGATGATGAGGGCTCTCCAGGGGAAACTTTGGGGGGCTCTTTTCTTTCGGGTCTTCGCTTTTCTCCTCTGCTCGTGTTGCTCTGTGTGGCCTGGGTTAGGACCCAGAGCCTCTCTCATTCCGCCACTGTACGAAGAGTTGCAAAAGCGTAGCTTCCGCGTGCTCTTCGAGCCATTGGCCGAATTCTGGATTGTCCTTCTTGGTGACCTTGAGCGCGATCGCCTTCTCATCGATTGTCAGCGTGCCCAATGAACTGCCGTTCTCATCATTGATGACCGAAGTCAGCCCACGATTGGGCGGCTTCTTGTCGCTACGTGCTTTGCTCGAGCAAGCCGAATAGACCGCTTGGAACTTTTCGGAACTAGGAGTGTCGTCGGGCAGGGCGGCGAGCGCCTCTTTGGCGATGTCCACCAAATCTACCTTCACCGACAAGGCAGCTAGATCACCCCACTGCCGTCGTCCGATCCCATGTGCTGGCCCGATGAGTTGAACAAGACCGTCTGGCAGTTGTTCTATGACGACCCTGTGGTTGGATACGCCTTGCCGGGTCAGACCTAGAGCATCTTGAATGACGCCGGGTTTGTACCCGGATTCTTGCATCTCTTTGATAAAAAGAGACTTTTCTATAAAAGACGGATCAAGCCTGAGGTTGTTCTCCTGGCCTTGAGCGATCAGAGATGCGTCATCGTCCAAGGTTCGAACAATTGCCTTGACCGTTCCACCGACCTTACGGATCGCCGCAAGCCTGCGGCGGCCGTAGATGATGCGGTATCTGTCCGGTTGGGCTGATGGACGGACCATGATGGGCACTTGTTGGCCATGCTTGCGAATGCTCTCGGCCAACTCATCGATACTGGAATCTTCCAGCACCAACCGATCGCGCAGCCCATCCATGTCAATCTGATCGGGTTCGATATCGCGAATCGAGTTTGCTGTGATCTCGCGCAAAGAGTCGCGCAATCCTCCAACAGATCCCGGCAGCTTTGCCGCTTTTGGCGGGGTAGGGGAGGGGGCTCCGCTCTCCGTCTCATTCCTTGGAGGCTGGTTGAAGATGTTTCGGGCCATCAGCGACGCCCCCATGCCATTTGGATCGTCTGCTCTAGCTCATCGCCAACGCCATTCACGCTGGTCAGGGCGCGATCAATTGTCTTTCTGATGAATTGGCTTGGATCGACTTCGTAGACGGTCTGCTGGGTCATCCCCGCGTCGGAGATCGCCGTAGACTTCAGCATTGGCTCTGTCATGACCTGACCTGCCAGAATTGATCTCAGGTAGCCTGCCATTTGGGTCTGCGGACCGTCCGACGGTTCATATCTGGTAATCAGGAACTTGACAAAATCCCATGTGACACGCCGACCGATGGCTTCCTCCACGGCCTTGACCGTTTCTGAAGCAAGCTTCAGGAATTGGCTCATGGATGCGATGTCAAGCATGCCAGGTACCACGGTAACCAAAAGCCCCGTCGAGGCTGCCAGCGCAGTCAGGGTTAGAAACCCAAGCTGAGGCGGGCAGTCGATCAGGACGATGTCGTAGTTTGCCTCAACCTCTTCAAGCGCCAAGGCGAGGCGCTCTGCAAAGATGGGCTGTACGCGACGGGCGAGAGCGTTTGCGGTCTCGGTTTCGTACTCCGAGAGCATCAAACCGGCGGGCACCATGTCGAGCTTATGGAAGTAGGTCTTTTGGATGACGTTCGAGAGAGGAACTTGGTCCTCATATCTCAAAGCATCATAGATTGTGCCGCCATCGGCGAACTCAAGCTCGGGCCGAAAGCCGAAAAACGTGGTCAAACTTGCTTGCGGATCGAGGTCTAGGACCAGCACGCGGTAACCGCGCAAGGCATACCTTTGCGCAAGATGAATCGTTGCAGTAGTCTTTGATGAGCCGCCTTTGAAGTTGACGACGGATATCACCTGGAGACGATCGCCATCACGTCGACCTGGGCGGTAGCTTTCTGCGTTCTTTCCAGTGCGTCCAAGAACATCGCGCAGCTCATCAATCTCTTGGGCTGTGTAGAACCGGTGTCCGCGGTTGTCTGTATGCACTTCCGGGAAGCTGCCGTCCTTGTGCCGGTTGCGCAGGTTAGATGTGCTTACGCGCAGGAGGCCGGCGACTTCGGTGGAACTGAAGCGACGTAGGGACTTTCGTTCTTCGGGTTCGAAAGCGATCTTCATCTGGCGATCCAAAGACTCAGCCAGATTGTCGGCAAATGCTCCGATATCGGAAGAGCCTATGCCTTGCGTGTATCCAATGTTACGATCATCCATGTCCTGCCGCCCACTCTCGGCCTCTGTTGAGGCTCTTAGTCATTCTGACGGTGTACAGCGTGTCTGACGCGTTTTGCCGTCAGAATGGGAATGCCACGATCCAGTGAGTCCGGCAAGAAGAATCTAAATGTAGTGTGAAAGTTATCCACAACACCTATAGGTGTTGTCGTGTAAAAAAACTCAGCAAGTCATTGATATAGATATATTAAATGCAGATCTAACCAAATCGAGCCGCTACTCTGTTGAGTTGGCACATTAGCAGCTAACCCCAAGCAACTAATGGCACTTTCTGCCTCCTGCGGAGTTTTCTCCCGGTGAAATTTTTTGGATTCGGGTCAGAAGCTACATCTGATTTTGGCTCGATTCGTACGGCATGAGGCCAAGTCGTTCCGCCCGCTCCAACAGCATTTTCACCGAAGACGGCTGCCATCTTGTTCGGCCACGAGGCGTGCGTTCGCGCATCGCTTCCAGCCGGGTGCAGATCGCCTGAAGCGTGATGTCGGGGTCCGCGCCCTTGATGCCGGCGACGATGGCGGGCAGACGGTCGTCGGTTTCGCGGCGCCCGGCGCGGGCTAGCACCTCGGCCGGCAGGAAGCCGTCGCCGACATAGGCCTTCACAGTGCGCAAGAGACGGCTTTGGGTCCAGCGACGCGCCTCGGGCAAGGGGCCGTTGATGATGCGCACCACGTCTTCCCAGGCCAAGTCGGGTCGCAACCGGCGCACATGGGGCACCCAATCTTGTGCCGTCTCGTTCAGACGCTCCATGTAGCCGTCTTGTCGCGCCAGCCGTACTTTGCGAAGAGCAGCAGGGTCTTTGGCCCGCAGTCCAGGGTTCCCGCCGACCCGGCCCTTGGTACGGGCGCTCGCCAGCCCTGCTTTGGTACGTTCCCGGATCAGCGCCCGCTCGAACTCGGCCGCGGCGCCCAGAACCTGCAGCGTGAACTTGCCTTGCGGGGATCCGGTGTCGATCGGGTCCTGAATGGAACGAAAGAACGCCCCCTTGGCCTCCAACCGTTCGATCACCTCGAGAAGGTGCGACAGAGACCGTGCGAGCCGGTCGATCCGTACGACAACCAGCGTGTCGCCCTTGCTAATGCGTTCCAGCAAGCGGGCAAGCACCGGCCGGGCACGATTGCCGCCTGAGGCGTGCTCTTCGAAGACTTCGGCGCAACCCGCAGATTGGAGGGCCTCCGACTGAGGCAGGGGGGTCTGATCCTCAGTGGAAACGCGGGCGTAGCCTATCAAGGGCATGAAAACGGGCCGTTTGCAATTTCATATACCGTTACTAAACGACCGTTTGTAAACGAGTGCAATGGGCGTTTCCCTCGTCGCGCTGAGTTCGGGAAGCCTTGTATCTATAGGCTGAAGCCCACGAGAGGCGCCACATCGCGCTCGAGAAGACAGGATCCTCGGACGCTTCTATAGTAGAGAAAATCGCAGCCCCTCAAACTCCATGGCCAAGCGCGCATAATGGCCATATAATGCGCGCATGAACAGATTTCGCCAGACATACATGGATGATGACGGGGTGCCTCTTGAGGATATGGAGGCGTCCGAGGGCAAGGATGACGCTGACCTCTGGTTCCTCCCCGGACCGATGGAGGACGAACCGGATTACCTGCCGCCCGGACCTGCGCCTGAGGCGAAGGAATCCGATGTAGTCGATGCCTGGCGCGCGGCCGAGGCCGGGCAGGCGGCGCAGCTCGCCCGCGTTGCGGCGCGCCTGGGAATCCTCGATGAACGCCTGCGCCGCGGCCCGGCTGGCTGGCGGCAACGGCTCGCCCTGATCGAAGCCGCGGATCTCAGCTGGCTCACGCAACACCGGGTCGGCCTCGACCGGCTTTCGCTTTACATGGCGCTGCGGGTTTCGACCGTAACGGATGATGCGCAGGCGCTGTACCGGATCGGCTGGACCGTGCGGCGGCTGACCGGCGGACCCGCGCTGTTGGCGCGTGGTTTGGCTGTCGGTGACCTCGAAACCTTTCTCGATCGGCGCGACCGTCCGGGGCAGGGGGAGCGTTTCGAAGATGCCAAGGCTCCCTCGCGCGTGGTCGAGATGGCAGAGCGCGAAGCCTTCGAGGACCGGGCCGCCGGATGGCTCGCGATGATGGATCAGGCCGAAGACCTCCACCCAGTTACGCGGGCCTGCATGGGCTTCCATCTCTGGCATGTCGCGGAGCTCTCGCCGATCGACGATCCGCTCGAGGCTGCGGTGACGGCTTCGCGTGTCGCGATCACCGAGCTCGCACCGTCAGGGAGCGCCCGGGGCGCGATTTTCGCACCGATCGCCATGGGCGGGGGAGGGGGCTTTCGCGCGATCGGGGACCAGCCCGCCCGGTTGGCGCGCTGGCTGAACGCGATGGAGAGCGCGACCTTCGCAGCCCTGCGCAGGATCGAGGAGATCGAAGCCTGGGCGGCGGCGGCGGAGCGAACGATGGTGCCGCTCTCGGGCAAGACTCCACCGATGCTGCGGGATCTCTTCACAAGCTGGCCGCTGGTCTCAGTACAGATGGCCGAGAAATTGACGGGCGCGCACCGGGCCACGGTTCAGCGCAACATCAACTGGATGGAGGAGCGGGGCCTGATCCGGGAGGTCACGGGGCAGGGACGATATCGGATGTGGCGGATCGTCGAGACGCGCGCGACAGAGGCAAGGTCGACCTCTGATCGAAATGATGGGCTGTCGGCTGAGGATCTCTACGACGTGCTGGCCGCGCGCCGATGACACCCGGATATGTGCCTGTCAGGGGCCTTGTTGCGCAAATGCGGCGGGGGATTCACTGCGCGAGTCCAGCATGATAGCTGGCGGCCATGAGCAGACCGGCGAAAACCCCGTACAAGACCACCAACTGGCATAGCTACAATCAAGCGCGGAGGCAGCGCGGATCGCTGACCGTCTGGTTCGATCCCTCGATGCAATGGGAAGCGGCGCCTTCCGGGCGTCGCGGCCGCCAGCAGGCATACAGCGACGCGGCGATCCAGGCCTGTCTTACCATCAAGGTCTTGCTCGGCCTGCCACTCCGGCAAACGACTGGTTTCGTGGCGAGCCTACTGGAGCTGTCCGGACTCGGATGGGCCGTGCCGGACTTCAGCACCCTGTCCCGGCGGCAGAAGACCTTGGACGTGACCATCCCATATCGCGGCTCCAAGGGGGCGATTCACCTGCTCGTCGATAGCACCGGCATCAAGGTGGAAGGTGAAGGCGAGTGGCACGCGTGCGAGCATGGCGGCTCCAAGCGGCGCGTATGGCGCAAGATCCACCTTGGAATTGATGAGGAAACGCTGGAGATCCGGGCGGTCGAGGTCACCTCAAGCAATGTCGGCGACGCCCCGATGCTGCCGAACCTTCTCGCCCAGATCTCGGCGAACGAGGACATCGCCACTGTCACGGCTGACGGTGCCTACGACACACGCGCCTGCCACGATGCCATTGCGGCCCGTGGGGCAGCAGCGATCATTCCACCCCGTCGAAACGCCCGGCCTTGGAAGCCGGACACGGCAGGAGCTCGCGCACGCAACGAGATCCTGCGAGCATCGAAGCACCTGGGCCGGGCACTCTGGCGGAACTGGAGCGGGTACCACCGGCGCAGCAGGGTCGAGACGAAAATGAACTGCGTGAAGCTGCTCGGCCAGCGGCTGATGTCCCGGGAATTCGACCGCCAGGTGGCGGAGGTCCAGATCCGGGTGGCGGTCCTCAACCACTTCACGGCACTCGGCATCCCGATGACCGTGGCCGCAGAATAAGTGTGCCCGGGGAAAGGGGGATTGCGCTCGCCAGCTGATTTATCCAACAGCGCCGGGCCAGGGCAAGATCGCGGCGCTTCGTGCCGCGCGCGGCGTCGAGGAACTCCACCTCGAGGTGATAGCGCAGATCTTGGCCGCGGGCGTGAAATTCCTGCCCGAAGCCACCCGGGCCCGCCCGACCGCCGCGTGCACCGAAGATGTGCGAGAAGATGTCCGACAGATCCTCGTCCGACATGCCGCCCGTCTCGAAGTGGAAGCCGCCCCCACCGGGATCATAGCGGCGGCCGGCGTCCTGCCCGGCATACTGATGATAATACTGCCGTTCGGGCCGCTCCTGTCCGTCGGCGTCGATCTCGCCCGCGTCAAAACGCCGGCGCTTCTCGGGATCGCCCAGAAGGTCATAGGCATGCGAGACCGCCTTGAACCGCTCCTGCTTGACCGCATCGTCCGGATTCAGGTCCGGGTGCAACTCCTTGGCGAGCTTGCGATAGGCCTTTTTGATCTCGGCTTGGGTGGCGGTCTTGGCAACGCCAAGGGTCTTGTAGGGATCTTCTGTCATCGCATGGCTTCTTTCACCTCGTATTCCCCTGGCTCAGAGGTCCTGGGCTTCCGACCTCTCCCGCATGTCCTGATCGCGAACCAGCCAGTAGACCAAGCCGAACGCGAGCACGGTGGCGGCAAGGGCCCCGATCTTGGACGCCTCCGTCTCAGAGAGGTCAAGAATGATGAACTTGCGCACGATGGCAAGAAGCGCAATCAGGATGATGCTGCGGGCCTGTACCACCCCGAAACGGCGCTCGACGGCGACCAGCAGCGACCGCTTGAACTCGAGCGCGATCACCACGGTGAAGATCATCCCGAAAACCGCTTGGAACGTCCTGTAGTCCAGCGGATCGAGCCCGCCGAGAAGCAGGCGAAGGCCGACCTCGCGAATGAGTTGCCACAGCGCCGAGACGATGATGATCATGATGATGCCCGTGAGCACGACGATCGCCGCCTGCTCGAACCGTTCGTAGAGCGTCATTGCGCTCCAATCTTCTCGGACTTTCGACCGCGTTTCGGTCTGTTTCATCTGCTGCTCCATCGATTCACCGGCCCCGACCCTGCGATCGGGCCAGGCCGGGGCCGGATGGCGGTCGTTGCCGCCTGCTCAAGCGCGCGGTCAATGTCGCGCGTCGTCTCTACCAACTGGCGGTTAACGGCGGTGATCACGTCCCCCGGCTCGAGCCCGGCCCGCGCCGCGTGGCTGCCGGGCAGAACCTCGGCAACCACGACGTCCTGCGTCTCGCCCCAGACGGGATGCGACCCCAGCCGCACCCCGGCGAGCGCATCGTCGTCGCCGCGGCTTCGCGCGGCCGGACCCTGTGCTGCCCCGCGGGTCAGCGCGACCTGCGCGGTCAGACGCTCGCCGTCGTGGATATAACCGATCTCGACCCTGTTGCCCGGACGGCGCAGGCCAATCTTATGGCGCAGGTCGGGCGAGCCCTCTACCATCTCACCGTTCACGGCCACGATAACGTCGCCAGTCCTGAGCCCTGCGTCATCGGCCGGCGTGCCCGCCTCGACAGAGCTCACGGCGCCCCCTGTCGCGGCCTCCCCGCCAAGCGCCTGCGCCAGATCCGGCGTCAGATCCCGGATCAGCACGCGGAGCCGCCCGCGCTGCAACTCGCCGAACTCGAGCAGTTGGTCCTTGACCGCGAGCGCCATGTTGATCGGCACGGCGAAGCCAATGCCGACATTGCCGCCGCCATTGGGCGCGATGATCGCGGTATTAATGCCGACGAGCTTGCCATCCAGCTTGATGAGCGCGCCGCGCGAGTTGCTTGGATTGATCGACGCGTCGGTCTGGATGAAATCCTCGTAGCCCTCGGGGTTGATACCCGAGTGCCCAAGCGCCGAGACGATACCGCTGGTCACCGTCTGGCCGAGGCCGAAGGGATTGCCGATGGCCACCACGAAATCGTCCACCAGAAGATCCTCGGAATTTCCGAGCGCTACCTCGGTGAGGTTATCGGCCTCGCTCCTGAGCACGGCGTTGTCGGTGGCCGGATCGCGAAACAGCGGCGTCATTTACGCGGGCCGTTCCGAAACCACCGCGATGTTGACCACCGCATCATCGACCGCGTCGATGAGCGGCGCGATGGTCGGCATGCCGCGCGGATCCGCTTCGGCGCTCACAACCTGAGCGGCCGTCGGGCCTGAGAGGATGCCGATCGGATAAATAAATATTAGGGCGAGTCTTGCCAGCAATGTCATCTCTTTTTCGGGGAAAAGGCGCCGCCGGGTTATCCCGCGGCGGCGCCGTGACACGCCCTCAGGCGCCCTTGACCTCGATGCGCTTGACCTTGGCCTGGGCTTCGGGTGTCTGCGGCAGACGGATCGTCAGCACGCCGTCCTTGAAACTCGCCTCGGCCTTCTCGCCATCGACGCCGGGCGGCAGCGGAATCGTGCGGTAGATCGCGCCATAGCTGCGCTCGGAGAGGTAGTAGCCCTTCTTCTCGTCCTGCCGCTCGATCTTCTTCTCGCCCTTGACGGTCAGCATGTCGTCGCTGACGGACACCTCAATGTCCTTCATCTCCATGCCGGGGAGCTCGATCGACACCTCGACCGCGTTGTCGGTCTCGACCACGTCCGAGCGGGCCTCTCCGCTGCCCCAGGGCCAGTCGAGATCGCCGACGCGGTTCCAGAAGCCTTCGAACAGGCGGTTCATATCTCGCTGAAGCGTAGCGATGGGATTCTGGTCACCAGCTTTCGGTTCGGGCACGTGATCTTTGTGCGCCCAGGGGATCAGGTCCTTGATCTGCATATCCATTCCTCCTTCTGTTCAGGACGCTTTGACGGCGATCTTCTTCGGCTTAGTTTCGGCCGCGCGCGGCAGCGAGAGCGTCAGCACGCCGTGCGAGACCGATGCCTCGATCCTTTCGGGGTCGAAATCCTCCGACAGGGTGAAGGATCGCTCGTAATCGCCCTCGCCATATTCGGCATAGGCCAGTTGCAGCTTTTCGGTGCTGGTGGGCCGCACCTTGCCGCGGATCGTCAGCACGCGCTTTTCCAGCGTGACATCCACGTCATCGGGGACAACACCCGGCATCTCGAGCATCAGCGTCACGCCCTCGTCTGTCTCGACGATATCGGCCAGCGGCTGATAGATGTGCCTGCCGGTGGTGGTCTCGGGCGTCTCGGCCGGGGTCTTCTCGGCAGTTTTAGTGACTTCGGTGGTCATGTCGAACTCCTCCTCTCAGGCGGCCTTGATCGCAATCTTCTTCGGCTTGTCCTCTTCCGGACGGCCGACGACGATACGCAGAACGCCATCGGTCATCCGCGCCTCGACCTTGTCGTCGGAGGCGGCGAAGGGCAGACGGACCGCACGGCTGAACTTGCCATAGCCGCGTTCGTTGCGGTGCCAGCGGGCCCCTTCGGGAAGGTCCGGCGCCTTGCGCTCGCCCGAAAGGGTCAGCACGTTGTCCTTTACATGGATGTCGATATCGGCCGGATCGACGCCGGGCAGTTCAGCGGTGATCGCCACGGCCTCGTCGCTCTGCCAGACGTTCACCGCCGGAAAAGCGGGCCGGGCCGCGAACGACGGCGTGAAGCGGTCTGTATCGTGCAGCATGGAGCGCATCAGCGCGAACGGGTCGCTTCGGCGCATGTATATGGGATAAAGCATGTCTCGCCTCTTTCATCGCCAATCCATGACACGAAAGGTCTCGTGTCAGCCAGGGCGCCCGAGGAGCCAGACAGGTTGAAAGGTCCGCCGAACGATCGGCGTTCGAGTGTCGTCGCGTTTCCGATAAACTCCGAACTGGCGAGCCATCGGTGGTCCGCTCTTGCAGTCGAACCTTTCTGCGTGTCCTTGAAACCCCAATTGGGCGTCTCGATTGTAATCAAGGAATGTGTCACGCTCGTTTCAAGAGAGGCACGACGAAATTTTCGCTCAGCGCCAGACACCCCAGGGCCCGAAGCGCGGCGGCGCGATCCGGCCGACCTGCGGCAGGCGCAACGGCGCCTCGGGATGCGTCGGCCGAAGCGGCCCCGCCAGCGCGCGCAGCCGCTGCACCCGCTCCTCGGTCGGCGGATGGGTGCGCAAAAGCGAGGGCACCGGGATGCGGCGGCCTGGCAGGAACATCTCTTCCCACAACCGCCCCGCGCTGCGTTCGAGCTTGAGAAGCGCCGAGGCCAGCCCCTCCGGGTCGCCGCTCAGCCGCGCACCGCCCAGATCGGCCTCATATTCCCGCGTCCGCGATAGGGCAAGCTGCAGCAGCGCCATGATTGTGGGCGAGAAGATCAGGAGAAGCGGCACCTCCCAGGGCACATAGGCCGCACCCATGAGGATCAGCGGCAGGTTCACAAGCAGGATAACCTGGCCGAACCAGGATGCCAGCGACACCGCCCGTGACAACGCATCGGCCAGCCCCATGATCCACAGGTCGCGATGGGCGACATGGGCGACCTCATGGGCCAGCACGCCGGCCAGCTCGCGGCGATCGAGCAGCCGCAAGAGCCCGTCGCTGATGCAGACCACACTGTCTTCCGGCTTGCCGATGGCGAAGGCATTCGGCAATTCGCTGGGGATGTAGTAAAGTTCCGGTACCCGCGGCAGCCCCGCCCGGCGCGCCAGCTCGCCCAGGATCGCCAGCCCCTCGGGAAAGTCGCGCCCGGTCAGGCGGCGGGCGCGATAGGCGCGGATCAGGATCTGTTTCGACATCCCCGGCGCCAGCAGGAGCCCACCCAGCGAGCCCAGAACGATGGCCAGCGCCAGATCGGGGCCGACGATGGCATTGAGGGCGACCCAGCCGATGGCGCCCATTCCCGCCAGCAGCAGGACAGACTGGGCAAGGTTGATGAACCGGTGGCGGGGATTGAACGTCATCTCGGCCGGGCCTTTCATCGGGGTCAGTCGTCCGTAGATAGCCGAAGGGCCGGACGGTTTCGACCCCTGGAATGATCCCGCCCCCGAAAAACGAGGTGGGGCGCGACTTTGGTCTGGCGGTGCGCCGACAACGCATTAAGCTGTTCGCGGGTTGGAACCTAACAGGTGAGAAATGGAAAAGAAGACCGAATACAACATCTGGTATTGGGTGGTGGCTTTTGTGGCCGTTCTATTCCTCCAAAACGCGATCGCGGGCTGGCGATCCGTCGCACCGATCAACTTCAGCCAGTTCCAGACCTATCTCGAGGACGGCAAGATCGAATCGGTCACCGTGGGGCGCGATACGATTTCGGGCCGGTTTACGGTTCCAGTGGAAGGCAAGAACGACTTCGTGACCACCATCGTCGATCCCTCGATCCTGCAACTGATCGACAAGAAGGGGGTCGAAATCACCGGCGTGCCGCAGAACACGTTCCTCGGCACGCTGATTTCCTGGGTGGCGCCGGCGCTCGTCTTCTTCGGCATCTGGATGCTGCTGTTTCGCAAGTTCGCCGACAGGCAGGGTTTCGGCGGCTTCATGCAGGTCGGCAAGTCGAAGGCCAAGGTCTATATGGAAAAGGAAACTGGCGTCAGCTTCGCCGATGTCGCCGGCGTGGATGAGGCCAAGGCCGAGCTGGAAGAGGTGGTACAGTTTCTCAGGAACCCGGCCGACTACGGCAAGCTCGGTGCGCGCATCCCCAAGGGCATCCTGCTGGTCGGGCCGCCGGGCACCGGCAAGACGCTTCTGGCGCGCGCCGTGGCGGGTGAGGCGGGCGTGACCTTCTTCTCGATCTCGGGGTCGGAATTCGTCGAGATGTTCGTGGGCGTGGGCGCCGCGCGGGTGCGCGACCTCTTCGAGCAGGCGCGGACATCCGCCCCCGCGATGATCTTCATCGATGAGCTCGACGCGCTCGGGCGCGCCCGAGCGGCCGGGCAGGTCGCCGGTGGCCATGACGAGCGCGAGCAGACGCTGAACCAGCTTCTGACCGAGCTCGACGGGTTCGACCCGTCGGCCGGCATCGTTCTGCTGGCGGCCACCAACCGGCCCGAGATCCTCGACCCGGCACTCCTGCGCGCGGGTCGCTTCGACCGGCAGGTGCTGGTGGACAAGCCCGACAAGACGGGCCGCGTGCAGATCCTCAATGTGCACATGAAGAAGGTCACCCTCGCCCCGGATGTCGACGCCGAGAAGGTCGCGGCGCTGACGCCCGGCTTTTCCGGGGCGGATCTGGCCAATCTCGTCAACGAAGCCGCCCTTCTGGCCACCCGCCGCAAGGCGGCGGCCGTGGGCATGGAGGATTTCACCAATGCCGTCGAGCGCATCGTCGCGGGGCTGGAGAAGAAGAACCGCCTCCTGAACCCGCGCGAACGCGAGATCGTGGCCCATCACGAGATGGGCCACGCACTGGTGGCGATGGCGCTGCCGGGGGTGGATCCGGTGCACAAGGTCTCGATCATCCCGCGCGGGATCGGCGCGCTCGGTTACACGATCCAGCGCCCGACCGAGGACCGCTTCCTGATGACCCGCGAGGAGCTGGAGAACAAGATCGCCGTGCTTCTGGGCGGGCGCGCGGCCGAGAAGGTGATCTACGATCATCTCTCGACCGGGGCTGCGGACGATCTGGTGAAGGCCACCGACATCGCCCGCGCGATGGTGGCGCGCTACGGGATGGACCCCGATCTGGGTCATGTGAGTTACGACAGCGAGCGACCGGGCTTTCTTGGCACCGGCGATCAGTCGTCCTGGCTCAACCGCCGCTACAGCGACGCCACTGCCGAGCGGATGGACGCGAAGGTGCGCGACATCGTCGATGGGGTCTTCGAGCGCACGGTGGCGTTGCTGACGGCGAACCGCGCCCTGCTGGACGAGACCGCGCAGCGACTGCTGGAGAAGGAGACGCTGGACGAGACCGACCTTGCGGAGGTTCAGGGCAAGGTCCAACCGGCCCGGGACAAGGCGGTTTGATCCACGTCATATCTGCGTCACGCATTTCAATGTGTAGTCGTGACAATTTCAACTTGAGGGAGCCCAAAAAATGGCGAACGGAAAATGCGATATCTGCGGCCGCCCGGCGACGGCGCGCGTGCGGGCCTCGATCAACGGCAAGACGCAGGACATGGAGCTTTGCGACCAGCATTACCGCGAGATGGTGCGCCGGTCGGGCCGCAGCGCCTCGCCGCTCGAATCGCTGTTCGGGAGGTCTTCGCTGTTCGACGAGTTCTTTGGCGACAGCGGCTTTGGCAGCCTCTTCGGGGACAGCCCGATGCGGGGCCGCTCTGTGGGCGCGACGGATACCGGTGGCGACGTCGGGGATGACGATGTGGTGGACGCGACCTTCGGCGGCGAAGCGCCGCGCCGCGGAGCCCGCCGGGGCGGCGGCGGGCAGACGATCGCCGACCGGTTGAGCGAACAGGGCAACAAGCTGTTGCAGGCGGCGGCGCAGAAGGCGGGCGAGTTCGGTCGCAACGAGGTGGATACCGAACATCTGCTGCTGGCGCTGACAACGTCGGATGTCGTGCGCACGATCCTTGAGCAGTTCAAGATCGATGCGGATGATCTTGCCCGCCAGATCGAGAAAGAGGCCAAACACGGCGAGGGCAAGACCGAGGGCGAGATCGGTGTCAGCCCGCGTCTCAAGGACGCGCTGAACCGCGCCTTCATCGCCTCGAACGAGCTTGGCCATTCCTATGTCGGGCCGGAACATTTGCTGATCGGGCTCGCCGAAGAGGGCGAAGGCCTCGCGGCGGCGATGCTGCGCAAGCTGGGGCTGACGCCGCAGGCGCTGCGCCAGCAGGTGACGAAGGTGGTCGGCAAGGGTGCCGAGGAAGGCCGCGTCGACACTCCGTCGAACACCCCCGATCTCGACCAGTTCAGCCGCGACCTCACCAAGGCCGCGCGCGAGGGCAAGCTCGATCCGGTGATCGGTCGCGCTCGCGAGATCGAGACGACGATCGAGGTTCTTGCGCGGCGCAAGAAGAACAACCCCGTGCTGATCGGCGAGCCCGGCGTCGGCAAGACCGCCATCATCGAGGGGCTCGCCCAGCGGATCGTGGCCGGCGAGGTGCCCGAGGCCCTGCGCGACAAGCGGCTGGTTGAACTGAACATCAACTCGATGGTCGCAGGGTCCAAGTATCGCGGCGAGTTCGAGGAGCGCGTGCAGAAGATCCTCAAGGAGATAACCGAGGAGAAAGACAACCTCATTCTCTTCATCGACGAGATCCACACCATCGTCGGCGCCGGCCAGGGCGGCGGCGAGGGCGGACTTGACATCGCCAACACATTCAAGCCGGCGTTGGCGCGCGGCGAGTTGAACCTGATTGGCGCGACAACGCTCAACGAATACCAGAAATACATCGAGAAGGACGCCGCACTCGAACGCCGCTTCCAGCCGGTCTATGTGGACGAGCCCACGGTCGCACAGACGATCATGATTCTGCGCGGGCTGCGCGACACGCTCGAAAGCCACCACAAGGTGACGATCACCGACGAGGCGATCATCGCCGCCGCAGAGCTTTCGGATCGCTATATCACCGGTCGCTTCATGCCCGACAAGGCGATCGACCTGATCGACCAGGCCGCGGCGCGGGTGAAGATCTCGGCCACTGCGCGGCCCGTGGACGTGCAGGAGCTCGAAGCCGAGGTCGCGCAGATCAGGCGCGAACAGGACTATGCCGCCGCGCGCAAGCAATTCGACCGGGCGGCCGAGCTGAAGAAGGAACTGGAGGCCAGGCAGACGGAGCTCGACGAGCTGCTGGAGGTATGGAAACGCGATCAGGCTTCGGCGACCGCCGAGGTGCGCGCCGATCACGTCGCCCAGATCGTCTCGAAGATCACCGGGGTTCCGGTCACCGAACTGACCACCGAGGAGAAGGACAAGCTCCTCAAGCTCGAAGACAAGCTGCACGAGCGCGTCATCGGCCAGGAAGAAGCGATCCACGCCGTGGCCGATGCGGTGCGTCTCGCGCGCGCGGGTCTGCGCGAAGGCTCCGGTCCGACTGCGACCTTCCTCTTCCTCGGGCCGACCGGCGTCGGCAAGACGGAACTGGCCAAGACGCTGGCCGAGGTGATCTTCGGTGATCAGGATGCGCTTCTCAGGATCGACATGTCGGAATATGGCGAGCGTCACGCGGTGGCACGGTTGGTCGGCGCGCCTCCGGGCTATGTCGGCTATGACGAGGGGGGCCAGCTGACCGAAAAGGTCCGCCGCCGGCCCTATTCGGTGGTGCTGCTCGACGAGATCGAGAAGGCGCATCCGGATGTCTACAACATCCTGCTTCAGGTGTTCGACGACGGGCGTCTGACCGACGGCAAGGGGCGCGTCGTAGACTTCACCAACACCATCATCATCGCCACCTCGAACCTCGGTTCCGACATCATCCAGCGCAACCTACAGAAGCGCGGCACGAAGGAGTTCGACGAGGCAAAGCAGAAATCCGAACTGATGGACGTGCTGCGCGGTCATTTCCGGCCCGAATTCATCAACCGGATCGACGAGATCATCGTCTTCCACTCGCTGAACCAGTCGGAGATCCGCCAGATCGTCGAATTGCAGTTGAACCGGGTGAAGCGCACCGCGATGACCCAGGGCGTCGAACTCGAATTCGACACCAGCGTGGTCGATCATTTCGGTGCCGTCGGCTTCCGCCCCGAATTCGGCGCCCGCGAGCTGCGCCGGCTGATCCGGTCGGAGCTGGAGACCGAGTTGGCCCGCGAGATGCTCTCCGGGCGGATCGAGGATGGTGACAAGGTCCGCGTCGCCTGGTCGGAGGACGAACAGAGGGTCGTGTTCGAAAAGATCGTAAAGGACACCGGTGACGACAGCCCGGACGATCCGGCCCAAGCCGGGATCGGCGAGTCCAGCGAAGTTGCCGAAAACAAGACGGACGTTCCGAAGCCCAGCGTTGGGGATGAGGTGCAGTCCAAGGACGACAAGTCCGCCGAGTGACAGCGCAAAAGACTGGCCCGGCGCGATATCGGTCGCGCCGGACCATCTCTTCGGAGAGTTATAGGAAGGTCCACGGCATGAACGTCATTAGATCATTCCGCAATCTCGACCGGCACGGCCAACAGCGCGCGCCTGAGGTCATCGAGGAAGAGGTGCGGCAACTTGAACCGCACCTTGCGCGCTTTCGCGAGGATCTGGTCCGGCTCGAAGTCGTTGCCTCGCAGACGAGGGGCAAGAAGCGCATCAAAATCAGCCTGCGCCTGCAACTGCCGTCGGGCGTGATCGTGGCGCGGGAAGAGGGATTCGAGATCGAGCCTGTCCTGCGCAAGACCTTTGCCGACCTGCGCCACCAGGTCGATCGGCATGTGGCGCGCCTCAAGCACGAGCCTGAATACAAGCGCCCCGCCCGCCGGCGCCGGATCGGCGCCCCGCTGCCGCCCGCGCGGGATGCGGCGGAAGCGGACCGGCGCCAGCTCTTCTTTGACCTGATCGAGGATCATCTCGATACGGTTTACGATACCGTCAGGCGCGAGTTGACCTATCTGGAGTGTAGCGGGTCTGTGCCGGCTGGCTACCTGAGCGTTCGCGATATCGTCGATGCGACGATCCTCAAGGGGCTGGCCCGCTTCGAGGATCGGCCTTCGGAGTTTTCCGTCGGCGACTGGCTGAAACGGCTGGCTTTTCAGACCATCGAGGAAGAATCCCGCGCCGCCCGCCGCGCCGTGCCTGAGGATGCCGCCTCCATCGAGGCGGAACCCAAGGCCCCGGCGGAGGATCCGACCGAGGCGGATCAGGCGATGTTCGAGTTCTACCAGCCCGACGAAGTGCTGATGCTGGAGGACCTCATCGCCGACGACGGCGGCACAGACCCCGAGAGCCAAGCGGATCGGCATAAGATCGCCATGGTGCTGCACCGGGCAATCGCCGATCTTCCGTCGGTCGAACGCCGCGTTCTCTATCGGCTCCACCTCGACAACGCTACGATCGCGGAGACGGCAGACCTTTTCGGCCTGACCGAGGCAGAGGTCGCGGAGATCGCAGAAAATGCGGGCGCGACACTACGCGCGAGGCTTGCCGAAGCCGGGTTGGTCAGAGAACCATCAGGCCGCGCGCCCGTCCAACGGGAAATCGCTCACACGCAGCGTCTGCCTCAGCCGATCGAGGATCGCCGCCGCTTGGCCGCCGCCCTAACCGGCGAGGAGGTCGGCTCCGACACCTTACATGGAACTGAATAGGAGATCGACCAATGACCACAGCCTCTGAAAACCCGACCGACAAGATGCAGGACATGCTGTGCAGCCTGTCCCGGAATTGGTGGGCATTCGTGTTACGCGGCGTGCTCGCATTGATCATCGCAGTGCTAGCCTTCGTCATGCCTGCGGAATCGCTTCTGGCGCTCACGCTGGTCTTCGGCGCGTTCGCCTTTGCCGACGGCGTGTTCGGCCTCGTCGCCGCGATACGTAACATCCGCAAGGGCGAACGCTGGGGCTGGCTGATGTTCAGCGGCATTCTGGGCATCGCCACGGGCGTCGTCGTGGTTGTCTCGCCTTTTGTCGCGACGCTTGTGCTTGCGACATTCCTCTGGGCCAGCATCGCCTTCTGGTCCGTGTTCTCGGGTGCCCTCGAGATCGCGGCAGCGATCCGCCTGCGAAAGGAAATCGACGGCGAAATCTGGCTGATCCTAAGCGGCCTTCTCTCGGTCGTTCTCGGTGTCGTCGTGACCTGGATGCTGCTGACGCGCCCGGTCGAAAGCTTCCTCGCGCTCGGCTGGCTGATCGGCTTCTACGCCGCGTTCTTCGGGGTGATGATGATCCTCCTCGGGTTACGGCTTCGCAAGGCGGATCGTTCGGACGGTGCGGCCTTCGATGACGCTCCCCCATCGGCAAAGGCGTGAGGTGCCCTGTGATGCATGACGGGCGACTTGCCGGCGAGGAGCACGATTTCACCCGATGGGACGAAACGATCTTCGACCGTTGCCTGAGCACCGGCTTCAATCCGTTCGGCAGCGGTCCGACGCCAATCTTCCTGCGGCACCGGGACGCAGAGGCGCCGGACGCCGATGCAAAGCCGTGCATGCCACCTGACACCGAAAATGCGAGGTGCTGATGTCGAACCGCCTGCCTGACTTGGCATTTGCTGGTGCGGCCGCTGCCTTGGGCATCGGAATCCTTTTCGTTTTTCGTTCGATGTATCTTGCCGAAGACATACTGCCTTTCGCGCAGGAGATGACGCTCATCTTCCTCGGCGCTGTCGTGACGATCATTCTGACCGCGGCGCTTCTCAATCGCCAGACCGATCTCGAGCTTCGCAAGGAAGGAAGGGTCATCATCCTCCAGCAGCAATGCGACATTTACATGGCCTGTATCGAGAAGGTCGCAGAGATCGTGGAAACCGCAAGGCACGATGCGAAGCTGATCGATGAACTGCGTGTTCTCAGCCACAAGCTGGCTGTGGTCGCGAGTGCAGGGGTCGTGTCCAGCTTCGAGCAGGTACTGGAGAGCTTGCAGTCCGGTTTTGCTGACGGCACGCTCTCGGACGGGGACGGAGAGGGCGTGATGAATGCCGTCGCCGATCTCACGATAGCGATGCGGTCGGACGTCCTGCACGCTGCTGCCTTTCCTTCGCAGAACACCGAACGCGCCGTTCGCCTGAATTCGAGGCGAATGGAAAAACTCGACGATCTCGAACGTCACCTTCTCGTATCCACCGACACCCGGGAGAACTGATATGCGCGGCCATAATCGTCCACCATTCCCGCCGAAAATTCCCGGAACCGATCTGCCATCCTGGGACGTGCCGACGGCAATCATCTACCGTCCTGCCCGTTCCGCGATGACATCGGCGCCTCGGCCCAACTACTGGGTCCTGGAGTTCGAGCCGTCCCGGCCGCCGCAGATCGACCCGCTGATGGGACATACCTCCAGCGACGATCCCTATCGCCCGATCCGGCTGAAATTCCCCGACCGCGATAGCGCCGTGGACTTCGCAGAGCGGCAGGACTGGCATTATGTCGTGCGCGAGGACGCCCCGCACCGCACCGCGCCCAACCCCTGGCGGGGGCAGGAAAGGCACCGACTCTACAAGGGGGCCGATGCGCCGGGGGCCTTTCGGGTCTCCTCCGGCACGGGTCAGGGGCATTCGGACCACCGCCTGCGAAGGGCGGTCGATCAAGATGGCGCGCGGGATCTGTCCGGGACCGATGATCGCCCGCTCGATCCGGTGCTTGAGGCCGATCTCGAATCCTTCCCCGCTTCTGATCCGCCGGCCTGGACGGGCGTGACCGTCGCGGCGGGGCGGCGCAAGACGTGACGCCCCGCCTGCGGAGCTGATACTTTACCATAACCCAACCGAGGAGAGATGGAATGTCCAACGCCAAAACCATCGATAACCTGAACAAGGCGCTCAGGATGGAGATCAGCGCCACACACCAGTATCAGCTTCATGCCCATGTCCTGGAGGACTGGGGCCTTGTCGGTCTCGCCGCGCAGATGCGCGAGGAACAGACCGAGGAAGGCGGCCATTCCGACCGCTTTCTGGAGCGGATCCTGTTTCTCAAGGGTGAGCCCGAGGTGGCTTTCGACAAGCCGCCGGTTCGGGCAAAGACCCTGCGCGAGATGTTTGAAGCCGACCTCAAGGACGAGGAAGAGGCGATTGCCTTCTACAGCCAGGCGGCACGCGCCGCGGCAGAGGAAAACGACATCGGATCGCGAATGCTGTTCGAGGAAATCGTGCTCGACGAGGAAGGGCACAAGGCCTGGCTGGAGTTGCAGCTCGAGCTCATCGAAAGGCTGGGCGAGGCCAGTTACAGCCTGCGCTTCCTCGATGAGACCAAGGCCGAAGCGTGACGGCGAGGGGCAAGGCGGGCGCGCGCGCGCGCGCCTTGCTCCGCCACGACCGCCAGACACCCCGATGAACGCGGAGACTGCCACTGTTTCCCTATCTTGACAGCGTCGCACGCCGTTACCCGCCCGTCATCATATGGGCGCTCATTGCTGCGAACGTCCTCGCGTTTCTCTATCAGACAAGCCTGCCGCCGCGCGTGGTAGACAGGTTCCTTTTCGAGTTCGCGCTGGTGCCTTCGCGCTTCTTCGGACAGCTAAGCCTCATCGCCCCGTCCGGCTGGACCCCATTCCTGACCAATATCTTCCTGCACGGGGGCTGGCTTCACCTCATCTTGAACATGTGGACGCTCTGGATTTTCGGCCCCGCGGTCGAGGACCGGCTTGGGCCGGGCCGGTTCACGCTGTTCTATCTGTTCTGCGGTATCGCGGCCAGCCTGGCGCATGCCCTGGCCAACCCCGATTCCGTAATTCCCGCGCTCGGCGCATCCGGCGCGATCGCGGGCGTGATCGGCGCTTATGCGCGCATGTTTCCGGCGGCGAAGCTGGTGGTGATGGTGCCGGTTCTCTTCCTGCCGCTGTTCTTCGAGGTCCCGGCCCTTGGCTTCGCGATGATCTGGCTCGGCCTGCAGGTGATCCCCGGCATCCTGTCGCTGGGCGATCAGGCCATGGGCGGCGTCGCCTGGTGGGCGCATATCGGCGGGTTCGTCGCCGGTTGGCTCGTCACGCCATTCCTTCGAAGGCGCGCCGACGGCTATCGCAACTATTACCGCGACGAAGGCATCTACGGCTTTTTGCCCGACGGCCGACGGCAAGGAGGACAAGGTCCATGGACATAACGCAGCTTTTCTGGCTCTTCTTCATCTTCTCTGCGCTGCAACCGGTGCTTCAGCGCAGATATCTGGAGGCGATGCGCACCCGCAAGATTGCCCAGATCGAGAAGAAACGCGCGAGCCGCGTCATCTCGCTGATCCACCGGCAGGAGACCATGAACCTGCTGGGCTTTCCCCTGATGCGCTACATCGACGTCAACGATTCCGAGGAAGTCCTGCGTGCGATCCAGATGACCGACGACGAGGTGCCGCTCGATATCGTGCTGCACACGCCGGGTGGGCTGGTGCTGGCAGCAACCCAGATCGCGCGGGCCATTCAGGGCCATAAGGGAAAGGTCACCGTGTTCGTGCCGCATTACGCGATGTCGGGCGGCACCTTGATCGCGCTTGCCGCCGACGAGATCGTGATGTGCGAGCATTCCGTGCTGGGCCCCGTCGATCCGCAGCTCGGCCAGATGCCCGCCGCCTCGCTGATCAAGGTCGTCGAGGAAAAACCCATCGCCGAGATCGACGACCAGACGCTGATCATGGCCGATGTCGGTCGCAAGGCCATCGCGCAGATCGAGGCCTTCGCGAAGCGGCTTCTCTCGGACAAAATGGATGAGGCCCGGGCGGCGGATGTGGCGGCGAAACTGGCGACCGGCACCTGGACCCATGATTATCCGATCTCCGCCGATGAGGCACGCGAGCTGGGCCTGCCCGTCGGAACGGACATGCCCAAGGAAGTCCTGGAACTGATGACGCTTTACCCGCAGCCTGTGCGGCGGCAGGGCGGCGGCGTCGAATATCTGCCCGTGCCGCGAGAACGCGAGGCGCGCCGCAGCCTGTCTGGCCACTGACGTCGAGAGAACCATCCACCGCCCGGAAGACCGGGCCTGCTCAGCAAAGGAAACCAAATGACGACCGTTATCTGCCCGAACTGCAATTCCACCAACCGGGTGCCGCAAGAGCGCCTGGGCGACAATCCCAATTGCGGACGCTGCGGCGGCGCCCTCTTTCAGGGCCATCCGGTTACGCTAACGGCGGCGAATTTCGACCGCCACGCTAATGCCGACCTGCCGTTGCTCGTCGATTTCTGGGCCGAGTGGTGCGGGCCATGCAAGATGATGGCGCCCCAATTCGAAGCGGCGGCGCGCTCGCTCGAACCCCGTGTCCGCCTGGGCAAGCTCAATACGGAAGCCGAACAGCAGATCGCCGGCCGCTACGAGATCCGCGGCATTCCCACCATGATCCTCTTCAAAGGCGGCAAGGAAATCGCGCGCCAGAGCGGCGCGATGTCTGCCGTCCAGATTGCGCAATGGGCGCAATCCCGGCTCTGATGATTTTGGCTCCTGGCCTTCCCTGCGCCATGCGATTTGGATAAGTCAAATGCACAGCGTGACCGGATTTCTCGAAAGTGCGGCCCTGCTGGTCGGAGTGGCATTCGTGTTCGTCACGACGTGCTCACGGATCGGCGTGCCCAGCATCGTGGGATACATCCTGACCGGTCTGTTGATTGGGCCGCCCGGTTTCGGCCTGCTTGCTCAAAGCACCGCCCTCACCAACATCGGCGAGATTGGCGTGATACTCTTGCTGTTCGCGCTCGGCCTCGAATTCTCGTTCGAGAAGCTTGTGACGCTCAGGCATCACGTTTTCGGTGTCGGCGGCGCGCAGGTCGCGATCACGACAATACTCGCTGCGGTCGTGGGAAGTCAGGCATTCGGCCTCGCGCCCGTCGCCGCGATCCTTGTCGGCGGGGCCGTTGCCATGTCGTCCACGGCCATGTGCCTCAAGGTGCTCGCAAGCGTGAACGCTCTAGGATCGGCCCAAGGGCGCCTCGCCATTGCAGTGCTTCTGTTTCAGGATTTGGCAGCCGTCGCATTTCTGCTTCTTCACGATGCAATGAGCGGGGCCGCCGAAGGGTATGCCGTGATAACGGTCGTCGCCGGTGCAACGGCATTGGTTGCAGCTCTGTTCATTGCCCGTGGCCCGGTGCAGATACTTGCCCGTTGGGTAGCGTCGCGTGGCGATCCGGAACTTGCCCAACTCCTCGCGCTCACCATTGCACTAGGCTCTGGGATTGTCGCGGCCACCGCCGGCCTTTCTCCGGCACTCGCCGCATTTGCGGCCGGCATGATTATCGGCGAGGGCGACGCGCGCCATGCGGTCGAGAACGAGATTAGGCCCTTCCGCGATTTGTTTGTCGGGATTTTCTTTATCGGCATCGGAACACAATTGCCACTTTGCATCATTCCTTCTGCATGGCCTGTCGTGCTGATCTGGCTTGTCATTCTTCTCGTGGGCAAGACGCTGATTGTTATGGTCGTCGCCCGACTATTCGGCGAGTCGTTTCAGACCTCATTGCGCACCGGAATCATCCTGGCCCACGGAGGAGAATTCAGCCTGATGCTGCTATCGGTTTCCTCGGCGTCGGGCATTGTTGCGGAGGAATTCGCCGGCCCTATCCTACTCGCGGTTGGTGCGAGCATTGTGGTCGGAAGTCTCATGATCAGGCGGTCGGGACTGAACGCCTGAGTTTTTCGTCCACAGATGATCTCGGCAGCTGGAGCGGTTACAGTCGGGCGGCACGGTCAGGACCTTCTGCGGCGGCCGATACCTTTTCGACCCTCGATCTTTTCGGGCGCCCGTATTCCGGAACCGCTCGGCGCACCGATCCCGAAAGGATAGACGTGCGCGCCCGGATCAGACCCGCGGATGCCGCGCCGCGATCTTGCCCTGGCCCGGCGCTGTTGGATGGGAGTGGACAAAACATGGGGGTCATGCGGCGCGTTTTCTGTTTGCGACGGTCAGCCGACCATCGAGAACTGCGGCCCTTGTGACGGCTACTCGGTGAGCCCCTTTGGGCGACCACCGCATCCTTCTGCGCTTTCCCATGCGGGCATTGGCAATGTCATCGACTGATCCTTCGGCACGAGATGACGAGATGGGCAGCCCGTTACGGTACCGTCGGCCATAGTCGACAAGGGATTCCATGTTGTTCGCGAGATAGGTGTACAGTGTCCCGCATCGGGCCTGCACACGAGCGGCAGCGGTGCGGACAGCCAAAGGTTCTTCCGCAAGGCGGGTGCAATCGTGCATGAGCCCTTTCAGATAAGTTTCCGCGACCCGTGCTCTGCCATGCCACAGCCACCAGCGAAGGCTTTTCGCGGGGCGCTGGAACAGCACCGGAATTCCAGTGAATCCCGGTATCTGGACCAGACCCTGAACGGCGGCCTCGACATGTCGAATACGCATCGAGATGTGCCACCAGTCGAGGATATGCTTCACCTGGCCGTCGCCACCCATGGCATTCCGTATGAGGTTCGGGAGAGCAAGCTCGCCATCAGAGATTACCGTCAACAGACGGCCCGGCTTCCATCCAAAGTCTGACAGCTCTTCTCGCATCCGGCTGCCTGGCGATGCCGTCGCATTGGCGACCAAGCCAAATCGTCGGCACATATTGCGACTTTCAATCTTACCGACCACAAGATCCAGGTGTCGCTGCTGATACTCCGGTCGACAGCGGATATGCGCACCGTCCAGAAAAACCGTCAAACCCCCTTTGGGAAGTGCTTCAGCGGGATCGCCTGATGCCCTTCGACTTTTCTCGAGCCCCGCGGCTACTCTTCCCAACCGGTCACGCACCGTGGTGTGATGGGGCGGATGGCAGGGGAGGAAGCTTTTCATCAGCCGCGCGGCTTCGCGAAAGGAATGCCGGGACCCGAGTTCCGCATGGAGCCGCTGCAGCTCCGGGGTAGCCCGGTCAGGAAAGAAATAGGCCAGCGGAGAAATAGGTCCGCCGGGCATCGCCGCTGACCTGGCATCACACGAACAGCGGCGCAAGCGCGCGGCTTTGACCCGAACCCGCCCAAAGAGCGTGTCGAGATCGCGCGTGCGATAGTCATGAATGGCACGAACCGAGGCGCAATCCGGGCATACGCGGCTTTCTCGGATGATTTCCTCAACCTGATCGCAAAGAATTGCCCGCTGAATCTGTTCGACAACCCTCTTCCCATCCTCGAGGCGCAACCCGATCCCGTCTGGACAGGTCACCCGGTAGGGTCGTGAAATGCCGTCAAGCTGATGAGTGCGCTTCTCCCCGTTGTCGAAGGTAGTTTCGATTGTAATCCGTACGTCCATGGCAGCCCCACACGCAAAGAACTCACCTTAGCACGGGCCGCAACGACGAAGATGACCCCCATGTTTTGTCCACTCCCGAGGGCAGAAAGGACACCGCCCCCGGCAGTTTCATCGGCTGTTCACCTGGGTGTCCTTCGCGGCCACCGCACTTCTCCCGATGTGTTGCTCTGCATGACATGCTGGTCGCAGCTGTCGTCCCGTCCACAAAGGTTGTCGCCGATCTTTTTCCCCTGACCCTACGGGTCATTCCTCGCGCGCCAAAAAGACCGGCGCCTGCCCCTCTCCGCTACGCTTCGCCTTCGGTGTGGCCGGGCCTTGGCCAGCTGCAAGGTGACCATCATTGCAATGCAAACAAGGAGAAGAGCAATGACCACGAACTGCATTAAATTCACCAGCACCGACATCGAAACCGCCAAGGGCGTCGGCTCCATCTCGACCCTGACCTTCGACCTCGACATCACGGTCGAACCCGTCGCGAGCACGAACCCGATGGCCCCCACGCACCGCGTCCTCGGCCGCTCCCCGCGCGGCAAGCTGGTCGAGTGCGGCGGCATCTGGAAGAAGCAGAACAAGGAGACCGGCGCCGACTACTACACGCTGACCATCCGCGACCACGGCTTCAACGCCAACCTCGGCAAGGCCGCAAACCAGGACGATCTGTCCCTGCAGGCTGTCATCCCTTGGGGCCCCAAAGACGCCGCCTAAGCCAACGGCCAGACCGCTCCGGCGGTCTGGTTTTTTCTTGTTCCTGGGAACGACAGCGGTTTGAGTGAACGAACGAAATATGAAGCCCCGAAGCAGCCTATTGCGGGCAACATTGCGAGCTTCATAAGTCCTACACCACCCTTGCTCAGGGCAGCATGACCCCGCGGTTCTGAACGGTCACATACATCAGCGTCCAAGAATTAAGGGAACAGTGACACCCGCATAGCTGTCCTGCACGGTTACACTGTGCTCGGCATCCCGCTCGCGGAGGCCGTGAGATCAGTCTTTGTCTTGGACGAACGGCACGTGCTCAATTGGCGCGACGGATGCTGAGTTATCGGACCTGATGAATACACTCCGCGCGAAAACTCTAAAGATCGGGATGAGACACAGCATCTACATCCCAAAACCGCCGCATTGCTTCCGGAGGAACTCTTGTCAGGTTGGTTGTCGCGGCTGTCTGCGGCTAATTTCTGTCATGCGACGCTTCCTGCTCATGTCTAAATCTGATAGCGCGCCGATCGCCGGACGTGATGCAGATCGTTCAATCATCGCGGCGAGCGCGATGTCAGGCGAAGAGCGCAAGAAGCGGTGCTACGGCCTTCTGCCAGCTGTCACGCGCTTCAAGCCGGCCGATCCAGCCCGCGATTCTGGGGAATTCGTCCAGCGAAATCCCCGCTTGGTCGCGATACATGAATGTGGTCGCCAGATAGAAGTCGGCAAGGCTGAGTGCGCCTGCAATCCAATCCTTATCGTCGAGTCCGGTTTCCAGAACGGCAAGGAACTGATCGGTGGCTTTCCGTTCCGCTTCGACCACAGTAGGATCAGGATCGCCCATGCCGAATTTCTCTTTGAGGAACAGCTCAAAGGACAACTTCTGCATCGCCGGGCCTAGGTGGATGGCTTGCCACCAGGCCCACTGATCGACGAGGGCCCGCGTCTTGAGGCCATCAGGATAGAGCCCTGCCTCGGGCCGGATCCCGGCCAGATAGGCACAGATCGCCCGGGACTCCCAGAGCACGAAATTCCCGTCCTCCAAAACAGGCACCTTTGCATTTGAATTGCGGGCAAGAAATTCCGCCGCGCGGTTGTCCCCGGCACGGATGTCGACCTCGACGATTTCGAGTTCCACGCCCAGTTCGTGCGCCACCGCCCGTACACGCAGCGCATTCGGTGAGAAGTTCGCGTTGTAAAGCCTCATGACATTTTCCAGCATTATTGTTCCTGCGGCGCCTGAAGAAGCGCCGCGCGGTTAGCGGCCAGGAAATCGGCCACCGACTGTCCGGGCTTGCCGGTGAGCGATTCGAGATCGCCGCTGGCCACATCGAGATAGCCCTGCGCGATTGCTTCGTCGAAGGAGGCAAAGACCCTCGCCATGAACTCCGGCAGTCCATTTGCGATCATCGCCTGCACCAGATCCTCGGCGGGCAGGGCGACATAGGGGATTTCCTTACCCGCAATTTCGGACAAGATCGCCGCGACCTCGGCCTGGCTGACCGTCTCCGGCCCGGTGATATCGAGGGTCTCCCTTCCCGTAGCTTTCATTAGCGCCGCGGCTGCGGCACGGGCGCAATCCGCGCGTGTCACATATCCGGTCTTGCCATCTGCTGCGGCGGAGAAATGCGTGCCCATGGCGACGCTCTGCTGGCCGCCCATCAACAGAAAGTCGGTGTACATATTGTTGCGCAGGATCGTATGATCCGCCCCACTTTCCGTGATCAGCTTCTCGGTCCCTTCGTGGTCTTGAGCGAATCCGATTGGACTTTCCGCGACTGGGCCTGCGAAGGAGGTATAGACGATGTGGTCGATACCTACCGTCTTGGCCGCAGCAATCGCATTGGAATGAGCTGCGAGCCGCTTGCCCGGCTCCAGATCGTCGGTGGAGATGATGAGGAGACGCTTGCCGCCCGCGAAGGCTGCTTCAAGAGAAGCCGGGTCGTTGAAATCGCCCTCGCGCGCCTCGACTCTTTTTCCCGCCAGATCGGCAAGCTTGTCGGGAGTGCGCGAGATCGCGATGACCGGCCCGGCACCTGCCTGAACCAGCAGGTCGACCACCTGCCGGCCAAGTTGTCCGGACGCGCCGGTCACGATGAAGGGGCCGTTCTGGATGTTGGACATGGTATCTCTCTTATCTTGATGTTTCTGCAAGCGCGCTTGCGATCAATCGTGGATTTGGGTGGGGGCGGGATTCGCCAGCTTGCCGCGCGCGAAACCCCAGCTTGTGGTCAGGATTTTGATCATCACATCGACCTCTGCCTCATCGCGTGGAGCAAAGGCCATGATCGCATTGGCCGGGATGTATCCGGCCGAGGCCATCGGGTGCTGTTCGCCCCATCCCTTCGCGATGAGTTCCTCAACCGCCGCCAGCGGCAGCATCATGTGCGACGAACCGTCATAGGCGGGATGCACATGCGCAAATTCGCGTCCGATCATGAAGGCTTCGCGCGGGCCGCAGGCATGCGGCCGCGGCAGGACTAATGCCTCGGCGCCGGGGACCGAAATACCCGATCGGCAACGCTCGACGAAGGGCAGGGCGAAGGCCTTCTGCTTGAACAATGCGTGAATCTCGGCCGAGGAGTTCTGCGACACTTGCTCATGCGGGGCGCACTCGGTGGTTTCGGGGCGCGGACCCTGCCGCAAGGGAAGTTCGAAGCACATATCTGGTCCTATCCAAATCTGAACGCGCTTTCGACCGCGCCCAATACGTGATCCTCGAGGGTCTTTTCCCCCCGATCCGCAAGCGCGGCGCCGGCCACGACGTGCAATGGAATTAGATGTTCCTCGCGCGGATTGGCGTCGCGTGCGCCGGGTGCCCGATCCCAAGCAGCCAGCATGGCGCGGCGCGCCCCGGGGTCTTCATGGGTCACCGCACCCGTGAGCCATCGGTCGAAGTCGCCGCCGTTCACCGGGCCATCGGGTCCGCCCCTCATCGCCCGCATCATCTTGCCCATGTTGTGATAGGTGTTGCCGGACCCGATGATCAGAACACCTTCGTCTCGCAAGGGCGCCAACGCGCGACCAGCAGCAAGATGCGCCTCAGCGTCGAGATCGTCGCGCAGGCTCAGTTGGACGGTAGGTATGTCGGCCTCAGGCAAAGCCACCTTTAGCGGAACAAACACCCCATGATCGAAGCCACGCGTAGCGTCGGCCCGGGTTTCAAAACCCGCGCCATTCAATAGCTCGCTTGCACGGGCCGCCAGCGTAGGATCGCCTAGCGCGGGCCAGGTCAGCTGATAAGTATGGGGGGGAAACCCCTGATAGTCGAACAGCAGCGGCGGCGCGGAGTTGGTCTGCACGGTAAACACCCGTTCCTCCCAATGGCCTGAGATCACGAGAAGCGCCTTGGGCTTTGCCGGCAGGCTCGCAGGCAAAGCCTCAAGGAATCTGCGGTGCCTGTCCCAGGTGTCAGGCGGGTTCCAGTCCATGAAGAAGCAAGGGCCGCCTCCATGGGGAACAAACACTGTCGGCTGCCTTTCGGTCATTCTGTCGTCCTTTTGAACCCCAAGCCCGAGGGTGGATGGCCAGCGCCGTGGCAACTCCGCATCGGATTAATTCGTCTCTGTCGGAAACGTCGGCGCATATGCCGACTTTACCGCACGCACGCGATTGGCTGTCATCCACGAGGCGATCAGGAGCACCCAGGTCGCAAGAGCCGGTGGCCAGCCTGGATCGCCCGCGCCCACATGCGCCCCGAACGCCAACACCAGATGCCAGAACATCGCCGCGTAAGCCCAGTCCGCCAGCATCGCCGAAGGGCGCCAGAGAATCACCACCGCGCCGACAATCTTCAAAATCGCGAGCGGCCAGATGATGTATGTGGGATAGCTCAACACCTCGCGATACATGCCCGCGACCATATCGTGGGATGAGATGTAGAAAGTCGCCGCACCCAGATAGACCAGCGCCACAAGGCCGGTCGCGATCCAGTAGACATACTTTGCCACGTTGTCACTCATCACCGCACTCCCTGTTTGCAAGGGCTTGTTCAGCCGCAGTTTCCGCTCTAAGTACCTTTAGGTGTCTTGCATCGTTCGTGAAAGTAGGCACTTAAAAGTAACTAGATTACTTTAACCGCGAGGATAATCCACGATGAAGAGCGTCCAGCCCCCCTCATGCCCGATGGAGGCGCTTCTGCGTGTCATCACAGGCCCTTGGACGATCTATATACTCTGGGTTCTGTCCGAGCAGGGACCGCAGCGTTTCGGCGCGCTCAAGCGTTTGGTGCCCGGCATTTCCACCCGGGTCCTGACCGAGAGGCTGAGAATGCTGGAACATGCTGGCGTTGTATGGCGCGAGCAGGCCATGACCATCCCACCCGCTGTCACCTACGGGCTGACTGAGCGCGGCGCGGAACTGCGCGGCGTGCTGGACAAGCTTGGCTCGATCGCACGCCGCTGGGAGGCCGAGGGTGCCTTTGTCGGGACCGCAAGCGCGGCAGAATGACGGTACCCCTCCTGTTCGCGGGATAATCCCGCGCCCGAGAACAACTCAGGCAGAATCAGACCCGAAGCTCATGACGAATTGAAAACGGCGCTAGAAAAAGCCGCCAAGCGGCGCTTGGTGGGGTAGATCCGCACAGCTTTACGCTTTGCTGCTAAATCAACTTCTATCTACTATACTCACTAGACGGTACAGTAAAGCTTGTAACCGCCTAGTCCTGCCTGGGATAGAGAGAACGAGATGCCCGTGAGAAAAATGGCCGACGTCATGATTGGTGCGCGCGAGGTTTTCTTCCGATGCGGTTACGAAGGAGCCACGGTCGATGCAATTGCCGCTGAAGGAAAAGTGTCGAAGGCAACCATGTATTCGTATTACCCGACCAAGGAGCAACTGTTCCTGAGCGTGGTTGAATCCGAATGCGGTCGGCTTGCGGACGAAATCCTCCGGCCCTTGATCGCGTCTTTGGAGCCGCGCGCCCAGTTGGAAGAACTCGCCCTTCGCATGGTCGACCTCACCTTGGACGACACCTACATCCGTCTCCTGCGAACGTGCGTTGGCGCCTCCGAGGCACTGCCCGAAGTGGGTGAGGTTTATTTTCGCGCAGGCCCGAAACCTGCCCGCGAACTCGTCGGTCGGATTCTGGAGCGCCTTACGCGCGAAGGCGCGCTCGATGTCGATGACGTCCGGCGCGCGTCCGATCACTTCATACACCTTTGCGTTTCGGGGCTACTTATGCCGCGCCTTCTCGCAGTGAAACGAGCTGTCCACCGCGAGCAACATGCGCGCGAAGCGGTCGCTGCATTCCTGCGACTTTACGGTAGCGGCCACAGAGACAAATTTTCAGATTGAGCTCGCTTGCCAAATACGGGGCAGCGCATTAGCTCGCCCAATGACTTAACCGACCGGACGGTACAGGGTGACTGCACAAGTGGAAAAGCAACCGAAGAACGCCTCGCCGAAGATTCTCGGCGCTGCGCGGGCGATTGCGCTGCGAGAAGGCGCGGGAAAGATCACGATCGACGCCGTCGCTCGGGAATCCGGCCTCAGCAAGGGTGGGGTGTTGTACAACTTCCCCACCAAGAAAGCGCTTCTGGCCGGGCTGCTCGACGAAATGCTCGCGGAGCACCGCGAACGTCTGGCGTCGGTCCCGGAAGGGCACAGTTCCCGCACCCTGCGCGGTCATCTCGAGACAGTTCTGCAAGCCGTAAGCACCGATGATGACCTTTCGATGGCTATTCTCGCGGTTTCGGCGTCGGATCCGAATCTTCTGGACCCGCTGAGAAGAGAGCTGTCCCGTGATGTCGAGCGCATCCGTTCGGACGCGCAGGACGACACTGCGGCGATGGTTCTTTTTTTGGCGATCCAGGGTCTTCGTTTCCAGAGGCTTCTTCGCCTCGCGGATGGTGACGACGATCAGCAAGACGCCGCCATCGACAGATTGAAGGACATGATAAATGAGCTTGAATAGAACCAGATACTTCCGAGGAGGTGCCGCTGGATTGGTCGCCCTTCTTCTCGCCATTGTCCTTCTCGTGCAATTCAACCCGGACATCGCATCCAAGGTCTTCGCGCAGACTACGGATGAGGTTTCCGGTGCCGATGCGCAAGGGAGCGCCGAGCAAGACATGGCCCAACCGGTCACGGTCGAAGTATCGCGTGCCGAGCTTCGCGATAGCGATAGGGCGCGCAGCCTGGCAGGCCGCGTGGAGCCCGCCCGGACCGTGGATATTGCCTTTCAGGTTTCGGGTCAGCTTTCCGACCTCGCGGTAGATGCTGGGACTCGGGTCGAGAAAGGCGATTTAATTGCCGCGCTCGACCCAGTCGATTTCGAATTGGCCGTGGATCGGGCGCAGGCCTCTTTCGACCTCGCAAAATCCGAATACGATCGTGCGTTGAGTCTGACCGAGAGGGGGGTGGCGACCGACGCCCGACTTGAAACGAACCGCGCGCAGCTTGCTCAGGCAGAAGTCGCCCTGCGTGAAGCGGAGCGACGCTTGGCTCAAGCCACGATCACCGCGCCCTTCGACGCCATTGTCGCGCGCATCTTTCTGGAGGAGTTTTCGAACGTCACCCCTGCGGCTCCGATTGCCAGGTTGCAGGACATCAGTGAAATGCGGGTGCGGATTTCGCTGCCCGAGGAACTCGCCGCGATGGCACGGGCCCAGCCCGATGCATTCAGGGTAACCGCCTCTTTCCCCGCCGTGCCGGGATATGACGCAACTCTGTATCTGCGGAAATTCGTGACCGATGCAGACCCCACAGCCCAAACCTATGACGTCGAGTTTGCAATCGAGGGCGCCATCGACCCGAGATTGCTGCCCGGAATGACGGCGAATGTGCGCGTAGCCGCCGCCGCGGAGGGTGCGCAATCGCGGTTGGTAGTCGTCCCGGTCTCGGCGATCGACACGACGAGCCGGAGCGAGCCGTCCATCTGGCTGTATGACGAGGGGACCGGCCGGGTGTCCCGTAAGACGATCCGCCTGGGGCTGCCGAACGACGACGAAATCGTCGTGCTTGAGGGGCTCTCCGGAGACGAACTGGTTGTGTCCGGCGGGTGGTGGCGCCTGAAGGAAAACGAAACAGTCGCGGTTCGCGGCCTCTGAACGATCCTGGACCGGAAAACCGAAACCATGACAATGAGTATTTCCCGCGCAAGCATCCGACGTCCGGTCGCCGTTTGGCTGGCAATTATCTTTTGCCTTCTCGGCGGTTTGTGGGGGCTGAACACGGTCGGACGCCTCGAAGACCCGAGTTTCACGCTCAAGACGGCGCTCGTTTTCGTGCCCTATCCGGGCGCGACGGCGATGGAGGTGGAAGAGGAAGTCACCGATGTCGTGGAAAGCGCACTCCAACAGATGAAGCAGCTCGACCGGGTGGAATCGAAATCCATGCCGGGCATGGCCCAGATCACGGTCGAGATCGAGATGACCTATGGGCCCGACGAGATTCCGCAGGTCTGGGACGAGATGCGCCGCCGTATCCGCGACATCGAAGGAGAGCTTCCCTCCGGTGCGCAGTCTCCGATCATCAATGACGATTTCGGCGACGTCTACGGCATGTTCTACGCTGTGACGGCCGATGGGTTGAGCGCCTCGGAACAGCGAGACCTCGCGACTAAACTGCGGCGCGACCTTGTCACCGTCGACGGGGTGGCCAAGATCGAGGTTCAGGGGCTGGCTGAAGAGGAGATCATCATTTCGATCCCTTCGGCGCGCCTGACCGAACTGGGCCTGCCACCGGACCAGATCCTCGGTATCATCGCCGACGAAAACCAGGTTTTCTCCAACGGCGAGATCAGCGAAGGGCTGTCTCGGCTGGGCGTGTCCGTTCCGCCGGGTTATGTCAGCGTCGAGGGCATAGAGGCGCTGCGGCTCGGCGCCCCCGGAGAGGTCGGGCAGATTGCGCTCTACGACATCGCTCGCGTGGTCCGAGAGGAGACAGAGCGGCCGAGCCAGATCGTGCGTCACAATGGCACGCGGGCCTTCACCCTCGGGGTCTCGGCGCTCGTGGACCGCAACGTTGTCGAGGTCGGCAGATCGGTCGAGGCACGGCTGGACCAGCTGAAGACCGAATTGCCGGACGGCGTCGAGATCGTACCGATCTATGAACAGCATAAGGTCGTCGACGAAGCGGTCTCGAGCTTCCTCGTCGGCCTCGGTCAATCCGTGGCCATCGTCATCGGGGCGCTGATGCTGACCATGGGTTGGCGCGCGGGTTTGGTCGTGGGTGCCACGCCGGGCCTCACGGTTTTTTCCACACTGTTTTTCATGTCTGTCTTCGGCATCGAGATGGAACGGATCAGTCTCGGGGCTTTGATCATCGCCATGGGCATGCTGGTCGACAATGCCATCGTGATCGCCGAAGGCATGCTGATTGGCATGGCGCGGGGCAAGTCCGCCGAAGACGCCGCCGCCGATACAGAGACCGCGACAGGGTTTCCCCTGCTTGGGGCCACCGTGATCGGGATCATGGCGTTTTCGGGCATTGGGCTATCGCCAGACGCCACCGGAGAATTCCTGTTCTCGCTTTTCGCGGTTATCGCGATTTCGTTGCTGATGAGCTGGATCCTCGCCGTAACCGTTACACCCTATCTTGGGAAGCTCCTTCTGAAGGCGCCAAGAGACACCTCCAAGGACCCCTATCGCGGCTTAGTCTATTCGGCTTATCGCGGTTTCCTCTGGATGGCGCTGCGCGCCCGCGTGCTCGTAGTCCTGACGGTCGTCGGAATCACGGTCTGGTCGGTCATGGCCTTCGGCCAAGTCAAGCAGGCTTTCTTTCCGGCGTCGAACACCCCGATATTCTACGTCGAATTCCAGATGCCACAGGGCACGGACATTCGAGCCACGAATGAAGAAATGGCCCGGCTCGAGGCGATCATCTTAGGCGAGGAGATAGTGACGGACGTTACAACGCTTGTCGGGCGAGGGGCCAGCCGCTTCATGCTGACCTACAACCCTGAGCAGGCCGATGCGAGCTACGGTCAGCTGATCGTGCGTGCGACCGATGCCACACTCATCCCCGATGTTGCGGCGCGTCTCAATCGCGAACTGCCGGCGCAATTCCCCAATGCTCTTATCCGCGTCGAGGAGATCGTCTTCGGTCCGCCTGCCGGGGCCGATGTCGCCGTTCGCTTTTCGGGACCCGATCCGGTAGTCCTCCGGCAGCTATCGGATAACGCGCTTGCGATCTTCGACGAGGCCGGCACGATCACAAACCCGCGCACAGACTGGCGACAGCGCGAAATTCTCGTCGAACCCATCGTCGACGAGGCTCGCATGCGGTTGGCCGGTGCGACTCGCGGATCGATTTCCGACACCGTGCAATACGGGACCTCGGGCCTGCGGGTCGGCACCCTGCGCGAAGGCGATGCCGAAATCCCTATGTATCTGCGGCTTCCCGAGGTCGAGCGCGACGGGCTGGATCGTTTGCGCGATCTCTCCGTCTGGTCGCCGGGTGCAAATGGCTATGTGCCGATGGCCAACCTCGTCTCCGGCTTTGAGCCCCGCCTCGTCGAGGCCCTTATCCACCGCCGCGACCGTGAGCGTACGATAACGGTCCTCGGCGGTGCAGGCGGCGACCTGACAGCAGATGAGGCCTTTCGCAGTGTCCGCTCTGATATCGAAGCCATTCGGCTTCCCGAAGGCTACACGATGGAATGGGGTGGCGAGTTCGAAAGCGCGGGAGAAGCGCAGGCAAGTCTCGGCAAACAGCTTCCCTTGGGCTTTCTGGTAATGCTGACAATTTCGATCCTGATGTTCAACAAAGTGCGCCAGCCACTGATCCTGTGGCTCGTGGTTCCGATGTCGGTCACGGGGATGGTTCTTGGTCTGCTGTTCACTGGGCTACCGTTCACGTTCACGGCGCTTCTCGGCTTCTTGTCCCTTTCCGGGATGCTGATGAAGAATGCCATTGTGCTGGTGGAAGAAATCGATCAGCAACGCGCCGAAGGTGTCGAGGACTATCAGGCGGTAATCGATGGCTCGGTCAGCCGTTTGAGGCCCGTCGTGCTGGCTGCGGGCACAACGATTTTCGGTATGACTCCGCTCATATCAGACGCCTTCTTCGCATCGATGGCTGTCACAATCATGGGTGGCCTCGCGTTCGCCTCGATCCTGACACTGGTCGCGGTGCCGGTATTGTATGCGCTGTTCTTCTTGATCAAGCCGCCTAAACAAGAAAACGCTCCTTCAGGTTCCCCAGCGACAGCCTGAACGCAGATGCAGTTATAAGCGTTTCTCTGAGCGCCCTCGACCCGTCTTAAGGACGGTGTAGGCATGTTCCGTCGCCTCAAGCGCGCCTTCGAGAAAACCGCCGAATGTCGGAGCCACTTCGGTGCCGCCAAAGACGAGCGCTTCGTCCCACAGGCCTGAAAGAACGCACGGCAGGCCATAGTTCGGGTGGGCAAAAAAGACAGCGAAACTGCGGCTGGCAGCACGCCAGGCGCACTCCCGCTCCATGGTCTAGGCCTTCAAGGCATGGACCGAGGCCCAACTGCTACGCATTCCCGGCAAGGACGGTCTCGCGAAGGCCTTCCGCTATGGTCTCAGCTGCTGGCCGTCATTCGAGCTCTTCCTTGGAGATGGCCGCGTCGGCATCGACGACACCACCGCCGAGCGCGTCATGCGCCCGATCAGCATCGGGCGAAAAAACTGACTTTTTGCAGGCTCCGACAGCGGTGGCGAAACGCTGTCCCGGGCGATCTCCCTTGTCGAGACAGCCAAGATGAACGGCCACGATCGGCAAGCCTGGCTGGCCGAAATCCTCGACCGCATCCACAATCACATGACCAACCCGCTCAACGAACTGCTTTCATGGAACTGGACGCCGATAAACTGATCCGCGGTAACAACCGGGCGGTTACGTTTTTGGGGAAGTGATTACCTTTGAATCTTGAGGTCCGACTTCGCCTTTGCTAGGAATCGAACAACCATTAGAAAATTAGCAAAGTCGAAAGTGCAGATGTCTGGACCCCTTGATCAACTGAAGATTATAGAACTTGGTCACGTAATTGCCGGACCACTTGCGGCAGCTTTACTCTCGGATTTTGGTGCAGATGTCATCAAGATCGAAGCCCCCAACCGGACGGATATGATGCGCGACCTTGGACCCAAGGCAGAGGATGGGGTGGGCGTCTGGTGGAAGACTTTGGGCCGTAACAAGAAAACACTAGGCCTGGACTGGAAGTCCGACGAGGGCCGGGACATCCTGCGAAAGTTGGTCGAAGATGCCGACGTGCTGATCGAAAATTTCCGACCGGGTGTGCTGGAACGTGCCGGTGTTGGGCCAGACGTCTTGCACGATTGGAACCCGGACTTGGTTGTCTTGCGGGTTTCAGGTTACGGACAGGACGGTCCGATGCGCGACGTGCCAGCGTTTGGGCGTGCTGCGGAGGCCATGAGTGGATTAGCGCATCTGACCGGTTTTCCCGACGGGCCGCCGATGCACCCCGGCTTTCCGGCGGCCGACAGCACGACAGGGCTGATGGGCGCTTTGGGAATCATGATCGCGCTATTTGCTCGCGAAAAGGGCATTGCACGCGGTCAGGTCGTCGATCTTGCGGTGTTCGAGGCGTTGCTTCGGTTGATGGACTATCCTGTTCCCGCATTGACGGGCGCGAACCTCTCGCCGCGGCGCAATGGGCTGCGCCAGCCGATGGACTTTGCTCCGGGGGGGATGTTCCGAACGTCCGATGGGGTGTGGCTGACCGTTTCCGCAGGGAGCGCGGAAACCGCGCACCGACTGTTGCGGGCAGTCGGCGGGGACGCCCTTGCCGATGATCCGCGGTTTGCGACACTCGGCGAGATGTCGCAGCACATGACGGTGGTCTTTGACGCGATCAATGATTTCGTCACGCAGCACACGGCTAAGGAAGTGGAGGCGGTATTCGCCCGCCATGATGCCGTTGCCTCGCGTGTGTTGAGTGTCGAGGAAATCGCGACGAACGAGCAGATACGCCATCGCGGGGATATCGTGTCGGTCGCTGGCGAACAGACTCAGGTCATTGGTCCGGTCCCTCATCTCAGCGCGACGCCCGGTCAGCTTCGTTGGCTGGGACGACCGCCTGGCGCAGACAGCCAAAGCATTCTGCGTGATCTTGGTTTTGACGATGAGCGGATCGCTGCCCTATGTGAGGCTGGGCTCGTAAGATTGGAAAGAGGGCGCGCGCTATGACATTTCGATTGACCGCCGACCAACAAGAGATTCGCGACCAGGTTCTGCGGATTTGCGCAAGGTTCGACGACGACTATTGGCTGGATCGGGATCGCAACGGTGGTTTTCCCCATGAACTGCACAGGGCAATGGCCGATGGCGCCTGGCTGGGTATCGCCATGCCAGAAGCTGTCGGCGGCGCTGGTCTGGGGATCACCGAGGCGACCATAATGATGCAGGCAATCGCCGAGTCGGGGGCCGGCGCAAGCGGAGCCTCGGCCATCCACATGAACATTTTCGGGCTCAACCCGGTGGTGAAGTTTGGGACCGATGAGCAGCGCGCGCGTATGCTTGGCCCTCTAATAGCAGGCGATGAAAAGGCCTGTTTCGCCGTGACCGAACCGACGACGGGGCTGGATACCACAAAGCTGAAGACCATGGCGGTGCGGCGGGGGGACAGATATGTCGTGCACGGACAAAAAGTCTGGATTTCTACCGCGCAGGTGGCAGACAAGATGTTGCTTCTGGCCAGAACAACGCGGCTTGAGGATGTGAGCAGCCCGACCGAAGGGCTGAGCCTGTTCTATACAGATCTCGACCGAAATTTCGTTGACGTGCGAGAGATCGAAAAGATGGGTCGAAAGGCTGTCGATTCGAACGAAGTCTTCATCGATGGATTGCCGATTCCGGCTGAGGACCTGATCGGGGAGGAGGGCAAAGGCTTTAGGCAAATTTTGCACGGGTTGAATCCCGAACGCATCCTGGTGGCCGGTGAATGCATCGGTATTGCGCGCAACGCACTGGCGCGAGCGGCGCATTATGCAAACGAACGTGTGATTTTTGACCGCCCGATCGGCCAAAATCAGGGTGTTCAGCATCCACTCGCCAAAGCCTGGGCGCGAGTGGAATCTGCCAATCTCATGGTGATGCACGCTGCAGCCCTCTACGATGCGGGAGAACCCTGCGGCGTCGAGGCGAACGCCGCCAAGCTTTTGGCCGCCGACGCCGCGGTCGAGGCGACCGAAGCCGCGCAAATTACGTTTGGCGGATTCGGATATGCTAAGGAATATCACGTGGAGCGACTGGTACGTGAAGCTCTGCTGTTCCGCATCGTACCGGTGACACCGCAGATGCTTCTGTCGTTCATAGCAGAAAAAGCCCTTGGACTTCCAAAGTCTTACTGATCGGAGATAACGGGCGGGGCTGGTGGGAAAAGTTGTCTTGACCAATTTTCTAACGCCCGTTAGATTACTGGCAGCTGCCCCTAATGGGGAATGGGAGGAGGCGTCATGAATAAGACGCAGTTTGGGTCTTCGAGGGAGGACCTATCAAAACGTGCAACCGTTTACGCAAGCGGTTTATTCACCGGCAAAGTCGTTGTGGTGACCGGGGCCGGAGGCGGATTGGGGCTGGCAATTGCGACCTTGTTCGCAAGGCTCGGGGCCAATCTGGCGATCAATGGACGCAACGAAGAGAAACTGGCTTTGGCCAAGGAGTTTCTTGAAAGTTTCGGGGGCGAAGTTTTCGCTGTGCCTATGACCATCCGGGAGCCTGAGCAGGTCGAGGATTTTGTCGCCAAGACGAACCAGGAGTTCGGGGCGATTGACGTATTGGTGAACAATGCTGGGGGTCAGTTTCCGCAAGCAGCGTTGGAGTTTAGTCCAAAGGGCTGGAATGCGGTCATAGACACCAACCTGAACGGCACGTGGTGGATGATGCAATCCACGGCGCGCCACTGGGTTGCCAACAAGCAATCGGGCTCCATCGTCAACATCGTGGCCGATATCTGGCGCGGCATGCCCGGCATCGCGCATACCTGTGCGGCCCGGGCAGGGGTAGTTTACCTGTCCAAGTCGGTTGCGGTGGAGTGGGCCCCGCACGGTATCCGAGTGAACTGCGTGGCGCCGGGTTGCTGCGAAAGCAACGGTTTCGGGAACTACCCTCCGGAGGGTTCTGCGACCTTTCAGGACTCCAACCCGATGCGGCACGCCGGGGACGAATGGGATGTCGCTGAAGGGGTTGTCTATATGGCGGCGAATTCAGGGAAATTCGTAACCGGAGAAGTTCTGAACATCGACGGTGGGCAGCAATTGTGGGGGGATCCATGGCCAACGGGGCGGCCGGACTACTTCCGGATTACCTGATGTTGGCCGTGAACCTTAGGGGGACAATGATATCTAGATGACGACAAGGATTAACACAGCAATCGGAGCCGATGATGGGGCGATACTGGAGTGCAGCGGGGTCGAACGACGGTTCGGCGGCATCGTCGCTGTCACCGGTGTTGACCTCGTTATTCGACAAGGGGAAATCTTTGGACTTGTCGGTCCGAATGGCAGCGGCAAGACAACGCTAACAAACGCAATTACCGGATTTTACCCGCCAAACGAGGGCAGGGTCCGGCTGGCAGGAAACGACATTACGGGTACGGCGCCTCACAAGGTTGCCAAGCTCGGCGTTGCCAGAACGTTCCAAAATCTTGCCCTGTTCAACGGGATGAGCGTTCTGGACAACATCCTGCTCGGGCGGCACATCCACATGAGCCCAGGCGTTTTGCGTACGGCGCTATATTGGTGGGCAGCACAGCGTGAAGAAATCGAGAACCGTAAAATCGTCGAGGAGGTGATCGAGTTTCTACAGCTCGAGAGCATTCGGCATGAGTTGGTCGATGGTCTTCCGATCGGGTTGAAAAAGCGGGTCGAGCTGGCGCGGGCATTGGTGGCCGAGCCACAGATGCTGATTCTCGATGAACCGATGGCCGGCATGAACCAGGAAGAGAAAGGGTATATGTCCCGTTTCATTCTGGATGCCCGTGCCGAACGCGGCGTCAGCGTTCTGCTGATCGAACACCATATGGATGTCATCACCGGCATTTGTGATCGGATGCTGGCACTGAACTACGGTGAAATGATCGCCAGTGGCATCCCCAAGGAGGTTGTGAAGGACCCGCGGGTCATCGAGGCATATATCGGAGGGTCGCATGACTGATTTTACGAAGAACCGGTCTTCAGGCGGCGAAACGATTGGTGCACTTCTGGCGAAGAACGCGTCGCTCCACGGAAAGGATATCGCCCGTCGCGAAAAAGAGCGTGGGATATGGAAAGAAACCACCTGGGCGGAATACGCCCAAGAGGTGGTGGCCTGTGCGGCTGGGCTTGAAAAAATCGGCGTGAAGCCTGGCAAAGCAGTGCTTGTTCTGGGCGATAACCGTGCGCGGCTCTATGGCGGCATGCTGGCTGTTTCGTTGCTTGGTGCCTACGCCATGCCCGCTTATCCGGGCGCAACTCTTGAGGAACTAAGGCACTTTCTTGGCGAAGTCGAGATCGTCGCGGCCATTGCGGAAGATCAGGAACAGGTTGACAAGATCCTGGAACTGAAGGACGCGGGCGCCGAGGGCATCGACCACATCATTTATGATGAAGCGCGCGGTCTTGGCTTCTACGAGGTTGAAGGGCTGTTGTCCTGGGATCACCTGATCGAAGTTGGTCAGCACGATCTGAACGAAACCCCGGGCCTGCGTGAGGAACTGCTTAGTCGTGCGAAGCCGGAAGATCCGGCCATTTTTCTGCACTCCTCCGGAACGACGGGCGCGCCGAAGGGCATCGTACTGAGTCAGAAGAACGTTCTTGCTGCTGCTCGGAATGGACATGCGGCGGGTGCCTTCGACGAAAATGAGGAGATCCTCGCGTACTTGCCGATGGCCTGGGTGGGAGACTACGCCATAACCGTTGCCGCGGCACTCCTTTGGCGTTTCACCGTGAATGTGCCTGAGCGCCAGGAAACGGTCGTGCGCGACATGCGCGAGATCGCTCCGACCTTCTATCTGGCGGCTCCGAGAAGCTGGGACCAGATGCTGACGACAATCCAGGTGGGTATCGAAAATTCGACCCCTTTAAAGAAATGGCTGTACCATTTTTTCATGGATCGGGCCATCGCCGCTGAGACACGCAAGCTGAACGGAAAAAGCGGTGGTATATTGGAGCCTTTGGGCCGACTTTTGGGCGAGGCAATCATTTTCGGACCGATCAAGGACCAGTTCGGAATGAGCCGCCTCAAGAACGCGTTCACCGGCGGCGAAGCGATCGGCGAAGACACCTTTGTTTTCTACCGATCCTTGGGAATCAAATTGCGCCAACTCTATGGCCAAACCGAAAACAGCGCGATCAATGCAATTCAGTCTCCGGGTGAAGTGCGCCTTCATACCGTCGGCAAACCCGCGCCCGGCGTCGAGGTGACCATCGCCGAGGACGGGGAGATCCTGGTACGCTCGGACAGCGTATTCGAAGGGTACTTCAACAAACCCGAAGCGACCGCCGAAGCCCTTGAGGGCGGGTGGCTGCATACAGGTGATGCCGGGTATTTGGAGGAAGATGGACACTTGGTTGTTCTGGGGCGCGTCTCCGAGGTCATGCATACGGCCGGAGGCGAGCGGTTTGTGCCAAACTACATCGAGAACCGGTTGAAATTCAGCCCTTATATTAAGGATGCTGCCGTAATCGGCGCCGGGCTGAAGGAACTGACGGCGATGGTCTGCGTGGATTTCGAGGCCGTGGGGCACTGGGCCGAAGTGAACGGCGTACCTTACGTGTCATATGCCGATCTTTCTCAGCGTGAAGAGGTCGCGACGTTGCTTCGCGAGGCCTTCCAACGGGTCAACAAGGCCGTCACCGAACCATTGCGCCTGCAACGCTTTGTCAGTCTGCCGAAAGAATTCGACCCGGACGATGGTGAAATCACACGGACACGAAAACTACGGCGCAAGGTCGTTCAGGAACGCTATGCTGACGTGATCGCGGCGCTCTACGACGGTTCAAAAGAGGTCCATGTAAGCGCGCAGGTGACTTACGAGACCGGGGAAGTAGGGAAGGTCGAAAGAAGCCTTCCCATCAGGGAGGTATAAATGGACTGGGTCTTTCTATCAGAGCTTGCGATCAACGGAGCCTTGACGGGTCTGCTGTACTCGCTATTCGCCATCGGCCTTGTGCTGATTTACAAGGCATCTTCGGTGCCCAATCTGGCGCAGGGCGGGTTGACCATGGTCGGGGCCTATGTGGTCTTGGCGCTGGCACGCGACGTGGGTTTACCCTTGTGGCTGGCCATCCCTCTGGCTGCGGTTGTCATGTTCGGCCTTGGGTTCGGCATTGAGCGTGTTGCTTTGCGCCGTCTCGCAGGTCGGCCGGTTGTCATGATCTTGATGCTGACACTCGGCCTCGACATTTTCCTGCGGGGTACAACGCTTGCGATTTGGGGCGGGACGTCACGTTCGATGGAATTGGGCGTCAGCTATGATCCACTGTTTTTGGACGACATCTTCATCAGCCGCATCCATCTGGTTGGTGCCGGTGTTGCGCTCGCCTTGTTTGTCGCATTCATGCTGTTTTTCCGAACCCGGACCGGGATCAAGTTGCGGGCGATCGCGGATGATTACATGGCTTCGTGGTCGGTCGGCATCTCGGTTGAACGCGGAGTTGGCCTGTCCTGGGCGCTGGCATCTGTTGTTGCTGTCGCCGCGGGCGTTATCTGGGGCGGAATTCAGGGTGTCGATCAGGCGCTGTCGCTGTTGCTGCTCAAGGGTCTGACCGTTGCCGTTCTCGGTGGTCTCGACAGTATCCTTGGCGCCGTGATCGCGGGCATCATCCTGGGCGTCGTCGAAAACGTTGGCGCTGATTTCCTCGATCCGCTTGTCGGAGGCGGAAGCCGTGAGCTTATCGTCGCCGCCGTGCTCATTCTTACGGTCATGATCCGTCCGCACGGGCTATTTGGTCGTCACGACATCGAAAGGGTGTAAGGGATGTTTTACAGACTTTCTGGCGTCCATCACGCCGACTACGTTTCGGACAGCCGTATCTTCAAGGTGCCTGCCGACAGAAATCTGACAGCATTCATCTTTCTGATCGGTCTTGCCGCGCCGTTCATCATTCCGTCGCTTTACCTGAACAGCTACTTGCTTCCCTGGCTGATCTGGACGGCCGCCGCTTTGGGGCTGAACCTGGTGACAGGTTGGGCGGGGCAGCTTCACCTGGGCTATGCCGCGGTCATGGCGGTCGGCGCCTATTCGGCGATCCATGCCGCGCGTTTCGGGGTGCCGTGGGAATTCGCGCTGATCATCGGCGGGTTGACGTCATCCGTGATCGGCAGCCTGTTTGCTTTTGCCGCTTTGCGGGTCAAGGGACTGTACCTCGCCCTTACCACTCTTGCGATGCAATTTGTGATGGACTGGGTTCTGACCCACTCTCCGGCGATCTCGGGGGGCTCACACGCGTCGCTCCAGTCACCGACATTGGCGCTGCTCGGGCAAGAGATTACCACTGATACTGGCTTCTACTATGTCGCCTTCGGCTGGTGTGTCTTGGTGACGATCTTCATGCTTAATCTCAAGCGTACTGGACTCGGTCGCGCTTTGGTCGCTGTCCGTGAAAAAGATTTTGCCGCCGCGATCCTGGGTGTGAACAGTTTCTACTACAAAATTCTCGCATTCGCGACTTCGTCGTTCATCGCGGGCGTCAGCGGTGCGTTGCTTGTTGCCACCTTTTTCTTTCTCGCCGCACCCGAGCAATTCTCGGTTGCCGTTTCGATCCAGGTTCTTGCGATGGTGATCGTTGGAGGTCTTGGCAGCATCATCGGATCCTATTTTGGGGTTGCCCTGATCCTTCTTGTTCCGGGTATCGTGAACGGTCTCGTCGTCACGCTGAGTGAATGGATTGGCATGCAGATCAACGTTGAAACGCTCGCTCACATCCCGAACGCAGTCTATGGCGCACTGATCGTCATTATCCTTCTGATCGAACCACTCGGTTTGGGAAAACTCTACGGCAACATCAGAGACTACCTGATGGTCTGGCCCTTCGATCAGTTCAAGAAATAAGGGAATTGACGATGCAAGAGAAAGTTGAAGCCCAGAACATTCTGTCCATGAACAGTGTCGAGGTGCTGTACGACAATGTAATGCTGGCGATCAAAGGTGTTTCGGTTCAGGTTCCTACAGGCGGGATGATCGCACTCTTGGGATCGAACGGAGCGGGGAAAAGCACCACGTTGAAAGCGATCAGCGGTCTTTTGAAGGCTGAGCGCGGACGCATCAGCCGAGGTGAGATAACGTTCCAGGGAGCGGACATTACCGAAGCGCTCGCGCAAAAACGCGTCGAGATGGGCATCTGTCATGTCATCGAAGGGCGACGAGTCTTCGAACACCTGACCCCCGACGAGAACCTGACCGCCGCCGCGCCGCGCGGAATGTCCCGATCAACGCTGAATGCGGAAAAGGACAAGATCTACGGATATTTTCCGCGGCTTGCCGAACGCAAGAATTCGCAAGCAGGCTATTTGTCGGGTGGTGAGCAACAGATGCTTGCCATTGGGCGGGCCCTCGTGACCCAGCCGAAGCTGTTGATGCTTGATGAACCAAGTCTCGGGCTTGCTCCGTTCCTGGTCGAGGAAATCTTCGGCATCTTGCAAAAGATCAATAAGGATGAGGGCCTGTCCGTCCTGCTGGTGGAACAGAACGCCTTGGCGGCTCTGGAAATCGTTTCGCAAGGGTACCTTATCGAAAACGGCCGCGTTGTTATGCACGGCACCGCCGAGGCGCTCAAATCTAACTCCGACATTCAGGAGTTCTATCTAGGCGGCGGAGAGACCGATTTTCACAACGTCAAGCACTACAGCCGACGCAAACGTTGGTTGAGTTGAGGTACTAATCAGAAGTTGTTCAGGGAGGAACAAATGAAGAAACTTACCAAAGCGTTGGCCGTATTATCAATGTTCGGCGGAGCAATGTTTGGCACCCAGACGCTGGCTGAGCCATTCAAGATCGGCATCTGCTACGATCTCAGCAAGGCCTATACCTTTGCCACGCCGCAGGTTTCGCAGGCCGCGATGGACCTTGCCAAGCTCATCAACATGAAGGGCGGCATCGGTGGGGAACCGGTCGAAGTCATCGTGCGTGACCACGGGAACGAACCGCAGCGCGGAATCGAGTGCTACTCCAAGCTCAGCCGCGAGGGTGTATTCGTCTTCGATACCCTGTCCACTCCGGTCTCTCTGGCTATCCTGCCGCGGGCCATGGAAGACGGGCGTATCCTGATGCAGTCGCTTGTCGGCCGAGGCGATGCCGTTGACGGCACCGTTTTCGAATGGGTCTATCCGGTCGGACCGACCTATTGGGGACAGGCGGCCAATGATGTTGCCTACATAAAGCAATTGCATGATGGCGACTTGTCGGACGTGAAGGTGGGGTTTGTGTATTTCGATTACCCTTTCGGACAGGAGCCGATCGAGATCCTGGAAACCTTGTCCGAAAAAGAGGGTTTCGAGCTTGAGCTGTACCCCGTGCCGCTTCCGGGCAGTGACCAGGCCGGTGTGTGGTCCAAGGTGCGCCGCGACAAGCCCGATCATGTAATCGTCTGGATGTTGGGCGGTGCGCATGTGGTTGCGTCGAAGGAGATGCAGCGCAATCGCATTCCGATGGACAAGTACATCTCGGTCAACTGGTTGAACGAAGTCGATATCGCCAACATCGGTGAAGAGGCCGCCAAGGGTATCAAGCGCGGTACCAATGTCGTGGGCGGTCAGGATATTGCCCTGTATCAGGAAATCATGTCCGAGCTTTATGACAAGGGCGAGGGGTCCGGCCCGATCGAGAAGACGCAGGACGTTTTCTACAACACCGGTCTGGCGATGTATTCAATCATGTTCGAAGCCGCGCGCAGGGCGGCAGAACAGGAAGGCCTTCCGATAACCGCGGAGTCCTACAAAGCCGGACTGGAATCTCTTGAGGGATACGACGCGAACGGGCTGATGGCCCCCATTACGGTGACGGCCGAAGATCATGGCGGCGGCGGTAAGACCCGGATCGAGATGTGGGACGGGGAGACTTGGGTGCCGCAAACCGACTGGATCTCTGAGTACACGGACGTCGTGTGGGACGTGGTGAAAGAAAGTTCCTCAAAATACGAGCAGTGAAAGACAGGTAGCAGGAAGGGTGACGCTACGCAGGGCGGCAGCGGCGCTTACGAAACGGTATCATCGCCCTAAACCCTAGAAACGGGAGAGAGAAAACATGAAAGTCAAACAGCACATTAAGGCAGTGGTCCTTGCTACTGCGCTGGCTGCAAGCGCGACTGTGGCCTCAGCGCAGGACAAGGAGCCGATCCGCTTCGGACTCTGCTTCGACCTCAGTAAATCCTACACGTTCATTTCGCCGCAGGTGGCCCAGGCCGCGCAGGATCTCGCGATGTACACCAACGAAAACGGTGGTATTGAAGGGCATCCGGTTGAAGTCATCATTCGCGATCACGGCAACGAACCGCAGCGTGGCGTGGAATGCTATGAGCAGCTCAAGCGCGAAGGCGTTTTCCTTTTCAATTTTCTGTCCACGCCGGTCACGAACGCGGTTTTGCCGCGTGCCATGAAGGACGGTAACGTACTGATGCAGTCTTTCGTTGGCCGCGGTGACGCGGTGGACGGCGAAGTGTTCGAATGGGTTTTCCCGGTCGGTCCGACGTACTGGCAGCAGGCGGCAAATGACGTTGCCTTCATCAAGGGTCAGATGGGCGGTGACTTGAGCAAGGCGAAGATCGGGTTCATCTATCTGGATTATCCCTTTGGCCAGGAACCGATCGAGATCCTGAAAACGCTTTCCGAAAAGGAAGGGTTCGAGTTGGAGCTGTATCCCGTACCGCTTCCCGGGTCGGATCAAGCCGGCGCATGGAGCAAAATCCGCCGCGACAAGCCCGACTATGTGATCAGCTGGCTACTGGCGGGCGGACATGTGGTCGCCTCGAAGGAAATGCGCCGCAACCGTTTCCCGATCGACCGCTATCTGTCGGTGAACTGGCTGAACGAAGTCGATATCGCCAATATCGGCGCGGAAGAGGCGAAAGGCATCCTGCGCGGGACGAACGTGGCCGGTGGCCAGGAAGTTCCGATCGTCAAGACGATGCTGGACACCTACTATGCCAATGGCAAGGGCAGCGGACCCGAGAGCCTCGTGCGCGACGTGTACTACAATACGGGCATGGCGATCTACTCGGCCGGTTTCGAAGCTGCGCGTATTGCGATTACCGAAAACGGTTGGCCGATCACACCGGAAACCATGAAGAATGCCTTTGAATCGATCGAGAACTTCGATGGAAACGGCATCATGGCCCCGGTTACAGTGACCGACAAAGACCACGGAGGTGGTGGCAAGACCCGGGTCGAACAGTGGAATGGCGAAACCTGGGTTCCGCTGACCGACTGGAGCGCCGACTATCTCGACGTTGTTTGGGATGTCATCAAGCACAGCTCGGCGACTTTCACCGTCGAATAAGACTGGGCTTCCCCGCGGCAGACACGTCGCGGGGAAGCTTTCCGCAGTTAGATTGTCCCGAGAAAGCGAAGCAGGTATCATGAGCCCCATTGACGTGAAGATCGAAGACGGAATTGCAACCGTCTGTATTAACCGGCCCGAACGCAAAAACGCACTTTCCGTGGCGGCTACGAACGGGCTGACCGATGCTTGGGAAAAGATCGAGGCGGATGACAGCGTTCGTGTGGCCATTCTGACTTCGGCCGATTGTGGCGTGTTCAGCGCCGGACTGGATCTGAAGGAAGCCACAAAAATCGCACGCGACGAGGGCGTCGATATTCTGACCAAGATGCGCGACCCGTTTCACGAGACAATGCGCGCCTGCAAGAAACCGATCATCGCGGCGATGACGGGGTCGCTGATGGCGGGCGGAATGATGCTGACTTTGAATTGCGATCTGCGGGTCGGTCTCAAGGGGACCAAGGTCGGTATCACCGAAGTAAAGATCGGTCGTGGATCGCCTTGGGCATCGCCAGCATTGTCCATGCTGCCGCAGCCCATCCTTATGGAAATAGTTCTGACCGGCGACTTGATGCCGATCGAGCGCCTGCACGAATACGGGTTCACCAACTATATCGAAGACACTCCCGATGCTGTCCGCGCACGGGCCTTCGACCTTGCCAAACGCATTGCCAGCGCGGCCCCGCTGTCGGTTGTTGCCGCGAAAGGCAGTGTTCGCGCAACCATGGATCTTGGCTGTGCCGGTGGTCTGGAAGAGGGCAAGCGCCTGCACGAGGTGGTTTACGCCAGCAACGACGCGATTGAAGGCCCAAAGGCCTTTGCTGAAAAGCGAGCACCCGTCTGGACCGGGACCTGATGGAGGCTTGAATGACTGAGCTTATTCGCCTGGACAGGGATGGCCCTGTCGGAATCCTGCGGTTTCTTCAGCCGACAAAACGCAACCCTTACAGCATCGGGTTCGTCGAAGAACTAGTGGCGCTCCTGCGCGAAGCCGAACGGGACGCTACGATCCGTGTCGTTGTTATGACCGGTGGCGATCATTTCAGCAGCGGCGGCGATCTTGTCGGGTTTCAGTCTGAGATCGCGAAAGGCGCAAAGGCGACATCGGAAATGGTGGAGCTGGTTCACGATGGCGGACGCGCGGCCTATCTGTTTCGCAAACCTCTGATTTCCGCGGTATGCGGCGTGGCTTTTGGCGCGGGTTTAAGCCTGGCCTTGTCGGCGGACATTGTCGTTGCTGCCGAAGATGCCCGGCTGTGCGAAGTTTTTGCGCGCGTCGGCGGCTGTCCTGACACGGGATCAAGCTGGCTGCTTCAACAGCGTGCCGGTGCGGGGGTGGCGCGGATGCTGGTGCTCACGGGCCGCGAGATCGACGGACGCACCGCTAGGGACCTGCGCGTTGTCGAAGAATGCGTGCCGGCCAACCAGGTCGAGGTACGGGCGTTGGAAATTGCCCGCGAGATTGCAACGCACCCGATGTTTGGCGTTCAGACCGCCAAGCGTGTGATGCGCGCCGCAGCCGAGTGCAGCTATCTCGAGGCGCTGGATATCGAGCGCGATGCCCAAAGCGTTTTGCTGTGCGCGCATGACTTTCCCGAGGCGATGAAAGCGTTCTCGGAAAAAAGAACTCCAGAATTCAAAGACCGTTAGCTCGGTTGAAACCTTATCGCAAAACTCAAGGAGCCCACGCCAATGAAGGTACTCGTGCCTGTGAAACGCGTGATCGACTACAACGTGAAGGTCCGCGTCAAGGCGGATGGCAGCGGTGTCGATCTCGCCAACGTTAAGATGTCGATGAACCCGTTCGACGAAATCGCCGTTGAAGAGGCGATCCGCCTGAAAGAGGCGGGAAAAGCCGAAGAGGTCGTCGCGGTATCCATCGGCGTCAAACAGGCGCAGGAAACCCTGCGCACCGCACTGGCCATGGGCGCCGACCGCGCCATCCTGGTCGTCGCAGCGGATGACGTGCACCAGGATATCGAGCCGCTGGCAGTGGCCAAGATCCTTGCCAAGGTCGTGGAAGAGGAACAGCCCGGTCTGGTTCTCTGCGGCAAGCAGGCGATCGACAACGACATGAATGCCACCGGCCAGATGCTGTCGGCGATCCTCGGTTGGAGCCAGGCGACCTTTGCCTCGGAAGTGGGCATCGATGGCGACAGCGCCGTCGTCACCCGCGAGGTCGATGGCGGCCTGCAGACCATCAAGGTCAAGATGCCGACCGTCGTTTCCGTCGACCTGCGCCTGAACGAACCGCGCTATGCGTCGCTGCCCAACATCATGAAGGCCAAGAAAAAGCCGCTGGATGAAAAGACCGCCGCCGATTACGGCGTCGACGTCACCCCGCGCCTGACCGTGGTCAAGACGTCCGAGCCGGCCGAACGCGCCGCCGGTGAAATGGTTGGCTCGGTCGACGAGCTGGTTGCGAAACTCAAGGAAAAGGGGGCGGTGTGATGGCTGTTCTTCTTCTTGCCGAAGTCAACAATGGTGAACTGTCGATGGACGCGACCGCAAAGGCGGTCACCGCGTCCAAGGCCCTGGGCGACGTGACGGTTCTGTGCGCCGGCGCATCCGCCGCCGACGCCGCGAAAGAAGCCGCGACAATTGATGGCGTGGCCAAGGTGCTGGTCGCCGAAGACCCCGCGCTGGGTCATCGCCTGGCGGAATCGACCGCCGACCTGATCGTGTCGCTGGCAGGCGATTACGATCACATCGTGGCGCCCGCCACCACCGACGCCAAGAACGTGCTGCCCCGCGTGGCCGCGCTGCTGGACGTGATGATGCTGACCGACGTCTCGGGCGTGGTCGATGCCGACACGTTCGAGCGCCCGATCTATGCAGGTAACGCGATCCAGACGGTGAAATCGGGCGACGCGAAAAAGGTCGTGTCCTTCCGCACCGCCAGCTTCGACGCGGCCGGCACCGGTGGCTCGGCCGCCGTGGAAACCGTGGGCGGGGCCTCCGCTTCGGGCCTGTCGGAATGGGTCGAAGACAAGGTCGCCGAAAGCGACCGTCCCGAACTGACCTCGGCCGGTATCGTGGTGTCGGGCGGCCGTGGCGTCGGCTCGGAAGACGATTTCGCGCTGATCGAGAAACTGGCCGACAAGCTGGGCGCCGCCGTTGGCGCATCCCGCGCCGCCGTCGACTCGGGCTTTGCACCGAACGACTGGCAGGTTGGCCAGACCGGCAAGGTGGTCGCGCCTGACCTGTATATTGCCGTCGGCATCTCGGGTGCGATCCAGCACCTTGCGGGCATGAAGGACAGCAAGATCATCGTCGCGATCAACAAGGACGAAGAGGCCCCGATCTTCCAGGTGGCCGATTACGGTCTGGTCGCCGACCTGTTCGAAGCTGTGCCTGAACTGACCGACAAGCTGTAAGTCCATTGCAAAAATTACAAAAAGGCCCGCCTGTTTTGTCGGGCCTTTTTGTACGAGCCGAATGGGCGGCGCGTTGATTGGAAAAATCCGGATGCGCACGGTCCGAAGCCGTGTGACGCTCCGTCAGAACGGCTCGGGTTCATTGTCGAGAAAAAAACACTTGTTAGATTTCCTCAATGCAAGCATGACTCGATAGGAATAAAACATGTCTCTGATCAAGAACTCCCCGAGTTGGGCAGTGGATGAACACAAGATGTTCGCCGATAGTACACGCAGGCTTTTCGATGCAGAGATGGCTCCGAAGATTGAAAAATGGGCGGAGCAGGGAATTGTTGACCGCGACTTCTGGAAAACAGTCGGTCAGCAGGGTGTCATGGGTGGCTCGATTGCCGAAGAATATGGTGGTTTCGGCGGCGGCATCGGGTTCGACGCGATTACCGTCTACGAGCAGGGGCGCACCGGTGATACGGGTTGGGGCTATGGGATTCAGTCCATCGTAATCCATTATCTCAACGCATATGGCAGTGAGGAACAGAAGAAAAAGTGGTTGCCGAAACTGGTCAGCGGCGACAGCGTTGCGGCGATTGCCATGACCGAGCCTGGAACGGGCTCTGACCTCCAGAACGTACAAACCTATGCGGAAAAGGATGGCAACCACTACAAGATCAACGGTTCGAAGATCTTTATCACAAACGGGCACACGGCGGATCTCGTTGTTATCGTGGCAAAGACCGATCGCAACGCCGGCGCCAAGGGCGTTTCGTTGATCGTTCTGGAAACCGAGGGCGCCGAGGGCTTTCGCCGGGGACGGAACCTGAAGAAACTGGGTATGAAAGGTTCGGATACTGCTGAGCTGTTCTTCGAGGATGTGCGCGTGCCCACGGCGAACCTGCTTGGTCCGGAAGAGGGGCAGGGGTTCTACCAGCTGATGAAGCAGCTGCCTTGGGAGCGGCTGATGATCGGCATTACCGCGCTCGGTTTTATTGATTTTGCGATCGATGAAACGGTGAAATATGTTCAGGACCGCAAGGCATTTGGAAGCCGGATCATGGACTTCCAGAATACACGCTTCAAACTGGCGGAATGCAAAACCAAGGCCGAATTGCTACGTTCTTTCGTAAATGACGGGCTCGCGCGTCTTGAAGCGGGCGAACTTGATGCGGCCACGGCTTCGATGGCGAAATGGTGGGGCAGCCAGACGCAGAACGAGGTCATGCATGAATGCCTGCAACTGCACGGCGGTTACGGTTTCATGATGGAATACCCCATCGCGCGACTTTATGCCGACAGCAGGGTCCAGATGATCTATGGCGGCACCAACGAGATCATGAAGGAACTGATCGCACGCTCGATGGATGTTTGATCCGTCCGGTGCCGGGTGGGGCTATTCCCTGCCCGGTCCCAGAATTTCGTCGCTGTGTTCCCCAAGTCGCGGGGCCGGGCGATGATCATGTCGCGCAGGGGTCGCCGAAAAGCGAGCCGGCGGGCGTGTCGTCCAGATCGCACCTTCGGTCGGGTGATCAATCCGTTGAAAGAACCCGGTTGCGGCAAGATGGGGATCGTTCGGCAAATCTGACAGGTTGCGCACTGGCATGGCGGGTATGTCGGCCTGCTCCATGAGGTCAAGCCACTCATCTGTGGTCCGGGTCAGCGCAATCTGCGCCACCATATCGTATACTGCGCCGATGTTGCGGCTTCGGGCATCCATGTCAGTGACCCAGACATGGTCGATCATGTCGTCGCGCCCGACCGCCTGAAAGAACCGCGCCCATTGCACGTTGGTGTAGGGCAGAATGGTGATGTAGCCATCTGCGGTCTGAACCGGACGCCGGTGCGGAACCAGCATGCGGGCATAGCCGAAATCCTGCGGAGTCTCCTCGAAGGTGGCGCCATCCATGTGTTCGGCCAGCAGGAAGGCGGCCAGCGTCTCAAACATCGGAACTTCGACATGCTGGGCCTGTCCCGTACGCTCGCGGTGGAACAGGGCGCCCATCACGGCATAGGCGGCGGTCACGCCGCCAAGCTTGTCGGCCAGAATTGTCGGGGCATAAGCGGGCGGTGCCTCGGGGTCGCGCAAGGTTGCCAGGCTGGCCAATCCCGACACCGACTGGACGGAATCGTCGAATGCTGGCTTGGCGGCATAGGGCCCGTCCTGTCCGAAACCGGTGGCGGATACCGTGATCAGGTTCGGGTTTTCCTGGCGCAGGGTTTCGGGATCCAAAGACAATCTGGCAAGCGCCGCAGGCCGGATGCTCGAAATCATCACATCGGCATCGATGAGCAGTTTGCGCAACTGATCGAGACCGGTTTGTGTTTTGAGGTCGAGTACGACACTGCGCTTGTTACGGTTGGTCCCCAGAAAAGCGGCCCCCATCAGCTTGTTGCGCGATGGCTGGACCTGGCGAAGAAGATCGCCCTCGGGGCCTTCCACCTTGATCACATCGGCCCCCAGATCGCCCAGCATCTGCGTCGCCAAAGGTCCGAAAACTACAGAAGTCAGATCGACGATCTTCACGTCTTGAAGGATCGCCGGATTGTTCTCATCGGTCATTTGATTGTCCACTTAGTTGCCTACCGTTTTTTATGAACAACGGCCGAACTCGGCGCGAAGGGCCTTGCCTTGCGCATCGAAGGCCGGGCAGGGGCCCAGTGCCGTTTCGCCGAGGCTGCGCCGGATCGGGGGGGTCGGGACGTTGATTTCACCGGAAGGCGTGCGAATTACGGACCGGTCAAGCTGGGGGTGACCGGACAGGGTCGCCACGTCGTTCACCGCGCCCGAGGCAATGCCCGCAGCGTCAAGCCGCTTCAGCATCTCGGCGCGGTCATGCGAGGCGAACACGTCCTTGATGAGAACTTCGAGCGCGGGTTTGTTTTCAATTCGCGACGTGTTGTCATGGAACCGGGGGTCGGTTGCCAAAGCCGCATCGCCCAGTATGTGTTCACAGAACCGTTGCCATTCGCCGTTGTGTTGCACGGTAATGACGACAAGCTGACCGTCCTTGCATTCATAGGCCCCGTACGGGCAAATGACCGTGTGGTTCAGTCCGACACGAGGTGTCGGCTTGCCAAGGTAATCGTGATACAGCAGTGGAACCGACATCCAGTCGGCCATCACATCAAACATTGCCACGGAAACGCCGCTGCCCTTGCCGGTGCGATCACGCCCGACAAGTGCTTCGCAGATTCCAGCATGGGCTGTCATACCGGTGGCGATATCGCAGACCGACACGCCCACCCGTCCTGGTCCGTCGGGTGTACCGGTCACTGATGCCAGACCGCTCTCGCATTGCACCAGAAGGTCATAGGCCTTGGCGTTGCGCATCGGGCCGTCTTCGCCATATCCGGTGATGTCGCAGGTCACTAGACGCGGGAAGCTCTCTCGCAGACTCGCGGAATCGAGCCCCAGCTTGGCCAGCGCGCCCGGCAGCAGGTTCTGAATAAACACATCTGCGTTTTCCAGCATCCTGAGCAGGATTTCACGGTCTTCGTCGGCTTTAATGTCCAAGGCGACCGATTCTTTGCCTCGGTTCAGCCATGTGAAATAGGCGCTTTCACCGTTGGCGGCGGTATCGTAGGCGCGGGCGAAATCGCCTGCGCCCTTGCGTTCGATCTTGATCACGCGCGCGCCGGCGTCGGCCAGCCGCGAGGAGCAAAAAGGCGCAGCGACTGCCTGTTCCAGCGCAACGACGAGTTTGCCGGAAAGGGGGGCTAAGTCTGAACCTGACATGAGTTTCTCTCAATTGATCCTGAAAGGTTGACTAAATCTAACAATTGTTAGAAAGATTATCAATACGCTTGAACAAAGACTGGGTCGCTTGAAGGAGAACGCCTATGCAGGATGCCAAAGGACCAGACCAGCTTTTCCAACGCGCGCTGGCAGAGGGAGAGATCCTGCTGCCCAAGTGCGACGACTGCGGGGCCTATCACTTTTTCCCGCGAGTCCTGTGTCCACATTGTCATGGCGCCGCGATTTCGTGGAAGCAGGCCACCGGCAAGGGACGGGTCTACACCACAACCGTCGTGCGCCGCAGCCAAAACCGCGGTGGCGACTACAACGTGTGCATGGTCGAGCTTCAAGAGGGCGTTCGAATGATGAGCCGGGTCGAAGACATTGCACCGGGTGAGGTCGCCATCGACATGGCTGTAACCGCTTTCGTGGGCGAGGCCGAGGGTGTTCCGGCCGTGCTCTTCAAGCCGTCGGAGGTATAAGTCATGACCACAGAACTTCGGGGGAAATCCGCCATCGTGGGAACCGGTCATGCCGGTTTCGGAGAAGCCCATGGCCTGACGGCCTATGATGTCATGGCGCAATCTGCGCTTGCGGCGCTTGGCGATGCCGGGCTGAAACTGTCCGACGTCGACGGGCTGTTCTGCACCATGATGGAAGACAGCATGCCGGCGCTTATGGCGGCGGAGTATCTGGGCATCCAGCCCCGTTTCATTGATGGCACGATGTCGGGCGGTTCGTCCTTCGTAAACTACCTGACGTCCGCGACCATGGCGCTTGATGCCGGTCTGTGTGATGTCGCTCTTATCGTCTATGGCTCCAACCAGCGCACCGCATCGGGCAGACTCGTGACCGCTTCACGTCCGCCGGCCTACGAGGCGCCATATAATCCGCGCTATCCGATCTCGGCCTATGCGATGGCCGCAGCCCGGCACATGCATGAATATGGCACCACCCGAGAGCAGCTGGCCGACGTGGCCGTTGCTGCGCGGGCATGGGCACAACACAACCCCGAAGCGTTCGAGCGCGGCCCGCTGACCCGAGAAGACGTGTTGGGCGCGCGCATGGTGGGCGATCCATTGACCGTGCGCGACTGTTGTCTTGTCACCGACGGCGGTGGCGCGATCGTGATGGTCCGCGCGGACCGCGCACGGGATTTCCCCAAGGTGCCTGTCTATGTGCTGGGCAGTGCGACGGCAAGCTCGCACCGGCAGATTTCCCAGATGAAGGATTTCACCGTGACCGCGGCCCGCGACTCGGGCGCGCGCGCCTTTGCGGCGGCCGGAGTGACCCCTGCGGATATCCAGGCGGTCGAGCTCTATGATGCCTTCACCATCAACACGATTTTGTTTCTCGAAGATCTTGGGTTCTGCGCCAAGGGCGAGGGAGGGGCCTTTGTCGAGGGCGGACGCATCGCGCCTGGCGGCGTCTTGCCGGTGAACACGAATGGCGGCGGCCTGTCCTGCGTGCACCCCGGGATGTACGGCATCTTCACAGTGATCGAGGCTGCTCGTCAGATCCGTGGCGACGCGCCGGGCATTCAGTCGAAGGATATCGACCTGGCGCTGGCGCATGGCAACGGCGGTGTGCTGTCCAGCCAGGTCACGGCGATACTTGGATCGCAAAACACGCTCTGACGGCAACTAAGGGAGGAAAGTAAATGCCATTGGATTTCGAGGCACTGTCGAACTGGGACTTTGAGGAAATCGAACAGACGCTGACCGAGCGGGATACCATCCTGTATGCACTCGGCCTTGGGTTCGGCGAGGATCCGACCGACAAAAAGGAGCTGGCCTATGTCTATGAGGACGGGCTCAAGGCAGTTCCCTCGATGGCGGTCATTTTGGGGTATCCCGGCTTCTGGCTGCGCGATCCCAAGACCGGCGTAAACTGGCAAAAAGTGCTGCACGGAGAACAGTGGCTCGACATCTACAAGCCGCTGCCGACACATGGCCGGATTGTCGGCCGCAGCAAGATCGACTTCATCGCCGACAAGGGCGAGGGCAAGGGAGCCGTCATTTACCAAAGCCGTGATATTATCGACGCGGACAGCGGTGAAAAACTGGCGCGCGTGGCGATGTCGGCTTTCTGTCGCGGTGATGGGGGGTTCGGCGGTGAGAACCAGGCAGGTCCGGCACCCGCAGTGCTACCTGACCGGGCGCCTGATCACATATGTGATATCGATACCCTGCCCCGCCAAGCCCTTATTTATCGTCTCAGCGGTGATTTCAATCCGCTTCACGCTGACCCGGATGTGGCCCGTTCTGTCGGGTTCGACCGCCCGATCCTGCATGGTCTGGCGACCTATGGGCTGGCGGCCCGGGCGATTCTAAAGACGTTGCTTGACTATGATTCTGCCCGGCTTGTCGGTCTGGATGTTCGGTTCTCGGCTCCGGTCTATCCCGGCGAAACCGTGCGGTTCGAAATCTGGGAAGAGGACGGCGAGGTCCGGTTTCGAGCGTCTATTCCTGCACGCGACGTGGTTGTTCTGAACAACGGCGCAGCGCGCTTCGCCTGAGGCAATGAAGATGGCTCAACCTCTCAAGGATATCCTGGTGCTGGATTTCAGCACCCTTCTTCCCGGTCCGATGGCGACGCTCATGCTGTCCGAGGCCGGCGCCGAAGTGATCAAGTTCGAACGGCCCGGAGTCGGCGAGGACGCGCGCCAAACCGAGCCCAGGATCGACGGAGAGAGCATCGGATTTGCCGTGTTGAACCACGGCAAGCGATCGGTGGCCATCGACCTCAAGTCAAGGGGCGCAGTGGAACGTCTGCGCCCTTTGATCGAGAAGGCCGATGTTCTGGTAGAGCAGTTTCGTCCCGGCGTGATGGACCGGCTGGGGCTTGGTTATGAAGCGTTGCGAAAGATCAATCCCGGTCTCATCTATTGTTCGATCACCGGCTATGGCCAGACCGGACCAAAGGCCAGCGCCGCCGGCCACGATCTCAACTACGTCGGTGATGCGGGTATCCTGTCGCTCAGTCGCGGACCGGATGACCAGCCAACAGCCCCGTTCGGGCTGGTCGCCGATATCGGAGGCGGAACCTATCCTGCGGTGATGAATATCCTGCTGGCCCTGATTGCGCGGCAGGCAAGCGGGCAGGGGACGCATCTGGATATCGCAATGGCCGAGGGGGCGTTCGCCTTTGCCTATTGGGCCCATGCCGAAGGTGTGATTGCCGGGCAGAACATCGAAAGCGGTTGCAGCCGTCTGACGGGTGGCCTGGCCCGTTATCGGCTTTATACGGCTGCGGACGGGCGTCAGATCGCCGTCGGCGCGTTGGAAGAAAAGTTCTGGCAGTCGTTCTGCGATGTCATTGGTTTGCCGGTGGCCCTTCGCGATGACTGGTCCGATCCAAATGCCTGTGCCGCAGAGGTTGCACGTCGTCTGAGGGAACACCCCTCGACCCATTGGGAGCCTTTGCTGGCTGCGGCAGATTGCTGCTGTTCGGTCGTGAAGACGCCCGCCGAGGCGGCGCGTGGCCCGCATTTCAAAGCGCGTGACGTGTTCGGGCGGACCGTAAAAATCTCCGGCCGGGACGCGCCCGCTTTGCCGCTGCCAATTGCCCCGGAGTTCCGTTCTTCCGGAAATTCGGTCGGAGTTGCAGCCACTCTGGGCGAAGACAATACGCGTTATGGCTTGGACCAACCAAAGACAGAGTAAATCCCGTTGACGGGCAGGTTTTGAATCGGTAATCTAACAATTGTTAGAAAAAAGGAGGGTCCAATGGACAAGTCTGACGATGACCTGCCGACTGAAGCTGAGCGTTATGTCATGCCATCGCGCTTTGTGGAAAGCGATAGCTTGGAAGTGCAGGGTTTCGTGACATCGGCTTTGCGTGATCTTCCTGTGGGCGCAACCAATCGAGATAAGGCGATCCGCCTGTTCGAAGCGGTGCGCGACGATATTCGCTATGATCCCTATTGTTTTGCGCTGGATGAGGACTCTTACCGTGCCAGCCGTATCGCTGGGGCGGAAGCGGCGTTTTGCGTTCCCAAGGCAATTCTTCTGGCGGCTTGTTTGCGTGCTGTGGGTATCCCTGCCGCTCTGGGGTTCGCGGATGTGCGCAACCACCTGAATACACCCAAGTTGCAGGAGTTGATGGGGACCGATCTCTTTATCTACCACGGCTATGTTCAGCTGTGGTTGGGGAATGAGGCCTACAAGGTGACACCTGCATTCAACATGGAACTGTGTGAAAGATTCGGGGTCAAACCCCTGGTCTTCGACGGCTATCACGACGCGCTCTTTCATGAGTTCGACGAACAGAATCACCGGCACATGGAATATGTGAACGACCGTGGTCTCTATTTCGACGCGCCGATGGGTGAGTTCCTGGTGGCGTTCAAGCAAACCTATCCGAAGCTGGAAGAATTCAACCGCATCCGAATATCCAAGGATGCGAGCGGATACGATGACGGTTTCGCAAAGGAGGGTGCCTCTTGAGGTATCTGGAAGACTTCTCGCCGGGCCAAGTCTATCGCTTTCGCAGCGCTCCGATGAGCGCGGATTCAATAAAGGCCTTTGCCAAGGAATGGGATCCGCAGCGGCTGCACACCGATGAAGACTATGCAACCGCCATACATGGCAGCCTGATCGCCTCGGGCTTTCAGACCATGCTTGAGGTGTTCAAGCCGGTCATGACCGAGATGATGGTCGATGTTGCCAATATCGGCGGCATGGGCTTTGACAATTTGCGCTGGCTGCGGCCTGTGCACCCGAACGAACCCCTTGATGTCGAACTGACGGTCAACTCGGTCACACCGTCAAAAAGCAAGCCCGACAGAGGTGTTTTGCACTATACGCTCAGCGCCAGAAACCCCGAGGGCGAGGTCGTTTTTTCGACCGACACCCCCGTGATGATCCAGCGAAAACAAAATGACACAAACTGATATCCTTTCCAGCGAACAAGAAGACCTTCGCCTGTTGCGCGAGAGCGTGCGCACGTTGTTTGAACGGGCGGGCGGAAGTGACAGAGCCCGACAACTCCGTGATGCCGGGGGCGGTTTCGATCCGGAGATGGTCCGGGAACTGGCCGAGGCCGGTGTTTTCGGCGTGGCGGTGCCCGAAGATCAGGGCGGGCTTGGCATGGGCCTAGCCGCCGGGGGTGTCATCGCCGAGGAAGTCGGCCGTGTGATTGCCCCGGAACCGGTCGTGTCGACGATCGGTCTGAGCCTCGGCCTTCTGCGCCGCCTTTGTCCGGATCATCCGAAGATGGCACAGCTCATCGGCGGCGAAATTTCATTGGCGGTTGCCTGGCAGGAACGCGGCCCCGACGGGGCGCCTGCCGATGCGACCTGCCGATACGCGGACGGAAAGCTGACCGGTAGCAAGGCCTGGGTCGTCGGTGCGATCGGTTCGCACGGGTTCCTTGTCGTGGCCGAACAGGATGATGGTCCGGTTCTGGTTCTGGCTGAGGCAGACGCGCAGGGGCTTGTCATCGACAAGCGGACGCAGGCGGATGGCAGCTCTCTGGGCGAGCTTTCGTTTTCGGGAACTCCGGCCGCGGAATTGGCCAGCAGCGGTGCGGTTCTCACTGCACTGGCCGAGGCTGTCGCCGATGCAACGGCGCTTGCCGCGGCCGAGCTTGTCGGCCTGAGCGAGCGCGCCTTCGAGATCACGCTCGACTACATCAAGACGCGGGAGCAGTTCGACAAGCCGATCGGATCATTCCAGGTCATCCAGCACCGTGCCGTCGACCTCAACGTGATGTGCGAGGTCGCGCAGGCCGGAGTGCGGGAGGCGCTTGCGCAGATGGACAGCGAAACCGATCCGAAGGTTCGGGCCCCGATTGCCAGCCGCGCCAAAGCGCGCGCCGTCACGGCCGCCAAGAAAATCACCCGCGACGCCATCCAGCTGCACGGGGCCGTCGGGTACACGGATGAGTTCGATATCGGGCTCTACCTGAACCGGGCGCTGGTGCTGTCGGCCTGGTTGGGCGACGATGCCTATCACAGGCGGATATGGTTCGAGGCACGCGAAGCAGAGGGGGCAGCACAATGACCGACTGGAACGCTATGACCGATGCAGAGTTCCGCAAAGAAGTGCGCCAGTTCTTCGAGGCGGAATATCCCGAGGAGCTGCGTCACCTGCCGCACCGACCGAAGTTCGCCGAGATCGAACATTGGCACCGCAAGCTTCACGCCAAGGGCTGGGTCGCGCCAGCCTGGCCCGCTGAATTCGGCGGTATGGGGCTGAACGCCGCCAAGTTGCTGATCTTTTACGAAGAGCAGCAGCGCTGGGGCGTCAATCGCGGCCGCGACATGGGCGTGCAGATGGTCGGGCCGCTGATCATCAAATTCGGCACCCAGGAACAAAAAGATTACTGGCTGCCGCGTATCCTGAGTTGCGAAGATATCTGGTGTCAGGGCTATTCGGAACCCGGCGCCGGGTCCGATCTGGCGAACCTGCGCACACGCGCAGAGATTGACGGCGACGACTTTGTCATCAACGGACAGAAGATCTGGACCACGATGGCGCATGACGCCACGCATATTTTCATGCTGGTGCGCTCCGATCCCGATGCGCCGAAGAAACAGCAGGGCATCAGTTTCCTGCTCGCTCCGATGGATCAACCCGGAGTCGAGGTGCGCACCATCACGACCCTGTCGGGCGAGACCGAGTTTTGCGAGGTCTTCTTTGACAATGCACGGACGCCCCGCGAGAACCTCGTGGGCGAGCTGAACAAGGGTTGGACGATGGCCAAGGCTCTCTTGAGCTTCGAACGCATTTTCATCGGTTCGCCAAGTCTGGCCCAGAACGCTCTGGGACAGCTTGAAAGCTTTGCCCGTGGCCGTGGCGCGTTTGACGATCCGGTGTTCCGTGACCGCTTTGCCCAGGCGGCACTGGATGTGGAAGATCATGCCGCGCTTTATGCCCGTTTTGCAGATCAGCTCAAACGTGGCGAGACGCTCGGTGCGGATGTGTCCATGCTGAAGATTTGGGTGACTGAATGCTTCCAGCGCATCACCGAGCTGATGATCGAAGCAGCCGGTCCCGATGGCGGCTCCATCGGGCCGCTTCAGGTCGGCAACGTAAGTGTCGATGTTCTGGCGAGTTTCTACAAGGCCAGACCTACCACGATCTACGGTGGATCGAACGAAATCCAAAGAAACATCCTGTCCAAGGCCGTCCTGGGACTGCCTGGCTGACTCAATACCCCACGGAGGAAATAGAACCATGTCGGATCGTTATGCAAAATACGATAAACTGAAATTTGACTACCCGGCGGATCGCGTCCTGCGCATCACGTTCGACCGGCCCGAGACATTCAACTCGGTCGATGCCGAAACCCACACTCAGATGACGGACATGTGGATCGATATCGACCGTGACCCAGACATCAATTCGGTCATCGTGACCGGTGCGGGCAAGGCATTTTCCGCCGGGGGTGATTTCAGCCTGATCGAAAACATGATTGGCAATTCGCACGAGATCATGAAGACGTGGAAAGAAGCCAAGGATCTCGTCTATAACATCATCAACTGCAACAAGCCGATCATTTCCGCGATCAATGGCCCTGCGGCCGGCGCAGGCCTTGTGGTTGCCATCCTGGCCGACATCTCGATCGCCGGAAAGAAGGCCAAGATTGTCGATGGTCATCCCCGCCTTGGTGTTGCCGCCGGTGACGTCGCGGCGATTATCTGGCCGCTGCTGACCTCGATGGCCAAGGCGAAATACTATCTGATGACCTGCAAGCCGGTGTCGGGCGAAGAGGCCGAGCGTATCGGTCTGGTATCAATGTGCGTCGAGGATGACGAGCTGCAGCAGATCGCGCTGGATACAGCCGTCGAACTGGCCAACGGCTCGCAAAGCGCGATTCGCTGGACCAAGTATTCGCTGAACAACTGGCTGCGCCAGGCCGGGCCGATCTTTGATGCGTCGACCGCGCTGGAGATGCTTGGCTTCATGAGCGAGGACGTCAAGGAAGGTGTGTTGTCGCACCGCGAGAAGCGCGCGCCGAACTTCCGTAAGGACTGCCCGCTTTAACGCCCGATTGGACGAGGAGGCATGGAAATGTCTGATGATATCTACAAAGATATAGCTCAAGCCTATGCCGCTGCGGCCGAAAAAGCTCCTGGCCTGAAATCGCGATTTACGGCTGCCGGATTCGATCCGGCAGCTGTCACATCGGTGGCGGACCTCTCGCGTCTTCCAGTGATGAAAAAAGAAGAGCTTCTGAAGATCCAGCGCGAGAACCCGCCCTTTGGCGGGTTCCTGGCCTCGGATCTGAAGGATGTCGGGCGGATCTACGTGTCCCCCGGCCCGATTTTCGAACCGGCCCTTTCGGACGGTGGCGGCCACGGCCTTGACCGGCTGTTCAAGGCGGCAGGCGTGGGGCCGGGGGATATCATCCTGAACACCTGGATGTATCATCTGGTGCCCGCGGGGCTTTTGTTCGACGAAGCGGCACAGGCCGCAGGCGCCACGGTGATCCCCGGAGGCGTCGGCAATACGGAGCTTCAGGCACAGATCATCGCCGAAACCGGCGTGACTTCGATCTGCGCTTCGACCGCGTTTTTCCTGACGCTGGCGGACAAGGTGATCGAAACCTATGGCCGCGACGCATGGAAGGTGAAGACAGCCTTCCTCGGCGGTGAGATGGGCGACTGGATGGCCAAGCGCCGCCGGATCGAGGCCGAATACGGCGTGTCCACCTGGGCCGCCTATGCCACCGCCGATCTGGGCCTTGTCGCCTATGAGGATGGCGGCGAAGGCTACCTGGTTCATCCCGACCGCGTGGTGCAGATCTGCGATCCGGTCAGCGGCGAACAGGTCGCTCATGGCGAACCTGGCGAGGTTGTCGTGACCGCGCGCGATGCCACCTGGCCGATGATCCGGTTCGGCACCGGCGACAGCGCCTTTGCCCTGGAAAGCAACGCGGATGGCACCGTCAGCCGGATTTCAGCATTGCAGGGACGGGTCGGGGCAGCGGTCAAAGTGCGCGAGATTTTCGTTTATCCGCGCGTGGTTGAAGAAGTTGTCATCGGCACGCCGGGCGCAAAGGCCGCGCAGGCCGTGGTAACGCGCGAGAACGATCGCGACATGATCCGCCTCTCGCTTGTGCTGGAAGACGGTGCCGACGCTTCCGCCGCAGAAGCAGCCGCCGCTGATACCTTCAAACTGCATGCACGAATTCGTGCTGACGAGGTGAACATTGTTTCGGAACTACCCGAAAATGCAGAACTGATCGTCAACCAAAAAGACCGCTGAGATCGGGTTCTGTGCGCTTTGCCTGAATCCGACCTTTTAGCCGACACTGGCACGCGGGTTTTCGTGGACCCAAGACTTTCAACTTGGCGAAGGTCTTGGGGATCCCGGCCCCGCGCGCCCGTGGGGTGTCGCGGAAAGCGGCACAGGTCAAACGTGGTCGAAATCGACTGTCAGTTTTTTGGTTTTCGGACGGGCCTGGCAGGTCAGGACAAAGTTCTCCTTCAACTACCAAGGCTCCAAAGCATAGTTCAGCGTCATCTCTGCCTCGCCTTCGATAACTTTGGCGCGGCAGGTGGAACACATTGCGCCCTTGCAGCAATAGGGTAGTTCGATACCTGCTGCGGCGGCGGAGACCACGCTTTCCTGATCAGGTGTCATCACAAAGCTGCGGGCGGTGCCATCATGGATCGCCGTGACCTGAACTCCTTCTCCAGTGGCGGCTTCCGCCGTAAGCGGCGCAAGCGTGACGGTGGCGGTATTGTCAGCATCGGCGGGAGCGAACAGCTCGTCATGAAAACGGTTCTCTTCAACGCCTAGGTCGCGGAGCGCGGTCTTGAGTTCCTGAATCATCTCGGCGGGGCCGCAAAGAAAAGCATCTTCTATTTCTGCCGGAGCGAACAGGGCACCGGAGAACTTGCGCAGCTTTTCCGCATCAAGCCGGCCCGAGAATAGTGGGGAATCGGTGCCTTCGCGCGTCAGTGTATGAAAAAGAGAGAACCGTCCGGGATAGGTATCCTTGAGATCGTTCAATTCGTCGCGGAAGATGATGGAACTTAGCGTTCGACTGCCGTAAAAAAGGATGAAGTTGGCCCCGGCCTCGGTGGCAAGCACCGAGCGGATGATCGAAATGATTGGAGTAGTTCCACTGCCCGGGGCCAGGGCGAGATAGGTGCGTGGTCCGCCTTGTCGTATCTTTGATCCGAATGTGCCTTCGGGCGTCATGACATCAAGTTCGGTGCCCGGTGGCAGTTCGCTATGAACGAAAGAGGAAAACGCTCCGCCTTCCAGCAGCTTGACCAGAACGCGCAACTCGCCATCGTCTCGGCCGGAGCTGACCGAATAGCATCGCCGCACACCATCGATATCATCGGCACGGCGCAGCGTGACGTACTGGCCCGGGATGAATTGATAGTCGTCCGCCAGATCTTCGGGATTGGGCGAGCATTTCGCCGAACTGCTGGCGGGGCAGGATGTCGACGTCACATTGGCCGCCCGCCGCGTCGCCCGCTTGTCTGAGCTTTCCGCAAAGATAGCGGCGGAAGGGGGGCAGGCCGATGTGATAGAGATGGACGTGGCGGACCCGAAGTCGGTGGAAGCCGCGCTGAAGGGACGGGTCTTTGACACTGTCATCAACAATGCCGGAACGACGGCATCTCTTCCCGCATTGGAACACGGGCCGGCCGAAATCGACGCGATCATAGACACAAATCTCAAGGGCGCATTTCATGTCGCACGTATCGCCGCCAAAGCGATGATTGATGCCGGACGCGGGGGCTGTATCGTCAATGTCGCCTCGTTTCTGGGCACACGGGTGGCCAGCCATGTGTCCGCCTATGCCGCGTCCAAGGAAGGGCTGATTCAACTGACCCGGTCTCTGGCGCTTGAATGGGCGCGGCATGGCATCCGGGTGAATGCCATCTGCCCCGGTTATATCGAAACCGACCTGAACCGTGAGTTTTTTGCCACTGACGCGGGACAGGCATTGATCAAACGCGTCCCGCAGCGCCGGTTGGGGCATGATCCGTTGGCCGCCCCCCCCGGACCGGGGGCCTACGATAAGGCGACCGGGAATCCCCGGCCGCAATTCTTAGAGTCACGATTTCAGAACGCGTTAAGCCCGGTCAGGTTGCGCCCGATGACCAGTTTTTGGATTTCGGTGGTGCCATCGGGAATCGGCATGACCTTTGCATTGCGGAAGTGCCGTTCAACGTCGAACTCTTTGGTGATGCCGTTGCCGCCGTGGATCTGCACCGCTTTGCCGGCGATTTCGACGGCCATTTCGGTTGCATACCATTTCGCCATCGAGGTCTGGGTGTCACAGCGCACGCCCAGGTCCAGAAGTTGCAGCCCGCGCTGGCACAACAGGCGCGCGGCATCCAGGTGCGTGGCCATGTCGGCCAGGTAGCCTTGAATCAACTGGTGCCCGCCAATCGGCTTGCCATGCTGCTCGCGTTCCTGGGCATATTTGACCGCACATTCCAATGCCGCCTGACCAATGCCGATGCTGGTCAGGCCAACAAACACACGCGCGCTCTCAAACAGTTTCAACGTCTGGAACAGGCCGCCGCCTGCATTACCCAGAACATGCTCGGCGGTGGTTTCCGCCCGGTCGAAAAACAATTCACAGGTCGATGCACCGACAAGTCCCATCTTGCGCAATTCGCGGCTCTCATAGTTGCCGGTGTCGCGGTCGACGATGACCATGGAAATACCGTCGTCCAGATTGCAGACAACGATGGCGAAATCCGACTGGGCCCCATTGGAAATCCAGAGCTTCTGGCCAGTGACGAAAATCTTATCGCCCTCTCGGTCCGCACGTGTCTTGACCTCGCGTACGTTCGAACCGACCTCTGGTTCGGAAATACAGGTGGCACAGATCCGTTCGCTGCGCAGGAGCGGCTTCAGATAGGCCTCTTTCTGCGCCACATTTCCCAAGAGGTTGACCGCGAACACGGCATGACCCTGAATCAGCACCGCGATTGCCAGATCGGCCCATATCCGGGCCAGTTCCTCGTATAGGATGCCATAGGTCATGCGGTCGATTCCGGCACCGCCTTCCTCTTCGGGGATCAGGCCGCTGATCAGCCCGAATTCCTCGACCTTGGCGAACAGGGACTTCAGGGTTTTCGCATCGGGGGGGTGGCCGAGGTTCTCGTATTTCTCGGCCAGCGGCGCGAACTCTGCCTCGGCCATCTTGCGGAAGTTTTCCAGCAACATGCGTTGCTCATCTGTATAGATTGCCTGAGCGGCGGCGATCACGTTTTCCATGGTTCGTCTCCTTGTTTCAACGGCCCAGAATGATGACGCAGGCGGCCGCTTCTTCTACCCCGTGCAACCCCCCGCCGTTTTCGGCGATGGCATTCTTTGCCCCTTCGACCTGGCGCGCGCCAGCTTCGCCGCGCAGTTGCGTGACCAGTTCGAAAACCTGCCCTATCCCTGTGGCACCGACCGGGTGGCCCTTGGATTCCAACCCGCCCGAGGGGTTCACCGGAATGCGTCCGCCGATCTTTGTCTCGCCGCGCAGACTGGCGGGACCGCCCTCGCCGAATTCGACAAATCCGAGGTTCTCGATCTGGATCACTTCGCCCACGGCCGTGGCGTCATGCACTTCGGCCACCGATATATCCTCGGGGCCGATCCCGGCCTGTTCATAGGCCTCAAGCGCGGCAAGCCGGGTCAGGTGGTTCTTGTAATCTTCCGGCGGACGATCGGTGCCCGAGCGCAGGATCGCGGCCTTGACCTTGATCGCGCGCGCGGGATCTAGGCCCAGACGTTTTATCCCCTCGCCGGTGCATAAAACGGCCGCAGCGGCCCCGTCCGAGATCGGGGCGCACATCGGCAGGGTCAGCGGATAGGTGATCGGCGGCGCGGCCAATACCTGATCGACGCTCATGGCTTCTCGGTATTGCGCCAGTGGATTATGCACGGAATGCGCATGGTTCTTGGCGGCGACGGCGGCGAACTGTTCCTGAGTTGTGCCAAAGGTCTTCATGTGCAGCCGGGCGAAGCCTGCGTAGACATCCATGAACACGCTGTAGGGCTTGGGCGATTTCGATCCTTCGGGTTCCTCGACCCCTGCACCCAGATCGGCCAGCCGTTGCGCGACCTCTTCGCTGTTGCTGACGTCCCAGCCGCTGTCGAAGGCCGAAAACATCAACGCACGGTCGTCAGAATACATCTTTTCGGCGCCCACGGCGAGACAGCAGTCGCCATTGCCGGCCTTGAGGAAATCGACTGCCAGTTTGAACCCGGTCGAGGCGCTGGCGCAGGCGTTTTCGACATTCACCACCGGAATGCCCTGAATGCCCATTTCACGCAGCGCGATTTCGCCGCGGATCATGTGCTGGCCCTCCATGTGGCCCTGCACCGCGTTCGAGAAGAATGCGCCGTCGATACGATCTGCCGTCACTCGGGCATCGGAAAGCGCGGCGGCGACGGCCTCGCCGGTCATGTCCTTGATGGTTTTGTCCCGGAACTTTCCGAACGGCGTCATCCCGACGCCAACGATGTAAATGTCCTGCATCGTTTGTCCTCCTGACCTAGTATCCGCGAAACTGCGGTTTTCGTTTTTCATTGAACGCCGACAGACCCTCGTGCATGTCCCAGGATCGCATGTGCGCGCGCAGGTTCAGCATCTCTTCGGAAAGCGCGGCGGTTTCGTCCACGTCCAGCGACCGATTGGCAACCGTCTTCATGCGGCGTAAGACCGCCGGGCTTTTTTCTGCCAGCCTGTCGGTAAAGGCCTGCACCGCTTGTCGCAGGTCTTCGTCCGCGACGACCTTGTTCACCAGTCCCCAGTCCATCATGTCCCGTGCCGAAACGTTCTCGCCCGAGAACAGCAGGTATTTCGCGCGGTTCAGGCCAATCCTACGCGGCAGGATCGCCGCACCGCCGGCCCCGGGAAAGACGCCAAAGTTGGAATGTGCGTCGCCCAGTTGCGCGCTTTCGGCGGCAAAGACCAGATCGCAGGCCATCACCATTTCCAAACCGCCCGCCATCGCCAGCCCGTTCACTGCGGCGATCACCGGTTTCGGGCCATGTCGCATCAGCCCAAACGTGTGATCGACAAGATCCAGAAGATCCGGCTCGCCTGGTGCATGTTTGGCGCCAGCAACTTCTTTCAGATCGGCACCGGCGCAGAATGCCCGGCCAGAGCCGGTCAGGACAATTGTACGCACCCCATCGTCGGCCAGCGCCGATTCCAGTGCTGCCGCCATCTCGCGCAGCATCTGCGTTGACATTGCGTTGAGCTGTTCGGTGCGCTGGAAGGTAATCCATTCAGTTTTTTCGACCCGCTCAACGAATAGCGTCTGCTTTGCTTCACTCATGCTAAGCTCCTGATAATTATACATATTATTGGTTTTTCGCCTTGTCTTTTGCGGCGATTTGCGCTGCACTCGGGCGGACCCGCACGTGGAAAACAAAAGAGCTGGAGATTGATATGAGCACTACACCCCTGGCCGGCCTGAAAATTCTCAGCCTTGCCGAACAGTTTCCCGGTCCCTATGCCACAATGCTGTTGTCCGACATGGGAGCCGAGGTGATCATGATCGAACGACCGGGTGTCGGCGATCCGGCCCGGCAATTTCCGCCCTTGTTCCGGGCACTGAACCGAGGCAAGCGCAGCGTTGCGTTGGATCTGAAATCGGCCGAGGGGCTGGCACGGTTTCGCGAACTGGCCAAGGAATCGGATGTCATCGTCGAAGGGTTCCGCCCTGGCAAGCTTGCGGCCTTGGGTGCCGGTTTCGAGGACATGCGTCGTGTCAACTCGCGGCTGGTTTATGTATCGATTTCGGGTTACGGGCAGGACGGCCCCTATCGTGACAGGGCTGGCCATGACCTGAGCTATGAAGGGGTTGGCGGTTTGCTGGCCGATCAGGCCGATGCAAAGCAGCCCGGCCCTGTGCCGCCGATCCCCCTTGCGGATGTTGGCGCGGCGTTGTTCGCGGCGATCGCAATCCTGTCGGCGGTGGTGTCGAGCCAGCGCACAGGGCAGGGGCGTTACGTGGACGTGTCCATGTCGGATGCGGTGGTTTCGATGTTGACCGCATTCCTCGTTCCCGCCGCCAATGGAACACCGCTGGGCGAATTTATCGCCGAGCCGGGCTATGGCGTGTTCACCTGCAAAGACGGCAAGCTCTTGACCTTGTCCATCGCGCATGAGGACTGGTTCTGGAAACCGTTCTGCGATGTGATCAACAGGGCGGATCTTGCGCCGTTGACAGGCCGCGACCGTGTCGCCCGCAAGGCCGCGCTGCGCGAAGAAATCGCGGCGATTTTGGTCAACAAGACGCGCGCCGAATGGGGCGACCTTCTGGATAAGGCGGGGGTGCCATGGGGTCCGGTCAATTCCCTGGTCGAAACGTTGGACGACCCCCATGTGCGTGCGCGCCAGCTGCTGCGCAAGATTACGCATGACGGCGGCAAGGCCGAGACTTTTATTGTCCAGCCGTTGAAATTCGATGGTTTCGAAACCGCGATACCGGATCTGCCCCCCGAGCTCGGGGCAGATAATGACAGCGTTTTTTCGGACAGCTCCAACTAGAGGCGGCAGCCGTCCGATGGCGGCTCTAGCAGGCAAAAGAATACCCGCCATTCACCGGATAGGTTTGACCGGTGATCCAGCTGGCAGCATCCGAGCAGAGGAACAGGATCATTCCGGCGGGGTCTTCCGGCTCGCCCAGACGGCGGATCACGTACTGCGACAATGCCCGCTTCTCGGTCTCTGCATCCGGGATCAGGTCGGCGACAGCCGGAGTTCTTGTGCCCCCCAAGGCGACGCAATTCGCGGTGATCCCGAACCGGCCGCCGGCCTTTGCAATTGCCCGCATGAAGCCGGCCGCACCGGCCTTGGCCCCGGAATAAACCGCCAGATGCGGTTCACCGACACGGCCGGCGTCGGAAATGACGGTCACAATGCGCCCATAGCCACTGTTAACCATCAACGGCATGGCGTGACGGGTGCAGTTCAGCACCCCATCGAAATTGGTGGCCATCCAGCGGCGCCATTCGTCGGGATCGGATTCCCAAAAAGGGACCAGATCGTCGAGCCGCGATGTCGGCCCGGCGTTGCCCGCATTGTTGACCAGAATATCCACGCCGCCAAATGTGGTCTGCGTTTCGGCAAACGCCGCGCCAACCGCGTCGAAATCCGAGACGTCGAAGGCGAGTGGCAGAGCCTTTGCACCCGCTGCCTCCACTTCCGCGGCAACGCTTTCGGCCCGTTCGGCGTGAAAATCGTTGACAACGATGGCACCGGCTCCGTGTTCCGCCAGATAAAGCGCGGCTTGCCGACCAACGCCTTGCCCCGCTCCGGTTACAAATGCGGTACGACCTTTGATGGAAAGCAGGTTACTCATCTTCGTTCCTTTCTATCCCAGCCATCTCTTCCGGCGGCGATAGTGTTTGATATCTCGATAGCTTTTGCGCTCGCCCGATGCGGTGACGCCGAGATAGAATTCCTTGATGTCCTCGTTGTCAGCAAGCTTGTCGGCAGGGCCGTCCATCACGATCCGGCCGTTCTCCATCACATAGGCATAGTCGGCGATCGATAGCGCCGCGGCGCTGTTTTGTTCGACCAGGAAGAAGGTCGTGCCTTCTGACTTGAGCTGCTTGAGCACTTCATAAACATCCCGGATCATCATCGGGGCCAATCCCAACGACGGTTCGTCGATCGCGATGATCTTGGGGCTGGCCATCATGGCCCGGCCGATCAGCAGCAGTTGTTGTTCGCCACCAGACATGAAGCCAGAGGTGCGGTTGCGCAGGTCCGCAAGCCGGGGCATCAAGGTGTAAACATGGTCCAGGCGCTTTTTCAGCTCGGCGGAGTTGGGCACCATGTGCCCGCCGACGATCAGGTTTTGCTCTGACGTCAGATGCCGCAAAACGCGCCGCCCTTCCATCACATGGATGAGACCGTTCTTCACGACTTCCGAGGCTTCCATGTTCTGAATGGGAGTTCCGTCCAGAACGATGGACCCCGCCGAAACGGTTCCATCCTCGGATTTGAGCGTTCCCGAGATGGCTTTAAGCGTCGTGCTTTTTCCTGCGCCATTGCCACCGAGCAGAGCAACACATTGTCCCGCACGGACTGTCATGGACACGCCTTTGAGCGCCAGGATGACGTCGGAATATGTCACCTCTACGTTGTTGAGTTCCAGCATGGTCATATTGCCCGGGGCTAAGGATCAGAACGGGCGCCGCGACTGCGGCGCCCGGATTAATTCACCATTTCTCAACTTGCGGAACGTCGACACCCGTTGCCGCGATGGTGATTTTCCCATCTTTGACGGTGCCCACATTCACTTTGAGGCCTTCCAATGGGAACGGTGCTTCTGGCGTAAAGGACAAGGTCGGCAGGAACCCATGGGTTTCTTCGGTGGTGATCGGTTTGGCAAAAAGCGCCTCACGTACCATCTCTCCGGTCAGGCCCTCGGCGCCGTTCGCCTCGATCGCGTGATCGATCACGGTCACGGTATAGAGACCCTGAGATACGCCCATTGCGGTCACGACGTTCCAAGGTGCTTCGAGTCCGTAATCGGCAACCAATGTCTCGTAGAATTGTCGCGCGGGAGTGTCCTCATCGGCCGCAATCGCCATGCCGTAGGCTTCAAAGTCCCCCTCCATTTGCTCAAGCCCGCCAAGCGCGCCACCCGAGGCTGGAAGCCCGTTATGCGAACTCATCATGATCGGGATGTTCGCCCCGTTGGCCTGCAGCCCACGTTTCGCGGCAACCACGATAGAGGTGTTAGTTTGGATTACCAGCGCCTCGGCCCCGGCTCGTACAACGCGGCGCATTTGCCCCGTCAGATCGGTGGGTTGAACTTCGGTATAGATGACCTCGACGAGGTCGATCTCCTCGGGGTGCTCTTCGGCATAGAGTTCAAGGCCCTTTGCCATGTCGACATAGGCAGGCGATGCTTCGGAGGCGAGGATCGCAACCTTGAGCGGTTCGTCTCCTCCGCGCTGTTCACGCATCCAGTTCAGAAAGCCGACACTTTCGTGCGAATAGGTTGGGCGTGGGTTGAAAATCCAGGCATCCGGTTGCCAGGCAAAACCGTAGGCCGCTGTGGCCATGAACATCGGGATTTTGTCTTCCGGCAGGCGTTCGGAAAGGGCCGCGACGTCAGGCCCGCCGAGGCCGACAACCGCAATCGGGTCCAGTTCCGATTTGATCCCGGGCCAGAGACTTGCCACCTGTGCCGCGTCATAGCGGGTTTCGTAGTTTTTGTAGTTCAGCGTGACGCCAAGTTCCTTGCCGCGGGTTTCATTCCACCAGGTGAACACAGCTTCGCGTCCGCCTGCCAGGATGGGCATGATGTCAGCATAAGGGCCGGAAAAGTCCGACAGCAGGGCGAGATTATAGGTCTCTTCGGCCTGCGCCTTCAAAGGCATGGTCGCCGCGGCCGCCAAGGCAGCCGCTGCCAGTAAGCCGCGAAGACCTCGATTCGATTGGTAAGTCATATTCTTCCTCCCAGGTTTAGAGCCGCTCTATTTCTCAGTAAGGAAACGGCCAGATACGGTATGACGACTTCAGGATGTTCCAGCGGTGCATCAGCCCCTTGGGTTCGAGGATCATAAACAATGCGATCACGCCGCCAAGAACGACATTCATGCCAGCGAACACGATGTCACCGCCAAGGAATGATACCGAGTCGGCGATATTGGGGCCGACCGTCGCGATAATTTCCTGGATGATGCGGATAATGAAGACGCCGATCAGGGCCCCCACGATTGAACCCATCCCGCCGACGATGATCATCGCGACGAAGAAGATCGAGTGAAACAGGGTGAACTGGTCTACCCCCACGAAGCGGATCAGATAGGCCCAAAGCGCCCCGCCGACGCCCGCATAGAAAGCGCCGATCAGGAAGGCATTTGCCTTTGTGGCCGCGACATTGATCCCCATTATACCCGCGGCCACGTCATCATCCCTGACCGCCACGAAGGCACGGCCGAAGCGTGACCGAACGATCCCGAACGCGCCCGCCACCATGATCGCGGTCACGGCGAAATTCAGATAGAACTGCGAAGATTCGCTGACAAATCGCAGCCCGAAAAGCTCGGCCGGGGGCACGGTGATACCGTTCGACCCACCCAGCCAGGTTGACGGCAGGTTCAATACGGCAAAGTGGAACAGGAACTGAGCTGCAATCGTGGTCAGTGCCAGATAGAACCCCTTGATCCGCGCCGCGGTCAAGCCAAAGAGAAAGCCGAACAGCGCAGCCGAGAGCCCGGCCAGAGGAATGGTCAGCAGAAACGTAAGGCCGGTCTTCGAGGCCAGTATCGAGGCCGTATAGGCGCCGACCCCCATGAACGCCGCCTGACCCAGGTTGATCTGGCCCGCATAGCCGGTGCAGATCTGAAGCCCGACGGCGATGACGGCGCTGATCATCATCATATTCAGGATAGCGATGATACGGCTGCTCACCAGGTAAGGCGCCAACAGCAGTAGAGCCATGAATACGACGAGGGCCAGAAACTGCCAGCGCGTTCGGATCAAACGTCTGTCACTGCGATAGCTTGTCGGGAATACGCCAGAAGGATCCATGGATTACACCCGTTCGATTGTGCGCCAGCCGAACAGGCCGGTCGGCCGGATCAGCAGAATGGCAAGCATTATGATATATGGAACGACACTGCCGAGCGAGCCACCGATCAACGGATCAAGGTAGTTGGTGGTCAAGCTCTGCGCGATGCCGATGATTATTCCTGCCAAGATAAGCCCGCCGATGGATTCCAGCCCGGCAAAGAGCGCCACCGGCAGGGCCGCGAACCCGATATCCGAGGCCAGGAAGGTCAGCGATTTGCCGCTGAGAAAGATCATCGCACCAATTGTGGACAGGATTGCCCCGAGAACCCAGGCAACGGCAATCGAGCCTTTCACCGAAATGCCCATCGAGGAAGCTACGACGTGGTCCTCCGCCACAGCGGTCATACGGAGGCCGGACCGGGTCCGGTTGAAGAACCACGACAGGCCGACGGCCGCGACAATGGTGATGATCCCACCTATCAGGAGGTTCATCGGGATCAACATATCGCCGAGGAACAAGGGTTTCAGCGGAAAAATGATCGGGAAGGGTCTTACCGCGGGACCGAACACAAGCAGCACCAAACCGCGCAGCAGGATCAAAAGGCCGACGGTGACCATGACCATCGAGAAAACCGATTCACCGATCAGCTTTGTCAGGAAAATCCGTTCGATTGCGTACCCGACCAGCCCGGCCAGAACCAGCGAAAGGGGTATCGACAACCAAAGGCTAAGCCCCGCTTGCATCGTTGTGAACCAGACGATGAACCCGCCGATGATCACAAGCTCGCCCTGCGCGAAGTTGAACACCTTGCTGGCGCGGTAAATCACAACAAAGCCCATGGCCACCAGCGAATACAGAAGGCCGATCAAAGCCCCGGTAATGATGTCATTGATGAAATAGACCATTGTCGCCGACCTCCTTTAAGATTTGGACTGCCGCTTGGCAGCCTTCGATGCGTTTTCAACATCCGACACGCGAACCGTGGTCTTGAGAACGCCTTGACGGCCGTCCTGATAGGTCACAGCGATTTCGAGATCTGTCTCGTCATCGCCAGCATAGATCGCCTCGACGAGCTTGGCATACCGTTCCTCCAGAAAGGCCCGGCGAAGCTTTCGGCTGCGGGTCAACTCGCCTTCATCCGGGTCGAGTTCCTTGGGAAAATTCGCAAAACGTGCCACGCGCGAGCCTTCGGGCAGGAGCGCATTGATGCGCGCCACTTCGCCTTTGATAAGGTCCAGAACTTCGGGTTTCTGCGAGAGATCGGTGTAGGTCGAAAAGCTGATCTTGTTCTCTTCCGCCCAACGCCCGAGAACTTCCATATCGATATTGATAAGCGCGCTGACGAAGCTCCGGGTTTCGTCGCCCAAGGTCATGAGATCCTTGATGAAGGGGCTATACCGCAACCGCGTTTCGATGAATTGCGGCGGATAGCTGTGCCCATTTGCCAGGCGGCGCATATCCTTGACACGGTCAAAGAACAAAAGCTCGCCGTCGTCGGTCATCGACACCGCGTCACCGGTCTTGTACCAACCGTCTTCGGTCAATTCCTCTGCGGTCTTTTCGGGCTTGCCGTGATAGCCACCGAAGCCCGATCCGCCACGCACCTGAAGCTCCCCTTCGTCCGAGACCCTGTATTCCAGCGGTTCGCCGTAGTTCGTGTTGCTTTGCATCCAGCTGCCGCTGGTTTCCAGCTGATAGCTTTCGCCGACATGCGCGGTCAGAAGGCCGATTTCGGTCGCGCCATACACGTTGCGCAGCTTAACCCCCATCGCGTGGAACATACGAAAGACGTCAGGTGCCATCAGGGCGCCGCCGCTCATTGCGTTTTTGGCCTTACCAAGGCCAAGATTGTCGCGCAGGTGATGCAGCACCAGAGCTTCGGCAAAGGGAAGCTGCAGGCGTGCGGCAAGGCTGGGGCTACGCCCCTCCAGCCGTTCCACATAAACGTCGTGGCCGACCTTCATGCCCCAGTTGTACATCGCATTGCGGATTTTGCCCGCCCCCAGCATCCGGGCCTGAACGATGGAGGCGAGATTTTCCCACTGGCGCGGGCTGAACACCAGTGCGTCGACCGCCAGTTCGCGAATGTTGGTCAGTACGTCTTCAGGGCCTTCGGGGAAATTGACGACCATGGGCGCGATCAAACCGATCGACAGGCCGAAAATCTGTTCCGTGACCCAGGCCGGCGAAATGTAGGTCAGGTATTCGGTGCCCGGCGCGATTTCGATTGCCCCCATCACCCGCGAGCAATTGTCGAACAGGTAGCGATGGCTGATGACAACGCCCTTGGGTTTTCCCGTGGTACCCGAGGTATAGGACAGCAAGGCGGTATCGTCCGCCCGTCCACGTTTTACGTGTTCTTCAAATCTGGCGGGTTCCTTGGCGTGGATCTGACGCCCTGCCGCGCTCACACTTTCAAACGAATGCAACAGGGGATGATCATAGCCCCACAGACCGGAATCGTCCCAGTAAACGACCGCCAGGGCGCCCGAGTACTTGCCCGCAATCTCGATGCATTTATCGACCTGCTCCTGATCCTGCGCCAGAAAAATCCGCGTTTGCGAGTCTTCGGCCAGATACAGAATCTCTTCAGCGTTTTGATCCGGATAGACAGACAGGACTTTGCCGCCTAACGACTGGACGGCGTATTCAGCCCAGAAATGTTCGGGTTCGTTTTCGCCAATCATCATGACGGATTCGCCAGCCGACAAGCCCAGGTTCTCCAACCCGAGAGCCAGGGCGCGAACCCTGTCAAGAACATCGGCCCAGGTGAATTCACGCCAGATGCCCAGGCGCTTGTGCCGTTCGGCGAGGTTGGTCGGTGTGGATGTCGCTCGCGCGAGCAAAACCTGCGGCAGGGTTTCGCTATGTGTCACTGCTGGGTCCGAAAAGACCATTGCTGTCCGTTGTTTGACCATGCCGCTACCCCAGATATGCCTTTATGACAGCCGGGTCCTTCTGGATTTCTTCCGGGGTGCCTTCGGCGATGACCCGCCCGAAATCCAGCACCACGATCCGGTCGGCAAGGTCCATCACGACGCCCATGTCGTGCTCCACCAGAACTACCGGAATCTTGCGCGCCTCGCGCACATCGAGAATGAAGCGCGCCAGGTCTTCTTTTTCCTCCGAGTTCATGCCGGCCATCGGTTCATCCATCAGCAGGATCGACGGTTCCTGCGCCAATGCACGGCCCAGATCGACACGCTTGCGCAACCCATACCCCAACGTGCCCACGGGCCGGTTGCGGATTGCCTCGATCTCGAGAAAATCGATGATCTCCTCTGCGGCTTCACGATGTTCCGATTCCTCGCGCATCACGGGACCGAACTGGAAAAAGGCCTGGACTACATTCGATTTCATCAGCATGTGGCGGCCGATCATAATGTTTTCCACCACCGTCTGCCCGGCAAAAAGATGGGTGCCCTGAAACGTCCGCGCCAGACCGCGCCGGGCGATCTGGTCAACACGCAGGCCGGTCACGTCCTGCCCGGACAATTCGACACGGCCCTTCTGCGGACGGTAGAAGCCCGCAGTCACGTTCAGAAGTGATGTTTTTCCGGCTCCGTTCGGTCCGATAATTGCAAGCAATTCATCGTCGGCCACAGAAATGCTCACATCGTCGAGCGCGGTCACACCGCCAAATTTCAAAGTTGCACCACGCACCGCAAGCGGTGAGGATACGTGCCCGTTATTCGTGGTCATGTTGCGGCCCGTGCTTTTGCCCCACACCTCATGGAGGCGCGCATAGCCTGACCGCACGGTTTTTCGTTGGTTACGAGTTTTCCTCGCATTGTTCCTCCTCCCACCTCTAAATTCAGAGGTTTGCCTGGTTTATTTACCAAGTTTCTCCGCCATTCCTAACAGATGTTAGAAAATTTGGTCAACAATTGAATTCGCTACCGAAGAAAAACGATCAGACAGCCGCGTACTCTGCGGAAAAGCTTCGAAGACCGTTTTGATCCTGACACCAGACTGTCCCGGAGGTGCCGGTCTCTTCATTGTGCAGTTGCAATTCGCAGGGCAGGGTGAGTGGCGCGAGTCCGCGAAAAGAAAACCGGTGAGGCGATGTTTTCAACGCATCCGCCGCCAGATTCAGAAGTAGCGTGGCTTGCAAGGGGCCATGGACAACAAGCCCGGAATAGGCTTCGGTTTCGGTGGCGTAGATGTGGTCATAGTGAATGCGATGGGCATTGAACGTCAGCGCCGAATAGCTAAACAGCAGAACAGGATCCGGTGTCAGGGTCGATCTGAGCGTGGTGGGGTCACCCGCGTCAGGTGCGCTCTCGCCCGTGCGGGGGGCGGAAATCTCACGATAAACGATCGTTTGCTGCTCCCGGATACAAAGCCGGTTGCCACTCAGATACTCATGTTCGACGGTCACAAAGACCAATGGTCCACTACGGCCCTGCTTGGCCACAATATCCCTGATCGAAGAGCGTCGGGTGATGGTTTCGCCGATTTTCAGCGGCGCGATATGCGTAACATCGCCGCCAGCCCACATGCGGGCGGGCAGCGGAACAGGGGGCAGAAATCCACCCCTCGCGGCATGGCCGTCTTCTGACAGGGCGGTCGCTGGCACGGTATCAAGGGCAAGGCACCAATGAATTCCCAGCGGGACATCGCCCGCTCCATCCCAAAGATGCGGACCGAGCGTGGCGCGGAATTTGTCGATCAGCCCGTGCGTCAGAACATCTTCCTTAGTCTCGGTGCGTCCCAGCCAGGGCGCCAGCGCGTCAAGGTCGATCTCACCCATAATCCTAGCCTTCAGAACGATCTTGGCATGCCGAGGATATGTTCTCCGACATATGACAGGATCAGGTTGGTCGAGATCGGGGCGACCTGATAGAGGCGCGCCTCGCGGAACTTGCGCTCGACATCGTATTCCCGTGCGAAACCGAAGCCGCCATGGGTCTGAATGCAGGCATTGGCCGCTTCCCAGCTGGCCTCCGAAGCCAGCAGCTTAGCCATATTCGCCTGTGCTCCGCAATCCAGCCCAGCATCGAACCGCCTGCAGGCTTCAAAGCGCATCAGATTGGCGGCCTCGATGTTCACATAAGACCTGGCGATAGGGAATTGCACGCCTTGGTTCTGGCCGATGGGACGGTCAAAGACCACGCGGTCACCGGCATAGGCGCGGGCTTTGTCGACGAACCAGTATCCATCACCGATACATTCCGCCGCAATCAGGGTCCGTTCGGCGTTCAACCCGTCAAGAATATGGTAAAACCCGCGCCCCTCGGTGCCGATCAGGTTCTCGGCGGGGATTTCCAGGTTGTCGAAAAACACTTCATTGGTTTCGTGGCCGGGCATATTGGCGATGGGGCGGACCTCCATCCCGTTGCCGATAGCCTCTTTCAGATCGACCATAAAGATCGACAGGCCCTGCGACTTTTTCTTGACCTCGCTCAGCGGCGTGGTGCGTGCCAGCAGGATCATCAGGTCGGAATGCTGGATACGGCTGATCCAGACCTTCTGGCCATTGATCTCATACCGGTCACCTTTCTTGACCGCGGTGGTCTTCAGTTTGGTGGTGTCGGTCCCGGTTGTCGGTTCGGTCACGGCCATGGATTGCAGGCGCAACGCGCCGCTGGCGATGCCGGGCAGGTATTTCTGCTTTTGCTCATCCGAACCATGCCGCAGCAGCGTGCCCATGTTATACATCTGCCCGTGGCAATGGCCCGCGTTTCCGCCGCAGCGGTTCACCTCCTCCATGATGATCGAGGCTTCGGTCAACCCCAGACCCGAGCCACCGTATTCCTCTGGGATCATCGCGGCAAGCCAGCCCTCGCGGGTCAGCGCATCGACGAATTCCTCGGGGTAGGTTTCGTCTTCGCCGAACTTGCGATGATACTCTGGCGGAAACTGCGCGCAAAGTGCGCGCAAGGCGTCGCGCAGATCGGTGTGAGTGTCTGGGGCTGACGTCTGCATCGGTTACTTCGCTCCCGGACCCGACGTTTCAAGAATTTCCTGCTCGGCACGCTGCCAAAGCTCATAGGAAATCGGGTTTTCGCTCTCTTCGAGGATATGACCGACCAGACCGATGGCGCGTGCCATGACGCCAAAGCCCCGCACGATCTTCCAGGGGAAGCCAAATTCACAGCAGATCGCTCCGATCGCCCCGGTGGCGTTGATCGGCAGCATCTTACCCGATTTTTCTTCGGCAACGGCCTGAATTTTCTGGATCAACTCGATGTATTCACCGGACTTGCCGTTCTCGGCAGCGATCTGGAACAGGCGAGGTGTGCGCGGATCGACCGGCTTGTGCACCGGATGGCCCAGCCCCGGCACGATCATCTTGCGGGCGCGGAATTTTTCCACCGTCTCGACGGCCAGCGCATCCAGATCGACACCGGTGCCCAACTTGTCCTGTGGCAGTGCCTCGTAAAGCATCTTCGAGGCACCCTCCATAGAACCGACAAAGACGGTGCCCAGCCCGCACAAGCCAGCCGCCACAGCCGCCTGAAGCGATTCCGGCGCCCCCATATAGGTCATCCGCGCCGCCAGGGCCGAGGGCGTGATACCATGTTCGACCAAGGTAATGACGATAGCGTTAAAGACGCGGCTTTCCTCGGGCGTGGCCTTGCGACCCGTCAACTGCAGAAACGCCAGATCGCCGAGGTTCATGTGGCCCAGGATCTCGTTGGGCAGATCGAGCCCACGCACGCTGATCTTGTCAGAGGTGCTCCAGGCAATGTCGGAGCTGATTTTTTCTTTGCGTTTTCCCATCAAACCGGATCCCACGAAAAGACATCCGCCGAAACTTCGAGCGGCGTGAACTGTGATTTGAGCGCGGGAATGGCGCGCTCGGCGATTTCATCGGCGGTCCAGCCATCATCGGAATGAACCGACCGCACCGGGCGGGGCTGGTTGAACAGGAAGATCTCGTTCTTGCGAACCGCAAAGATTTGTCCTGACACGTCAGCCGCGCGGTCGCTCATCAGGAAACAGGCCATCGGTGCAACCTTGGCCGGTGTCATCTCCTTGATCTTTTCGACCCGTGCCACCTGTTCCGGGGTGTCTGTCTTGATAGACGAGATCATCCGGCTCCAGGCGAAGGGCGCGATGCAGTTTGACCGCACGTTCCAGCGTTTCAGGTCGAGCGCTACCGATTTCGAGAAGGCCGCGATGCCCAGCTTTGCCGCCGAATAATTCGCCTGCGCCAGATTGCCGATCAGCCCCGAGGTCGAGGTCATGTGCACCAGAGCACCGCCCTCTTGCTCGCGGAAATAATCGGCCGCCGCGCGGCTGGTGTTGAAGGCGCCATAGAGATGGACCTTCACCACCGCGTCGAAATCCTCGTAGGTCATTTTGTGGAAGAACCCGTCGCGCAGGATGCCGGCGTTGTTCACCACCGCGTCGATGCGGCCGAATTCCTTGACACCCGCCTCGATCATCGCGCGCGCGGCGTCCGGATCGGTGACGTTGCCGCCATCGGCGATCGCATCGCCGCCCGCCGCCTTGATCTCTTCGACGACTTTCTGCGCCGCAGTTTCTGTCTGACCGGTGCCTTTCAGGGATGCGCCCAGATCATTGACCACCACGGCGGCGCCTTCTGCGGCTGCCATCAAGGCGATATCACGCCCGATCCCACCGCCGGCCCCGGTGACCAGAACGACCTTTCCGTCAAGTGCTTTTGTCATCTTCTTGCTCCCTCAGCGTGACTTGCGGTATTTGTCCAACCCGCCGGTGTGCATGACCCGGCCCATGAGCGGCACACCGATGATCTCTTCTGCTTTGACCGCCGCTGCGATCAGCTTGTCCAGATCAATGCCGGTTTCGATGCCGAGCTCGTGACACAGGAACACTGAATCCTCGGTGCAGACATTTCCTGCGGCGCGCGCGTGGCCGTGGCCCGCGAAAGGACAGCCGCCAAGACCGGCGACGGAGCTTTCGAACATGTCCACGCCCATCGACAGGGCCGCATAAACGTTGGCGATCCCCAGCCCACGTGTGTCATGGATGTGCATACCGATGCGCGCCTCGGGCGCCAATTCGCGCAGGGCGCCGATCATCCGTTTGACCGCCTCGGGGTTTCCCCAACCCATGGTGTCGGCGACCACGAGGATCGGCACGGGGATGTTCTCTTCTTCGCATAGCTGAAGGATAAAGCGGAAATCGTCCAAGATGCGTTCTTGGGGGATGGGGCCCTCGAGGTTGCAGCCGAAGGCGGTCATCACATAGGCCGCGTCGACGGTATATCCCTCTTCCTTGTAAAGACGGACCCAGTCACGTTGTTTTTCCCGCATCTCGGCCGAGGAACAATTGTTGTTCGATTGGGCGAATGCTTCGGAAGGATAGAACAGCAGACGCGGGTCGATATCGACCTCATGCGCGGTCAGGGCCTTGCGAAACCCTTTGTCGTTCAGCCACAGCGATGTGTAGTTCACGCCCGGTTTGCGCTTGATACGCTGAAACAACTCGCCGGTGTCCGCCATCTGAGGAACGTATTTCGGGCTGACAAAGCTGCCGACCTGAATGCGTTTCAAGCCGGTTTCGCTGAGCATGTCGATCAGTTCGATCCGCTCTTCGATCGGGTAAATCTTCTTTTCGATCTGAAAACCCTCACGCGGGCCTTCTTCACGAAATTCTACGAATTTGGGAAAGTCGCTCATTTCATCACTCCTCGGATGGCAGGATCTCGGCGATGACCTGGCCGCGATCGACCATGTCCCCATTCGAGACGGATATATTGCTGGCGATCCCGGCCGCGGCCGCCCGGATCGAGATTTCGAGTTTCATGGATTCCATGACCGCGACCACGTCGCCTTCGGCCACGCTCTGACCATCGGAGACCTTGATTTCGACAATCATGCCGGTCAGCGGAGAGGTCACGGCGCGATCCGCCGCGGCATTGTCGCCGGCAAAGGCAAGGGGCGCGGCGGGCCGAAATACCAGGCGGCCTTCGGGCGTATCCAGTTCGATCACGCCCGCGTGCAGGCGCGCGTCGATCAGATGGACGGTGTCGCCTTCGCCGACACGCCAACGGCCCGGGGTCAGTTCACGTGCCGACAGTATCAGCGCCTCGCCTTTCTCCGAATGGATGGTGTACTTGGCACCCGGTTTGACAGGACTGACGCGCAGTTCTTCGGATACCTCGTCAGAATCGGTAAGCGTCACGCGCTGCCCCGCTTCAATCGCATCGCCGCCCAGTCCAAGCCGCCAGCCGGTAAAGGCATCACGGTTGGTCCAGGGATTGGCGTTTGTGTCGCTGCGCGACTGGGTCACGAAGAGAATGGCAGCGGTCGCCTTCCACAGATCGGGGCGGGTCAGGCCGGGTGCCTGTGTCAGCTCATCCAGCCTGCCGTCGATCCAGCGGGTATGCACCTGCATCCGTTCGAATTCATGGTTTCGCGCCAGCGCCGTTAGAAAGGCGCGATTGGTCTCGACACCTTCGACCGCGACATGATCAAGCGCCGTGGCCAGACGTGCCAATGCGGTTTCCCGGTCGGGCGCGTGCACGATCAGCTTGGCGATCATCGGGTCGTAGTAGGGCGTGACGGCATCGCCTTCTTCGACGCCGCTGTCGATGCGCAGGCCCGATGGCAGGCTGAGCGTGGAGAGCGTGCCCGTCGACGGGGCGAATTGCATCGCCGGATCTTCGGCGTAAAGCCGCGCCTCGACCGCGTGGCCGTTGATCGTCAGATCGTCCTGCACCAGTCCAAGGCCCGCGCCTTCGGCAATCCGCAGGTGAAGCGCGACAAGGTCCAGCCCGGTGATCGCTTCGGTGACGGGATGTTCCACCTGAATGCGCGGGTTCACCTCAAGGAAGAAATACTCGCCACCCGCGACCAGAAATTCGACCGTGCCCAGCCCGCGATAGTCCAGCGTTTCGCCCAAGCGCACCGCGTCGCGTGCGATGTCGTCCAGAAGCGTTCGGGGCAGACCCCAGGCCGGGGCTTCCTCGATGACCTTCTGGTGGCGGCGCTGAAGCGTGCAATCGCGTTCGAACAGATGCACCACATGGCCTTTGCCGTCACCTGCGATCTGCACTTCAACATGGCGCGCCTCGGGCAGGAAACGCTCCAACAGCAGCCCTTCGGAGCCGAAGGTGGATTTTGCTTCGCGCAGCGCGCCTTCGATGTCCTCGACCAGCGTGGTTTCGTCAGTGACGAGCCGTTGTCCGCGCCCACCACCGCCGCCGACCGCCTTGAGCAGCACCGGCAGGCCCATTTGGCGCACCTCCTCGGCAATCTGCTCGGGATCGGACCGCGCACCTTCGGCGCCCGAAATCACCGGGACGCTGGCCGCCACGGCGGCCTCTTTGGCGCTGGCCTTGTCGCCGAAACGTTCAAGCGTTTCAGGCGTCGGCCCCATGAAGATCATGCCGGCGGCTTCGACCGAACGAGCAAAATCGGGGTTTTCGGCCAGAAAGCCATAACCGGGATGGATCGCATCCGCGCCCACTGATTGCGCAGCGGCAATCACCGCGTCGATTTTCAGATAGCTCTCGGATGCAGGTCCGGCGCCGATACAGACAGATTTGCCAATCTCGCGGACATGCAGGGCATTGGCGTCGGCCTGCGAATGCACGCCGACGGGAATGATACCGCTGGCCCGCGCAGTGCGCGCGATCCGGCAGGCAATTTCGCCGCGGTTGGCGATCAGAAGCGTCTTGATTTTCACGGTTCGCTCCTCACATCCTGAACACGCCGAATTTGGTATCGACCTTGGGTCTGCGCGATGTCACATCCAGCATCAGCGCCATGACATCACGGGTCTCACAGGGCTCGATCACGCTGTCGATCCAAAGGTTGGAAGCAAAATTATAGGCTCCCTGAAAATCTTCGTATTCCTTGCGGATCGGTGCCTTGAAGGCTTCCTCCTCCTCGGGGGTCCAGCTTTTGCCTTCGCGTTCGTTGATCTGCGCGCGGACCTGAGCCAGCACGCTGGCGGCCTGTTCCGGCCCCATGATCGCCGACCGTCCCGTCGGCCAGGCAAACATTGCGTCCGGCTGGAACGGGCGGCCCAGCATGGCCAGGTATCCCGCCCCATAGGAGCCGCCGGTGATAATGGTGAATTTCGGCACCCGGGCCGAAGACATGGCCGTGATCATCTTGGCGCCAGCCTTGGCAATGCCCATCTGCTCGACCTCGCGGCCCACCATGAAGCCGTTCACATCGGCCAGGAACAGCAGCGGAATATCACGCTGGACGCAGAGATTGATGAAATGCGTGGCCTTCAGTGCGGCTTCGACGAAAAGCACGCCTGTATTTGCGAGAATACCGACCTCGTGGCCGTGGATGCGGCCCCAGCCGGTCATGATCGTGTCGCCATAAAGCGGTTTGAATTCGTGAAAATCGCTCTCATCGACCAACCGAGCCACGATTTCGCGGTTGTCGGTCGGCACCTTGGGGTCGCGGCTGATGAGTCCATAAATCTCTTCGACCGGGTAGGCGGGCGCACGGGGCGTTTCGGGCGTCTTGCGGGGTTGGGGTTTTTCGCCAAGATGGCTGACAATTTCGCGCGTGATGGCCAGAGCGTGGGCGTCATCTTCGGCCAAATGGTCTGTCACACCGGAGACGGACGAATGCATCTTGCCGCCACCCAGTTCTTCGGCTTCGACCTTTTCGCCGGTTGCGGCAAAGGTCAATTCCGGTCCGCCTAGATACATAAAGCCCTGACCGCGCACGATCACCACTTCGTCACAGAGCGCGGGGATATAGGCACCACCCGCGGTGCAGGGCCCCATGACCACGGCGATTTGCGGCACACCATCGCCAGACATGCCGATCTGTTGGTGAAAGATGGAGCCGAACTGGCCTTCGTCGGGGAAAAGGTTGGCCTGGTCGGGCAGGAAGGCACCGCCGGAGTCCACGAGGGTGATGACGGGCAGGCGGTTTTTCCAGGCAATTTTCTGTGCCCGGACGTGTTTGCGGCAGGTGATCCCGAAATAGGTGCCGCCCTTTACGGTGGCATCATTGGCGATGATCATGCACTGACGGCCTTCGATCACGCCAATACCGGTGATGATGCCGGCGCCGGGTGGAACTCCCTTGTGCATATTCAGTCCGGCCAACTCGCCGAGTTCCAGAAATGGTGTGCCCGGGTCGATCAGTCGTTCGATCCGTTCGCGCGGCAGGATTTTGCCTTTGTCCACATGACGTTTGCGCGCCATTTCGGGGCCGCCGACGCGCTGTAAGAGCCGGAGGGCATGTAGTTCATCGACCTTTTCGCGGTAAGACACGTCGTTGGCGCGGAAGTCGTCCGACGCGGTGTCGAGAAGGGATTTCATTCTAGTCATGGCAGGTCTGGATATTTCCTGAGAACGAAGGCGACCTTGGCGGCGCCAGGTTTTTCGAAAGTGTCGGCCGCAACCAGGTGAACGTCGGCCTTGAAGACCAAGGATTCGCGCAGGCGCTGCTCGATTTTCTTTTTGAGGGTGACGTCATCGGCCGGATCGCGATTGGGGCCGCGTTCGACAATCACCGTCAGCGCGCCCTGCGTGGTGTGGCCCTCGAAATCGGCCACGATGCGCATGACGCCATTGGTGTCCGGCACCATTTCGGTAATGACGCTGTTGATCGCCGACGGGAAGACATTGGCCCCCCGGACGATCAGCATGTCGTCGGTCCGGCCGGTACAGCGGATCTTCGGCCCGGTGCGGCCGCAGGAGCATTCGGTATCGATCACTTCGATATAATCGCCTGACCGGAACCGCACGAGCGGGCTCGCCTGGCGGCCGAGCGCGGTATAGACCATCTCGCCCTCGGCACCTTTTTCCCAGGGGATGATTTCGCCGCTTTCGGGGTCGAGCAATTCGGTGATGATATAGTCCATGTTGACCATGTGCATACCCGACTGGGCGTCGCACTCGGCCCAGTATGTCACGCCCAGATCGGTGCCGCCCAGCATCTCGGTGCATTTCGCACCCCAGGCCTTTTCGATCTTTGCCCGAATTGCGGGAATGCCGCCGCCGGGTTCGCCGCCGACGATCACGCGCTCGATACCCAGTTCGCTGGCCTTGCATCCCAGCACCTCGGGAGCCTTTTCGGCCAGGTGCAGAACAAAGTTCGGAGCGCCGACCACGCAACGCGGCCGCGTGTCTGCGCAGGCGCGCAGCAGACGTTCTGCACCGCCATCCGCCCCCACCGGCACATCGATCGTGCCCATGTACTGCAATCCCTGCATCACCGGGATGCCGCCGACAAAGCCCTTGGCCAGCGAAAACGCGTGCAACACCATATCGCCCGGTCGCACCCCGTTGGCGAAGAAGCAGCGCGCCGTCATCTCGTGCCACATTTCGGCGTCGGATTCGGTCAGGGCCACATACGAGGGGCTGCCGGTGGTGCCCGACGAGGCCTGCATCTGGATGATGTCCGACATTGGTGCCGCGCGGTGCTTGCCGAAGGGCGGTTCCGCAGCAAGGCTTTCGCGGATCTCGGTCTTGTAGGTGTAAGGCAGCTTCTGCAGGTCTTCGATGCTGCGAATCTCGTCGAAATCGACACCGGCGTCGGCGAACTTTTCCTGATAGAAGGTCGAATTCGACTTGAGATAGGCCATCTGGTCACGCAGCCGCTCTTCCTGAATACGGCGCACCTCGTCGAGCGGCGTGCCCTCGATCGCGTGCCAGAAGCGATCATTTACCTTGTCGGCGGCATCCTCCCGCCGGAAGCGCATTCCAAATTGCATGTCGTTCTCCGTTCCAAGCCGTGGCGATCAATAGGATCGTGGCAGGCCCATGACCTTTTCGCCGATAAAGCTCAGGCACAGTTCGCGGTTCACCGGCGCTGTGCGCAGCAGGCGGACCAGCGGGTACATTTCGTAAAGTCCCGTATCTTCGGTAAAGCCCGATCCACCATGCGCCTGAAGCGCCGCGTCGACCGCTTCGATCCCGGCTTCGGCGGCGGCATATTTCGCCATGTTCGACGACGCACCGGCAGGCAGCTTGTTGTCGAACTCCCATGCCGCGCGCCGGGTCATCAGACTGGCCATCTCGACCGCTGTGTGCGCCTTGGCCATCGGATGCTGCACGCCCTGGTGCGCACCGATGGGTTGGCCGAACACATTGCGCTCGGAGGCATAGGCCACGCCCTTGTTCAGGGCGAACCGGCCGATGCCGCAGCACAAGGCGGCCAGGATGATACGCTCGGGGTTGAGGCTGTCGAACAGGATCGAGAACCCTTCGTCCACCTCGCCGACCACATCCTCGGGGCCGAGATCCACATCGTCGAAGAACAGTGTCCACTGCTCCTCGGGCAGGGGGATCGAGATCTTCACCCGCTGCTTGTCGACGCCTTTTTTCTTCAGATCCACGGCGAACAGGGTAAAGCCGTCGGTCTTGCGGCTGACCTCGGTATGCGGTTTGGTCCGCGCCACCACGAGGCAGTAGTCGGCCACTTCGGCCCCGGTGATGAAGGTCTTTTCGCCCGACAGGCTGAACCGGTTGCCTCGACGCTTGGCCAGCGTAGTGGCCTTCATCGTGTTAGACCCGGCCCCCGGTTCGGTGATCGCGAAACAGAACTGGATATCACCGCGGCAGGCAGCCGGCAGCAGTTCTTTCTTGTGGAACTCGCTCCCGTGGCTGGCGATATGGGCCAGCGACATGGTCGGCCCGACCACCATCATCAAAAGAGGAATGCCGTGATTGGCGGTGCCCTCCATGAACAGGGCCATTTCGGTCATACCAAGGCCCGCGCCGCCATATTCCTCGGGCACCATGATGCCGAGGAAGCCGTCATCGGCGATCTGGCGGAACATTTCGTGCGGAAACTCGTGCTTGCGTGCGTGTCTCAGCCAGTAATCGTTGTCGAACTTCTGCGCCAGCTGGCCGCCATAGTCGTAAATCTGGCGTTGTTCGTCGTTCAAAATGAAATCCATGCTTCGTCCTCAAGCCTTGAATTCGGGGGCGCGCCGGTTCTCGAATGCATCGAGGCCCTCGGCCACGTCATCGCTGGGCAGTGCGCGCACGGCGGCATCGCGCTCAAGCCGCATCTGCTGGTCGATACCAAGGTCCGCGCCTTCGCGCGCCAACCGCTTCATCTCGGCGATGCCGGGACGTGAACGGGTGGCGATTTTCTCGCAGTATTCCAGCGCAGACTTGTGCAGGTCCGCATCCGGCACGATGTAGTTGACCAATCCGGCCTCTTTGGCCTCGTCCGACTTGAGCCAGCGGGCCGAGAACATCAGGTCGAGCGCCCTGCGCTGCCCCATCAACCGTGTCAACCGCTGCGAGCCACCCCAACCGGGAATCAGCCCGAATTGCGCGTGCTGATCGCCAAACTGGGCGCTTTCGGCCGCGAAACACACATCGCATGCCAGCATCAGTTCGATCCCGCCGGCCAGACACAACCCCTGCACTGCCACCACGACAGGGAGGGAGGAGGTTTCGAGCGCACGCAGGTTGTTCATGCCAAAGGCGATGAAATGGTCCAGCGCGGCGGGATCGTTCAATTTACCTTTCACTTCCACCAGATCGGCACCGGTGCAAAAGTGCTTGCCCTGCGCCCGGATGAGGATCGCCCGAATAGCGGGGTTCGCCTCGAATTCCGCACGCGCGACAGAAATACGCTCATGCACCTCAAGTGACAGGCAATTGAATTTCTCGGGGCGGGCCAGTTCGATGATGCCGGTGTTGCCCTCGGAAGTGACGAGGATGGGGTCGCTCATTTCGAGGCTCCCTTCGCCTTCTTGTCATACTGCAGCGCCATGCGACCGACCTTCTCGCGGGCGATCACCAGCTTCTGGATCTGCGCGGTGCCGTCACCGATCTGCAAGCCGAGCACATCGTTGTAGCGCTGGTGGTGGGGCAGGTCGGTGGTGTAGCCGTAATGTCCGTGCAGGATCAGGCACTGGTGCAGGATCTCGCAGGCGGTTTTGGGCAGGTACCATTTGCACATGGCGGCCTGAGAGGTGTGGGGCAGGCCACGGTCGCGCAGGTCCAACGTGTAATAGCAAAGCTGGCGCATCATGGTCAGTTGGGTCTCGGCCTCGGCCAAGGGAAAGCTGACACCCTGATACTGCACGATCGGGGCTCCGAATGCCTCGCGCTCCTGAACGTAGGCCCAGGTTTCATCCACCGACGCTTGCGCGGCCCCCAGGCACTCCAGCCCGATCAGTGCGCGGGAATAGTCGAAGCCCGCCATGATCGTGCCAAAGGCATGGTCCTGTTCCGCCATCATGTTTTCAGCCGGCACGAAAACATCGTCAAAGAAAACCGAGCCGCGCCCGACAGGCTTGGTGCCGATGTCGTCAAAATGGGTGCGCTTGATGCCTTCCTGGTTCAGATCGACGAAAAAGGCGCTGACCCCGCGTGAGCCGCCATCAGGATCGCCGGTACGGGCAAAGACGACCGCCGCATCCGCCTGACTGGCAAAACTCATGGATGTCTTTTCACCGTTCAGCCGCCAGCCGTTGCCGGATTTCTCGGCCCTCAGAATCAGGTTCGCCGCATCCGAACCGCCGCGCGGCTCTGTCAGGCCCAGGCCAATGACCGCATCACCCGAAACAACCTTGGGCACCCATTCCGACGCGATGTCCTTGGAGGCATGTTTGGCAACCATTCCGCCCATGAGAGAGCCCAGAAGCTGCACGTAACTTGCGTTGAAATCGGCATAGGCGATCTCTTCGACGATCAGCCCTGACGTGACAGAGCTTTCGCCGAGACCCCCGAATTCCTCGGGCAGATCGGCCCCGATCAGCCCCAGTGCGCCCATCTCCTTGATCAGCGCACGGTCGAATGTATGGCCGCTGGCGCGTTCTTGATATGTGGGCGCAAGCCTTTCAGTTGCGAAGCGCTTTGCGGTCTCGCGAAACGCCTTCTGATCGTCTGTAGGCTGGAATTGCATCGGTGCTCCTCCCCATGAGCGAAAATCTTCTTTCCAAAAATCTAACAAATGTTAGAATGTAGATCAAGTGCAGTTTTGAGGAGGAGAACCAAAGTGAAAAATAGACCAGATGGAAGCTTTGAAACCATGCTCTCGCCCATCCGCGCAGGCCAGCATACATTGCGAAATCGTGTCATCATGGGGTCGATGCACACGCGGTTGGAAACCGAGCCTGACGGCATAGCCAAACAGATCGCGTTTTACGCCGAGCGTGCGCGGGGGGAGGCGGCGATTCTGGTCACCGGCGGGTTTTCGCCCAATGCCGAGGGCATATTCGATCCAGAAGGTCCGAGAATCGATGACCCGGAAGAAGCGCTTGACCTGCGCCCGATCTGCGAGGCGGTGCAGGCCGAAGGCAGCCTGGTCTGCGCGCAACTCCTCCACGCCGGGCGCTATGCCAAGATCGAAGGGTGTGTGGCCCCGTCGCCGATCCGCGCCCCGATCAACCGTTTCATCCCGCGTGAAATGACCGAAGCCGACATTCTCCGTACCATCGAGGATTTTGCCGTAGCGGCCGCCAATGCGCTGGCCGCAGGCTTTGATGGCGTCGAGATCATGGGGTCCGAGGGATACCTGATCAACGAATTCACCGTCACCCACACCAACAAGCGCCAAGACGACTGGGGCGGCAGCGCCGCGAACCGCCACCGATTCCCGGTCGAGATCGTGCGCGCGGTGCGCGAACGTTGCGGCCCCGACTTTCTGGTCATCTACCGGATTTCGGCGGCCGATCTGGTCGAGGGCGGCGCGCCCGCCGAAGAAATTGCCGCACTGGCCCGCAAGATCGAGGCTGCGGGTGCGGATATCCTGAACACCGGCATCGGCTGGCATGAGGCCCGCGTGCCGACGATCGCCTACCCGGTGCCGCGCGGTGCCTGGCGCAAGGCGGCAGCCAACGTCAAAGCGGCGGTGTCGATCCCGGTAGTCGCCTCGAACCGGATCAACACACCCCAGCTTGCAGAAGACATACTTGCCTCTGGCGATGCGGACATGATCTCGATGGCGCGCCCGTTTCTGGCCGATCCGCATTTCGTGAAAAAGACGCGCGAGGGCCGCGCAGACGAGATCAACACCTGCATTGCCTGCAACCAGGCCTGCCTGGATTTCATTTTTTCGGACCGGCCGGTCGGATGTCTGGTCAATCCAAGGGCCGGGCGTGAAACGGAATTCCGGGATACGCCAACCGACACGCCAAAGAAAGTGGCCGTCGTTGGCGGTGGTGCCGCGGGCATGGCCACAGCCGCCGAGGCGGCACGGCTGGGCCACGATGTCACCCTGTTCGAAGCGCAGGACAAATTGGGCGGTCAGCTGAATCTGGCCCGCGCCGCACCAGGCAAGGACGAATTCGACGAAACCCTGCGGTATTATGCCGGTCAGATGCAGAAACACGGGGTCACGCAGCGTCTGGGACAGCGGGCAGAGGCGAGCGATCTTGAGGGATTTGACCATGTGGTCATCGCCACCGGGGTCACGCCGCGCATTCCCGACCTGCCGGGTATCGACCATCCCAGCGTCGCGACCTACGCCGAAATTCTGTCCGGTGACCGCGAGGCGGGCGACCGTGTCGTGGTGATGGGGGCGGGGGGCATCGGTCATGATGTGGCCGAGTTCCTAGTGACCAAACCCGCCGAGACCGCGAATTCCGACGTCTTTTGCGAAACCTGGGGAGTGGACCCCGAGTTTGTCTCCTCGGGTGCCCTGGCGGGCGACCCTCTGGCACCGAAGCCGTCGCGCCGCAAGGTCGTCATGCTGCAGCGCAAGACCGCTAAACCGGGCGCGGGGCTTGGTGTTTCGACAGGGTGGATCCTGCGCAACGCGCTGCGCAAACATGGGGTCGAGGCAATGGGCGGGGTGACCTATGAACATATCGACGATGCGGGGCTGCACATCGTCGCGGACGGAAACCCGACGGTCATCGCAGCCGATACAATTGTGCTGTGCACCGGTCAGGAACCGGAACGGGCCCTGGCCAAAGAGGTTGTAGCGCGCGGCGTCCCGGTTACGATGATCGGCGGGGCAAAGGAGGCCGCCGAACTGGATGCGCTGCGCGCCATTGATGAGGGCGTGCGCCTGGCGCAGGATCTCTGAACCGAGGCTCGGGCAAGGGGGAAACTATGCTGACCGACGTCATCCGCGCGGGGCGCGCTGATCTGTATTCGATCTTTCGAACCCGCGCACATGACTGCGCCCGCGCCCTCGCCATCGAGGACGGCAGCAGAAAACTGACCTATGCAGAACTGCTGGAGCGGGTCGATCGTCTGGCGGCTGTATTTCTGGCACGAGGCGTGGCGCCCGGAGACAGGATCGCGATCCTGTCGCATAACCGCTCAGAATACCTGGAGGTCGAACTTGCAGCAGCGGGAATCGGCGCGATCGTCGCCTGTCTGAACTGGCGGCTTGCCCCCGATGAACTGCGGCACTGCATCGATCTGGTCGAGCCGGTTCTCGCGGTTGTCGAACCGGAACTTTCAGAAGCTTACCGCGCCGTCGCGTCGACACCCTGTCTAACCGTCGGGCCAGACCTGGAAACGGCCATTGCCGGGGTCGAGCCGGACCCGCGCACCGGAACCATGGTTGACGACCCCGAGGCCGGTCTGACGATCCTCTATACCTCGGGGACCACGGGCCTGCCCAAGGGGGCGCATATCAGCCACCGCGCGCATATCGCCCGATCCATGGTTTTTGCGGCCCAGCTGGCGCTGGATCCCGGCGACGGGTTCATCGCCTGGGCGCCGATGTTCCACATGGCCTCCACCGATCATGCGCTGGCAACGATCCTGCGGGGCGGGACCGTGGTGATGGTGGACGGGCTGCAGCCCGCCGTCATCAACGAGGCGCTGTCACGCCACAGGATCGGCTGGTTCGTGATGATGCCCGGGGCACTGGAGGCTTTTATTAACGAACGGCACGCCAACCCTTTGCCGCTGAAGGGGATCAAGGTTTGCGGCGCAATGGCTGATCTGGTGCCGCCGCATCAGATCGCGGAACTGACCGGTCTTCTGGACACGCCCTATCTGAATTCCTTCGGGGCGACCGAAACCGGCCTGCCGCCGGGAACCGCCGATCTGATCGCGCCGGGTGTGACCCCGGACCGGCTGTCCAAGCGCATCAGCGCCTTTTGCGAGGTGCGGCTGGTCGATCCCGACGACCGCGAAGTCCCCGATGGAACGCCGGGCGAAATGGCGCTTCGGGGTCCGACGCTGTTTTCCGGGTACTGGAACGCCGACGACACCAATGCCCGTGACTTTCGCAACGGCTTTTTCCACATGGGCGATCTGTTCCGGCGCAATGCGGACGGCACCGTCGACTTTGTGGATCGGGCGAAATACCTGATCAAGACCGGAGGTGAAAACGTCTATCCGGCGGAAATCGAACGTGTGCTTCTTTCTCATCCCGATGTGATCGATGCCGCCGTGGTAAGGGCCTTCGACGCGAAATGGGGGGAAAGCCCGGTGGCCTTTGTCGCCTGTGACGATGACGGGCCGGATGCCGAGGCGCTGCTGAACTTGTGCCGCGAAAGCCTCGCTGGCTATAAGCGACCACGCGAAATTCGCTTCATCGCGTTCGAGGATTTTCCCAGATCGACCAGCGGCAAGATCCAGCGGCATATCCTCGAAGCCCGGCTCGCAGATTAATTTTCGCTCTGACCCGATCGTCAGCCAGCCACGCCAGTTCGCCCCAATAGCGATAAAAGCGTTCTTATCCTCGTTGCCACGAGCTTCTTATCCCCGCCCTTTGGAGTAACCCCCTGAAAGTGATCCACCATCTGGGATAGATTGACCCGCGATTGAAGCGCAGCCCTCTGTCGGACTACACGGCTAGGGTTTTCCGGGTGTTTGAGCTCAGGAGGATTCGTAGATCCCTGAGCCATTCATCAGTGCGATCGGTGGTTTGTTCCCGGTTGCGCTGTGGGGGCAGCAGTAACCCGGCGCATCGCACCGACGGGCATGGACTGCCGGCAATTGCCGGTTGGGGCTGCTGCGGGCCTTCAAGGGAAAGTCGGCGACTATCCGATGTGCGGGACAAAGCGGACATTCGCCAAGCGACCTCAAACGTCCGGTTCTGTACTGCGGCCCGACAAAACGATATCAAGTGATCAGCGGTCAGCCGATCGCACCTGTGTAACTGTCTTCTTCGGCCCTCCTGTCTGCATGATCTGGGACAGGTAAGAATTGCGCCGTCTGATGAAGTCACGCAGAAGGGTCGGGTAATCTTCACTGACGGCATTCTTCACAGAAACCCGACGCTCCAGTTCATGTCGCCAGGCCCTTACACGGGCAAGCCCTGTGAAGACGCCAAACTCTCCGATGGTGTCAAAAACGTCGAAATAGCGGAAGACCGGGCCGAATACGACATCGACGAGGCTGAACCGGTGGCCATCGAACCATGGTCCCTCCCCAAGCTCCGCGTCCAGCCGAAGGAACTTTGCGCGGAGCGCCGCCACTTTTTCTTCCAACGCTTTCTCGTTCGGCGCCGAGTAGAACCCCGCAATGTCGTTCAAGACAGCAGATCCAAATTCAATCCAGGCACGGTGGCGGGCGCGATCGAGAGCGTCGTGCGGATGAAGCGCGTGGGGTTGTGTATCCTCAAGATATTCGAGGATAACCGCAGATTCGAAAATCGGCGTCCCGTCCACAACCAGGACAGGCGTCTTGCCCAGCGGAGATATGGCAAGAAACCAGTCGGGCTTGTTCGAAAGATCGATGTCAGTTCTCTCGAACGTGACACCTTTCTCAGTGAGCGAGATCGCCGCGCGCTGCACATATGGGCAGAGCGCATGGCTAATGAGGTGGAGGCTCATGTTGTCTCTCCCGCCATCTGCACGTTACCGGGCGCGAAGGAAGGGCTGAGGGCGAAACGGCCGTCGCCCAGAAGCCCTTGCACGATGGCAAGCAGCGTCAGATAGGCCGGGTATTCCCACCCGCCGTTCTCGTATCCGAACATCCAGCCGTTTCCGGAGTGAGCCCAGGTCGCACCGGCCAGGATGGGCACGGTCGCCGACGCGACCCACCGAGCCTGTACGCCGAGGACCAAAAGGGCACCGGCAATCGCCTCGACTGCAAAGACCATATAAGCAAACCAGCCGGGCAGCCCGATCGAAATGAAGAACTGCGCCGTTCCGGGAAGTGTGAAAATGAAGAGCTTGAGAAACAGGCTGTGCGCCAGGAACATGATCCCGAGTGCTATACGGAGCAGGAATATCCCAAATTCTGTGAGGTGCGATTGTGACATGATATGATCCCATATGTCGATGCAGTTGCATCTATATATAGCGCGTCACATGCGATGTCAAGGTTGATGCACTTACATGTACATGATAGGTGCTGGATATGAACGAGATTGACCATGCTACTGAGGCCGCCTGGACAGCCCTCATGACTAAAAGCCGCGTTTTGCTTGAGGCTGTCGAAACGTCTCTGAAATCGGCAGGATACCCGCCAATTGCATGGTATGACGCGCTTCTCGAACTCGAGAAGGCTGGCCCGGACGGACTCCGGCCATTCGAACTCAAAGACCGGATTTTGTTACCCCAATACGGTACCTCGCGGCTGCTGAACCGTATGGTGAAAGCAGGGCTGGTGAACCGACAGGACTGCTTGGAAGATGGGCGAGGTCAAAACATTTCTATCTCTGAAAAGGGTAAATCTGTCAGGAGGGCGATGTGGCCGATCTATGAACGGGTTCTGTCGGAAAGGATCGGCGCAAAGCTGAAACCCAAAGACGCCGCTCAATTGGCCTCGCTACTCTCAAAGCTCTGAAGTCTAGGTCGACTGACGCGAAACCTGTCTGTGACTTTCCACGCTAAGTGGCCCTGAATTTTTTTCACGTTAATTGGCCGACAGTTGCCTATGTCGGTGTGCGAAGGGTGTTTCGGGCTGTTTCGACGTCCTTTCGCATCCAACAGACCTCTGCGTGATCGTTGATAAATCCCATGGCCTGCATGAATGCATATACGGTGGCCGGCCCCACGAATTTGAAGCCAAGCTTTCGTAGGTCTTTGGACAGGGTCTCGGACGCTGGTGATTTGGACCGCATTTGTGGCAGTGCGTCGTCCTTGGCAGGTTCATATAGCCAGATGAATGCGGCGAAGGAGCCTTCCTCTTGGACGACCTCGAAAGTACGGCGAGCGTTGTTGATCACGGCTTCGATCTTGCCTCGATAGCGAACAATTCCTTCATCGGCAAGTAGGCGCTTAATATCGTTGTCGTCAAAGTTCGCAACTCCCCGAAAGTCGAACCCGGCGAAGGCAGCACGAAAGTTCTCGCGCTTGGCCGGAATGGTGCGCCAGCTCCGCCCTGACTGGAAACTCCGGCGTGACGGCAGCCCATCGGCACCGTGGGCGTCCATCCGTTCCAATTACGGTTGCAGCATCAGGCCGCTGCCGCATAAACTTGAACAGAAACTGAACCAGATCCTCCGTTACGATACAGTCTCAGCTCTCCGAAAAACCCTGACGAGGGACAATCGGCGACCGCACTGCTAAAGGCTAACATTACCGCTTGGCAGGTCTGAACCTGCTGGCGGCGATCTGGATACCGCGCGCGCCTACGGGAAACGGTTGGCCGAGGTCGCGAGCCGCTGGAACAGCTGATCCAGCTGTCTGAATAATCGGCCCGGCCGCCCGGATCGGATGTGCTGCGGCCGGGTTGCGCTCAGTCCGCGACCCCCGCCCGCCCGATCAGCGCCATGAGCGTTCCGGTCATCGTTGCGACGAGCTTTTCATCCTGGCTCTTCACGGCATAGGCACGCGCCTCGCATATGGTCAGCGTCCTGCCTGGTTTCACCACGTCAGCGACGAAGCGAAACCGTTCGCCGTCCGCCGGGTTGAGTAGGTTGATCTTGAATTCGGCCGTCAACACTGCCGCGTCCGCTGGCATCAGCGAAAAGGCCGCGTATCCGCAGGCGCTGTCCAGCGCTGTCGACAGGATTCCGGCATGCAAAAACCCATGCTGCTGGGTCAGTGCAACCTGATGTGCCATTTCCAGAACGATGCGGCCGGGTAACAACTCGGCAATGCTGATCCCCAACGTGTTCATCACCTTCTGGCGATCGAAACTGTTGCGCACGCGTGCGTCATAGTCGGGGTTTTTCGGTTTGAATTGTGTCATGGCGGGTCTTCCTCTTCGATTTCATTCGTCAATGACCAATCTTAGGCGGTCTTTGAGGCGCGTATCTTGTAGCGAAAGGTCAAAACGACGCGGAATAGACAGAGCGCGCAACGCGCCGGGCGGTTTGCCGGCGAAGATCCGGCAAGCGGCGGACAAGTGAGATTGATCGTAGTATCCGGCGTCCAGCGCCAGATCGCTCAGCAGCAGGGTCTTTGACGCAAGCTGCCCGAGAGCCCGGCGAAAGCGTCGCAAGGTCGCAAGCCGCCGCCGCGACACGCCGGTTTCCGCCCGCACCTTTCGACGTTTGGTCCGGTCGCTGTAAGCTCCGGTTGGTGCGGCAAAGCGCAGGTCTCTCGCAAGGCCGTCAAGCACCGCGATGAGCGCAGGCAGGTCATCGTCCCCGTTCTGAACCCGGGCCAGTTCTGAGGCCAGCATGTCCAGCCCTTTGGAGTCGGGAAATCGCTGCGGTCGTGACGACAGTCGCAGCCCGGCCACGACACCCAGGAATGGCCTTGGGCGGGGCGAAAAATAGGGGCGCGGTTCTGCCAGCGATACGCGCCCGCCGCCGCTGTCGTCGCGCGTTACCGAAAGGGTAAAGAGGTCGGTTGCGAACCGCCCGTGTCCACCACCGCTCAGCACACCGGTATCGCGGAACACGAACAAATGGTCGATCTGTTTGGCCGCTTCCTCAGGCGGAGCCAGTTCGAGATAACGCGGCGGCTCCATCAGGTTACTTGACGAAAGCATCCCGGTTCTCGGCGACGAAATCGGCAAATCGGCGCGCCGGGCGTCCCATCACATCACTGACCGTGGTCTCGATGCCGGCAAGGTAGCCCTTGGGCGCGATGGAAGCCAATTCGACCATGGCTCTGGCGACCTCGTCCTGCATTCCGCCAGCCACCATGCCCGCCTTGGCATTTTCGGCCGACAGGGACACGCACGACACTGTTCGTCCCGTCACCCCGGACAGAAGGGCCGCGATGTCATCCCCTGCAAGAGCTTCGGGCCCGGTCAGGCCAAGAGCCTTGCCTTCGTAACCCGGAGCGGTCAGCGCCTCGGCGGCGACATCCGCGATGTCGCGGGCGTCGATCCAGGCCACGGGGCCGCCCAGATCGTCATAGTACACGGCGTCCTTTGCAATGTTGCCGGCCTGCCACAGCAGGTTCTGCATGAAATAGGTCGGCTGGACAAAGGTCCAGTCAAGGCCGCTTTGCTTCAGCAGCTCCTGGGTTTCGGAATGCCACTTTCCAAAGGTCAGCCCCGCCTTGGGCGACGCGCCAAGCCCCGTGGCCACAACGATATGGCGCACGCCCGCGGCCTTGGCCGCCTCGATCACGTTCGCCTTCCACTGGCGCATGTTCAGATGGGCAGGCGTGACCAGGTATATCTTTTCTGCCCCGTCACAGGCCCGCGCCAGCGCGGCAGGGTCCGTGAAATCCGCTGCGACCGCCTCGCATCCTTTGGCCCTTAGCGCATCTAACTTGGAGGGGGCGCTGGTGACAGCGCGCACGGACGCGCCTTTTGCCAGAAGCGTATCGACGAGGGGCGCGCCAGTCGTGCCCGTGGCTCCGAAAACAGTGATCATGACTTTTCCTTTTGCAGGTCTGCGATGGGCTGAATGGTTTCCGGGTTGCTGATCGACGACAGATCGCCCGGATCTTCACCGAGAAAGGCGGCACGCACGACACGGCGCATGGTTTTCATGCTGCGGGTCTTGGGCAGCGCTTCGACAAAGTGGATCTCGCGCGGGCGGAAGGGCTTCGAGACGATCTCTCCGACACGATCCTTGAGCCGGTTCACGAGCTCCGCGTCCGGCGACACATTTGGGGCCGCCACGCAGACGCAGACGACGGCCACGCCCTTGATGTCATCAGGTGCCGCGATGGCAGCGGCGTCCACCACCTCTCCGGTTTCGGTCAGGGCCGCCTCGATCTCGGGCGGGCCGATGCGTTTGCCGGCGATGTTCAGCGTGTCGTCCGACCGGCCCAGGATATACCATGTCCCGTCCGGATCGCAGCGCACCCAGTCGCCGTGCCGCCAGAGGCCGGGGAAGGTGGACCAGTAGGTTTCAAGGTAGCGATCGCGGTCCCCCCAGATGGCCGGGGTCAGACCCAGAGGCGGCTGGGTCACGACCAGTTCGCCGACCTCGCCCGGTGCGGCTTCGCTGCCGTCCTGGCGCAGAACCTTGGCCCCGACACCCAGGGCCTGGGCCGAAAATCCGCCGGGCTTGAGCTCGTGCAGCACGGTCGAGGTCAGGATCGCGCCAAAAAGCTCGGTCCCGCCCGAGATGTTCAGCGGCACGGCGCGGCGGCGACAGATATGATCGAGCTGCCAGAGCCAGGCATCCTCGGTCCAGGGCTCGCCGGTCGAGGCGACGATGCGCAGGGACGACAAGTCGTAGCCCGACAAAGATTCAGTATCCTGCGTCATGAACTGCCGTACCAGGGTCGGGGCCACGCCGAGATGCGTGACCTCCATCTCGGACGCAAGACGCAACAGCCTGAAGGGATCGCCGGGCATTGATGGTGCGCCCTCGGCCAGCACCAGAGTCGAACCGGACAAGAGCACCGACAAAAGGGTAAGCGGTCCCATGACCCACCCCATGTCGGTCATCCAGAGGTGCCGGTCATCCCGTTTCATGTCGAGGCAAAGCAGGAAATCGGCCGTGGCCTTGGCCTGCACGCCCAGATGGGTATGCACGACGCCCTTGGGCCGTCCGGTGGTGCCTGACGTATAGGCGATCAGAAAGGTGGCTTCGGCCTTGACCGGAACGGCGGCAAGCTCCGGACTGGCGCGGCCCACGGTTTCGCTCCAGTCCAGATCGCGGGCGGGATCGGCTACCGCACCGCCGAACCGTCGCAGGCTGATCACGGTATGAACCGATGGCACGTCGGTCAAAGCCTGGGCGAGGCTCGCCTCCATCCAGACCGGCTTGCCTCGCCGGGGTGTGGCATCCGCTGTCAGCACCGCCACGGCATCCGCGTCGTTCAGGCGCGATACGATGGCATGAGGCGCAAAACCGGAAAACAGCGGCACCGCAACCGCGCCCAGCCGGGCAATCCCCAGAAGCGCGGCCTCGATTTCGGGGATCATCGGCATATAGATGCCCACCGCCTGACCGGGCCTTACACCGCGCGTGGCAAGGGCCGAGGCAACGCGGGAGGCTTCGGCGGTAAGGTCGGAATAGGTCCAGCGGCGGCGGCTTCCGTCTTCGCCGACCCAGTCGATTGCGACCTTGTCGCCCAAGCCATCGACAATTCGGGCGTCAAGACAGGTTTCCGTCAGATTCAAAGTACTCCCGACGGCCCACCGGATCGATTCGGGCCCTTCGGAGATATCTCGCAACCGGCTGTAGGGCCGCGCGAACCGTATCCCGGCATGGTCAATGATCCGGCCCCAGAACCAGTCTGGGTCTTCATTCGAACGGCGGACGAGTTCCTCGTAACTGTCAATGCCGCAGCCCGTCAGAAATGCGGTCAGAGTGCTTGTCCGCTGGATGTCAGAGCCTGGCTGAAACATTCGCAACCTTTCTAGAATGAAAAAGGGCCGCACAAAAGGCGCGGCCAGTCGGGGAGGTAACTCTTTTGGCACGGTTTGGCAGCAACGCCTGGTGTCCGGCGCTGCTGTCATGGCTTCAACCGTGCATGGACAAGCCGCCCGAAACCGAAATCACCTGGCCGGTAATGAACCCTGCGTCGTCCGACGACAGGAAGCAGATGATGCCAGGGTAATCCGTCGGCTGCGCCAGGCGCTTCATCGGAATCGCCCGCTTGAGACCTTCGGCGATCTTTTGACCTGCCTCGCCCTCGGCAAATTGAGCGAACAGAGGTGTGTCGGTCGGTCCCGGGGCGACCGCATTCAATTGTATACCTTTGCGCGCCAGCTCGCGCGCCACGGTCTTCGTGAACGAAATGATGCCGCCCTTGCAGGCTGAATAAACCGCCTCGCCGGATGACCCGACACGACCAGCGTCAGAGGCGATGTTAACCACGCGACCGCCGCCGCTCTTGACCATGCCCGGAAGCACCGCGTGATGCATGTTGAGCGGGCCGTAAAGATTGATGTCGATAACCTTTTTCCAAAGATCGGCATCGGTGTCGAGAAACATTCTGCTGACGTCCCAGCCGGCGTTGTTCACCAGCACATCAATCGGGCCGCCGGATTCGAACTCGGCCACCGCCGTGTCGACTTGACTACGGTCGGTGATATCTACCTTGAAGGCCTGCGCCTTCCCGCCAGCCTCGGTGATCAGTCGGACAGTTTCCTCCGCCCCATCCTTGTTCAGATCGAAAACGGCAACTTCGGCGCCCTCTTCGCCGAACCGTTCGCAAACTGCGCGGCCAATGCCGCTTCCACCGCCGGTCACAATGACCCGTTTTCCACTCAACCCTCGCATGGAGGTCCTCCTCTTCCGATAAACCTTTGTCAAGAACTTGATTCGGAACGTTCCTTGGATTATTCTAACATTTGTTAGATTTAATGCAATGGACAGTCTCGTGTCCCGCAAGTATCGAAATGAAATGGTACACAAGACTGACCCCCCCAGGACACTGAGCGAAGACTTGAGCAAGTCTGAGAGGACACGTGAGGGTATCCTTTCGGCGGCTGCGCGACTTTTTCGGTATGAAGGCTATCACGCAACGACTATGCGCGACATCGCGCAGGAAGCTGGCATTGAGGCCGGCAGCATTTATTATCATTTTCAATCCAAGGACCAGATTCTGAGCGAAGTTCTCGATCTTGGCGTCCGTCAACTATATCAGGCGGTCAGTGAAATCGTTCGGTCGGCACCGACAAGTTCGGAGGATTTTCGCAAGACTTTCGGACTGCTGATTGAAACACACCTTGCCTACCTATTGACCGACAGCGACTTTACGTCAGCCAATATTCGGAACTATCCGATGTTGTCGGACGAAACACGCGCCCCGCATCGCGAATTGCGTGCATCATATGCGGGTGCCTGGGGCAAATTCCTGAATGACGCCAAACGCGCCGACCACCTTCGAAGCGACATATCCACTGCTGTGATCCGCCAGTTCATCCTGAGTGCCATGAACTGGACCGTAGAATGGTACGATGTCGACTCGTATCCGGTGCGCATACTCGCGGAACGAATGAGTAAGCTGATACTTGACGGAATGTGTCCACATCGCAAGGCGGATACCGAAGGCTTGAAGCTGTGCCCCGCCACTACCGCCAAAACCCCGGATCCCGACAGCAAGGCGGCTAAGACCCGTGCAGAAATTCTAAAGGCCGCAGCGCGCGTTCTGAGGGACAATGGCTACAAGGCGACCACGCTGAGAAAGATCGCGGAAGAAGCGGACATGAAAGCGGGCAGCGTCTATTACCATTTCAACTCCAAAGAAGCGATCGTTGACGAAGTTCTAAACGCCGGACTGAGGGACTTGCTATCAGGTGTCGAAGCCGCCGTTCGGAAATTCGATGCCCCGTACGATCATCACGCCAAGATAGCGACTGCAATCTGGGCGCACCTGGATTTCCTCTTCAAGGCAAGTGAATTCACCTCGGCGAATATCAGAAGCTATGGAATGCTCCCCAATCATTTCAGGGAGAGGCACAGGGGTATTCGCCATGAGTATGGAAAACTCTGGGATCGGATACTCCGTGAAGCTCAGGACGACGGTGCCATACGGTCGGATATCAAGATCGTCCCCTTGCGCCAAGTGATGTTGGGTGCCTTAAACTGGACGGTGGAATGGTTCGACCCGAACAAGGCAGGAGTGGAAGGATATCTATCACTGCCTGAATTCTCCAGCATGCTCATCAATCTGCTATTGGAAGGCATTTGTAACCGGGAAGCGACCCCGTCCACAGGACAAGGTAGCCCTGAAAGCGGTTGCCCCGGTCAGACCAGAAGGAAGTGATACAGCCCTTCGGCAACCGCCTTTTCCCGATCCGTCTGCCAGCTGAGCACGCTGACGCTTGCCATCCGCTTGCCTTTGCGCGTGACGTTAGCGCGCGCAAAAAGCGGTCCCTTCACACCGGGTCTGAGGTAATCGACGGTCAGGTTGATCGGCTTGGCCGGAACGTCGGCGAAATCGGGCTGTACCGCGATGGCGGCAGTGGCCTCCATAAAACTCGCGATTATGCCGCCATGGTAGTACTCCATGATCGGGTTACCGATATGGCGGTCATCAAAGGTCATTTCCGCCTCAGCATGGAGACTGTCTAGACTTCTGACCTCAAAGTTGAGAAATCGGAAGAACGGCACCCGGGATACATTGGCATTGACAGTTTGCACGTCCATCACGAGGTTTTTCCTTTTGTCATTGCGTCAAACAGGCTGGTTTCGCCGCGCGTCAATGCAAACGAGGCGGTTCCCCTAGCTATTTCAGCATCCTCATGGCCCGCGAACCAGACGCTGCCGGAATTGAAGGCGATGTGGCGGGTCTTGCGAAAACAATGCGCTTGAACGATGACATCCGCGCGCGAACGGGCCGGGCGCAGGTAATCAACTCTGAGGTCAAGAGTGGCCATGGTACTGACGCCTTCGATGGCAACAAAGTTCGCCAGTCCAAAGACACTGTCCAGAAGTGCCGTCAGGATACCACCGTGGAGCAGCGATTGTTCCGCATCGACGCAAAAGTCCGGATTGAACGGCATCCGAACCCGAACACCTTCCGTCGAGACCTCTTCGATCTCAAGCGCCATATGCGTTATCAGACCCTTGCCGCGCGCATTCCACATCTGCGCGATTTGCTCCATCTTCTTTTGGGTGATGTCTGACATGCGATCTTTCCTTTAACGCCCCGTGAAATTGGGTTTTCGTTTTTCGACGAACGCAGCAACCGCCTCGTGGTGGTCTTCGGTCTGATGCATGAGCGCCTGATAGGCCGCCGCGGAATTCAGGAAATCCGGCAGGTCCATCCGTTCGGCATTGCGCATCAGACGCTTGGCGACCCGCACCGCGCGCGGCGGTTTCGCGGCGATGACAGCGGCCCGTTCACGGGCCCGTTCCATCAATTTTTCATGAGGCACAAGTTCAAGCACCATACCAAGCTCCAGCGCTTCCTTGGCCTCGACCATGCGCCCCGAGAAGGTCAGATCGGCGGCCTTCTGGTGGCCCAGACGACGCAACAGGAACCAGCTGCCCGCATCGCCCGGAATGATTCCGAGATTCAGAAACACCTCGCCGAACCTTGCTTTTTCTGACGCGATGCGCATGTCGCACATCATGGTCAGGTCGCACCCCGCGCCCACCGCCGGGCCGTTGACTGCGGCGATCGTCGGAATATCCATGTTGTAGAGCGCAAGCGGCAGCCGCTGCACCCCATCAACATAACTCTGCGCCGCCGCCAGCGGCTCCTTGCGGAACACGCTGTCGGGATCGTTCATCTCCTTGATGTCCCCGCCTGCACAAAAGGCCGGGTCGGCCCCGGTCAGGATCATCACGCTGACCTGAGGATCGGCCTGCACCTTGGCGAAGGTCTCCAGAAGGGCAGCGATCATGTCGTTGCCGGTGACCGGGTTGCGCCGCTCGGGGTCGTTCAGCGTAACCGTAGCGATCCTGTCGGAAATCTCCAGAAGGACGGGCTGTTTATTCATTCTTGCCATCTCCCCGTTCGCGTTTCTCGAACATCGCGGGGTTGATCATGTCCCGCGCGTCATGACCCATATGCAAGGTTTCACCGCCGTCTACATAAATGTCTTCTCCGGTGATGAAACCGCCAAGTTTCGAGGCCAGGAAAATGATCGTGCCTGCGATGTCCTCGGCCGCCCCCATCCGGTTTAGCACCGAGCGGTTCAGCTTTTTCCACTGTTCCGGCGGAATCGGATAGCGGCCAAGCGCATCGGTCTTGATCGTGCCCGGCGCGACACAGTTCAGCCGGATGCCGTACTCGCCCCATTCGGCGGCCAGCGTTTTCATCATGCCCGTCACACCGGCGCGGGCGGCGACGGTGTGTGTAAAGCCGGTAAGCGCGGTGCGCGCAGAGATGGCGGTGACAAACACAACCGATCCACCATTGTCGTACATGAAGTGATCCGCCGCTGCCCGGGTCATCTGCCAAGATCCGATCAGGTTGTTGCGGATCACGGCTTCGAAGCCCTTGTTGGTGATATCGCGGGCGGCCGCGATATACTGGCCGCCGGCATTGTTCACCAAAACATCCAACTGCCCATAGTGGTCCTTGATCCGCCCCATCGCAGCTTCGATACTGTCTTCGTCGCGGGTGTCTCCGGGCACGACAAAGGCCTCGCCCCCCGCCGCCCGGATCATTTCGGCGGTCTCTTCCAGCGGCTCTTCGCGGCGCGCGAACAGCGCAAGCCTTGCCCCGCAAGCGGCCATTTCGATCGCCGTCGCCCGGCCCATTCCAGATCCGGACCCCGTGACCAGGGCAACTTGACCCGCCATGAGATCCGACGCGTAACGCCTTGATTTCGCTTCGCTCATGTTCCGCCCCTAGTTCTTCAGCAATTCGCCAGAGATGATGAGTTTGCGAACCTCCTGGGTGCCTGCGCCGACCTCAAGCACGCGACCGGTCCGGTATAGCCGGTTCACTTCTGTATCACGCATGTAACCCGAGCCGCCGTGAATCTGGACAGCTTTGTCCAGCACGAAGGATGTCGCCTCAGCGGCCTTGTAGATCGCCGCAGCGGTGAGCTTGTGTATTTCGCCGCGCCCGCCTTCGCCCTCTTCGAGGCCTTCACACATGGCAGCGGTGCGCAAGGACAGGCTCCGCGCGGCCTCGATCTGCGTATACATGTCGGCCAGCATCGCCTGAACCATCTGAAAACTGGCGATCGGTTTGCCGAATTGCTGGCGTGTCTTGGCGTAATCGATGGAAATATCCAGCGCCCGCTGCGCAATGCCCAGAGCGTTGAAACAGACGATGGCACGTTCCAGATCAAGTCCGGACATGGTAACGGCAACCCCGCCATCCAGCTTGCCGACCATGTTTCTGGCCGGAACACGGCAATCTTCGAATACCAGTTCGCCCGTCGGCGAGCCCCGGAATCCCATCTTGTTCAGCTTCTGCGCCACCTTGAAACCGGGCGTGTCGGTTTCCACGATAAAGGCGGAAATGCCCTTGGCCCCTTTTTCGGGCGATGTCTTGGCATAGACCAGCACCAGATCGGCAATCGGCCCATTGGTGATGTAGATCTTGGCGCCGTTCAGGATGTAGTCGTCGCCATCCTTTTTGGCCGTGGTCCGCATCGAGCCAAGCGCATCAGACCCCGCGCCGGGTTCGGTCAGACCCAGGGCACCCACCAGCGTGCCGTCGCACAGACCTGGCAGGTATTTTCGGCGCAACTCGTCATTGGCGTTGCGATAGATATTATTGACGCAGAGGTTGTCGTGCGCCACATGGGTCAGTCCGATGGCCGCCGAGGCGCGCGACATTTCCTCGGTGATGATACAGGCCGAGGTAAAATCGAGCCCGGCACCGCCGAATTCCGTCGGCACGTTCAGTCCCAGGTAGCCCATTTCGCCCAGCTTGGGGAAAACCGAAGACGGCAGGTCATCAGTATCGTCCATTTCCGCATTCAGATGGTGGAATTCGGACATGAAGAACTTGCCGGCCTGATCGGCCAGGGCCTGCTGTTCGTCCGTCATGAAATGTGTTGGCAGAGCGGTGTCGTTGCGCAGTTGCTTGTTCATTGTCTCGTCCCCCTCAGGCGCGCAAAAGTTCTTCGGCAATGATGATCTTGCGGACTTCGCTTGTTCCCGCGCCGATCTCCAACAATTTGTTGGCGCGGAACAGCCGGTTGATCTCGGTGTCCTGCATGTAGCCAGAGCCACCATGAATATGACAGGCTTCGGTCACCGCCTTGTTGAATGCCTCGCCTGCGTAAAGACAGGCCGCCGCGGTCAGTTTGTGGATTTCGCCACGGCCCCCGGCCCCTTTTGGTAGGCCCGTACAGGCGGCCAGTGCCCGATAACCGAATGCGCGCGCGGTTTCGACCTCGGTGTAGATCTCGGCCAGTTTCGACTGCATCATCTGGAAACTTGCAATCGGTTTGCCGAATTGTTCGCGAATCTTGGCGTATTCCAGCCCTAGTTCCAGGGCGCGTTCGGCCATGCCAACGCAGACTGAGGCAACCATAGCACGCTCCAGATCCAACCCGCTCATTACCACCGAAACGCCGGTGTTTTCCGGTCCAACCATGGCGGATGCGGGTACGCGGCAATCCTCAAACACCAGTTCTCCGGTTGGCGAGCCGCGAAAGCCCATCTTGTCAAGCTTTTGCGCCACCTTGAAACCGGGATTGTCCGTCTCGATGATGAAAGCAGAAATGCCCTTGGCGCCCTTCGACTTGTCGGTTTTGGCATAAAGCAGGATCACATCGGCAATGGGGCCGTTGGTGATGTAAATCTTCGAGCCGTTGATGACATAATCATCACCGTCGCGGCGGGCAGTTGTGGCCATGGATCCGAGCGCATCGGATCCCGCACCCGGTTCGGTCAGGCCCAAAGCACCAACCAGCTCGCCCGAGCAAAGGCCCGGCACGTATTTCTTCACATGCTCTTCGGATCCATTGCGCAGCAGGTTATTCAGGCACAGGTTGTCATGCGCCCCGTGTGAGAGGCCCACAGCCGGATTCCACTTCGAAATCACCTCGGACACCAGCGCCTGGGTGAACTCGTTCTGTCCCGATCCGCCAAGCTCTTCGGGTGCGGTAATCCCCAGCAGGCCCAGCTCGCCCATCTGCTTGAACAGATCATCGGGCCACCATTCCTCGTCATCCATACGCGCTTGCAGTGGGTGTAGCACCTCGCGCGACACCCGATCCACGTGATCGACGATCTGCCGTTGCTCATCAGTCAAAGAATAGTTCGCCCTGATGGATTCCAGATCAGCCGAGATGGCCTCACTTTGAGTGGTCATATCATCCTCCCGAAAAATGTCGTCCGCCGTGTTGACCAAAATCAAACATATGTTAGAAAATAGATCAAGCCAAGCTTTTGACGACCTGACGTAAGAAAGCGCGGTGTCCTGCAATACAGAGGGGGGGGGAGCTTCGGAAATGACTGAGAGCGTTGTTCAATCGCAGGCGCTCGGCAAAGAAGTGCGTATCACGATTCGACGTCCTGACAATCGAAATGCCCTCAACCGTGAGGTCGCAGACGGGATCATGGCCGCCATATGTGCTGCCGAGAGGGACAGCGATTGCCGCGTGATCGTTCTGACCGGCGAGGGCGAGCGCGCCTTCTGTGCCGGGGGCGACATCAAGGCGGGGGCGGATGGCGGCCCGTTTGTTCAGGATCCGGCGGACCCGGATCATTTTGCCGGAAGGTTGTTCGAGACGATACAGGCGTGCCGAAAGCCAACGATCGCGCGCATCAATGGCGTCGCTATGGGGGCAGGAGCGGGCATCATCTGTGCCTGCGATCTGGCTGTGATGGCGGATCATGCTCGCATCGGAACGCCGGAAGTGAAGGTGGGTCTGTTTCCCATGACGATCGTGCCACCCATGATGCGCGTGCTGCCCCGGCGGAGGCTGATGGAGATGTTCATCACCGGCGTTCCTCTGACGGCCGAGGAAGCCCTGCAGTTCAATCTGGTCAACTATGTGACCGATGCCGCGGGGCTGGACGACAAGGTTGCAGAACTGTTTGCCCAGATCGCCGCGCAGTCGCCGAGCGCGATCCGGCTGGGAAAATACGCCTGTCACGCGATGGAGGACATGACCTATCCGCAGCAGATGCGGTTTGCAGAAACACTGTTACCGCGTGTGGCGCAGACCGAAGACGCGCGCGAAGGCTTTGATGCCTTTATTGAGAAGCGCAAACCCGAATGGACGGGCCGCTGATCAAACGGGGAGGAGAGGAATATGTCGGAACGAAAGCTGCGCATCGGATGCGCGTCGGGTTTCTGGGGCGATACGCCGGAAGCGATCGGTCAACTGGTCTCAAAGGGCGAGATCGACTATCTGGTGTTTGACTATCTGGCAGAGGTGACAATGTCGCTGATGGCGCGGGCCCGCGCCAAAGCGCCCGAGTCGGGCTATGCGCCGGACTTCGTCAAGGCGCTGGCACCCTGGTTGTCGGATATCAAGGCAAAAGGGATCAAGGTCGTTGCCAATGCAGGGGGCGTGAACCCGCGTGGCTGCAGCGATGCGCTTGCCAAAGCCGCCGCCCAGGCCGGGATCGATCTGTCCGTCGGAGTCGTGCTAGGCGATGACCTGTTGCCCAGGGCCGATGAAATTCGCAAAAACGGTCAGACGGAAATGTTCTCGGGTGTCGCATTTCCAGATGATATCTGGAGCATGAATGCCTATCTGGGTGCCCGCCCCATCGCTGCCGCGCTGGATGCCGGGGCCGACATCGTGATCACCGGACGCTGCGCCGACAGCGCGGTCGCGCTTGGTCCCCTGATGCATGAATACGGTTGGGGCGACGATGACTGGGACAAGCTCAGCCAGGGATCGCTGGCCGGCCACCTGATCGAATGCGGCCCCCAGGGAACCGGCGGCAACTTCACCGACTGGCAGGACGTGCCGGGTTGGGACAATATGGGCATGCCCATCGTCGAGGTGTCCGAAGACGGCAGTTTCATCATGACCAAGACGCCTGACACCGGCGGGCTGGTCGTGCCCGGGTCAGTCGGAGAGCAGATGCTCTATGAAATCGGGGACCCGCGCGCCTACCTGTTGCCCGACGTGATCTGCGACTGGTCCGGGGTCACCCTGGAACAGGTCGGACCCGACCGGGTGCTGGTCAAGGGCGGCAGGGGGCTTGGGCGCACCGACAGCTACAAGGTGTCGGCGACCCATGCCGATGGCTGGCGCGCGGTCTCTACCCTGACACTGGCCGCGATTGACGCACCCGCCAAGGCCGAACGTGTGGCCGAGGCGATCCTGACCCGCTGTCGCCGGATTTTCCGCGACCGCAACATGGGAGATTTCCGGCAGGTCAGCGTCGAGGTGCTGGGGGCCGAGGCGGCCTACGGCGCAAATGCGCGCGCCCGGACCCGCGAGGTGGTGCTCAAGATCGGCGCGGTCCATGACGATCGCGCCGCGCTGAACATCTTTGCCGGCGAAATCGCACCGATGGCGATTTCGACCGCGCAGGGTCTGACCGGGTTCTTCGCCGGACGGCCAAAGGTGCAGCCGGTGGTCCGTCTATTTTCCTTCCTTCAGAGCAAGGCCGAAACCCCCGTCGCGGTCGAGGTCGACGGCAAGGATGTGCCCGTGAGCGTGGCCACTACGCCAGTCCACCTTGATCCGCCTGCCGCACCGCCCGCAGATAGCCGCGAGCCCGGTCCGGACGTTGTCAAGGTCCGCCTCGTCGATTTGGCCTGGGGCCGCTCGGGCGACAAGGGGGACATCGCCAATATCGGCATCCTCGCGCGCAAGCCGGACTACCTACCATATATCCGCTCGGCTCTCAGCGAAGAGGTGGTGAAGGACTATTTCGCCCATGTCTGCGACGGCAGGGTAGAACGGTTCGACTTGCCTGGAAGCCATTCGCTGAATTTCCTGTTGCATGAATCGCTTGGCGGTGGCGGCATCGCCTCGGTCCGCATAGACCCGCAGGGCAAAGGGTTCGCGCAGATGCTGCTTGATATCGAAATTCCCGTGCCAGCCGATCTGGCCGCACGTGACGGACTGAATGCCGCGGCCCGGAACTAAGAGGACGACACCATGACCATTTCGAAACTCCTGGTCGCCAATCGGGGCGAGATCGCGGCGCGCGTGTTGCGCACCGCTAAGGCCCGCGGGCTTGCGACTGCCGTGTTGCGTCATGTCGCCGAGCAAGAGGGGCCGGCGCATCTGATCGCAGATGAGGTCGTGATGATCGACGGCCCGACGCCCGTGGCCGCCTATCTCGATATTCCTCAGATCGTCGAAGCCGCCAAAGGGATCGGCGCGGACGCGGTTCATCCCGGCTATGGCTTTCTGTCAGAGAATGCCGGTTTTGTCGCGGCGCTGGAAAAAGCCGGAGTGACCTTTGTCGGCCCGACGTCCGAGGTCATCGACCTGATGGGGGACAAGGTCCGCGCCCGCGCCTTCGTCGAGGAACGCGGGTTTCCCGTCGCCCCCTCGGCCATCGAGGATGATGATCCGGCGAGCTTTGTCGAACGCGCCCGCGCCGTTGGCTATCCGCTGCTCATCAAGCCCTCGGCCGGCGGTGGCGGCAAGGGCATGCGCGTCGTACGCGAGGACAGCACGCTGGAGACCGAAATCGAAACCGCGCGCCGCGAAGGCGAACGATATTTCGGCGACGGGCGGCTTTTCGTCGAACGCTATATCGAACGCCCGCGCCATATCGAGGTGCAGGTGATGGGCGACGGACAGGGCAACGTGGTCCATTTCTGGGAACGTGAATGTTCGATCCAGCGCCGGTTCCAGAAGATTATCGAGGAAACGCCGTCACCGGCGCTGACCCCCGAGCAACGGGATGAGATCTGCGAGACCGCTGCCGGAATTGCCCGCGCCGTCAAATACCGCGGGGCAGGGACTGTCGAATTCATCTATGCACAGGATGGGGCCTTTTATTTCCTGGAAATGAACACCCGCCTTCAGGTCGAACATCCGGTGACCGAGATGGTAACCGGCTTTGATCTGGTTGCCGAGCAGCTGCGTGTCGCGGCGGGCGACGGGCTGAGCGCCGTGCAGGCGGATATTCCCCAAACCGGACACTCGATCGAACTGCGCATCTGTGCCGAGGATGCGACCGCCGATTTTCGCCCCGCGATCGGCAATATCCTGCTGCTGGACGAACCCCAGGGCGAGGGGATCCGCGTAGACAGCGGCATTCTGGATGGCGGCAAGGTAACGACCGACTTCGACCCGATGTTGTCCAAGCTGATCGTGCATGGCCCGGATCGCGCGCAGGCCATCGCCCGTGCCCGGAGCGCGGTGCAAAGCTATGTGATTCTCGGGGTAACGACCAACACCGGTTACCTGGATGCAATCCTTGCACATCCGGATTTCGCCTCTGGTGACGTTTCAACTGGCTTCCTGGCTGAACAATCCGAAACGCTAACCGCGCCGGGCGAAGATGTCTCTGACTTGCTGATAGCGGCGGCGGCCCTATCGGACGAGCGCCTGGTGAGTGACGTAATGCAGATACCGGAAATGTACCGCAAGATGGGTGGGTGGAGAAACTGATGCAACGGATTTTTCAGATCGACGGAGAAGAGACTGATTGCTGGCTGGGTCATGATGGCAGCCGGTTCGTGCTCAACACCCCCACTGGCGCTGTTGCCTGCCAATTGGATCCGACGGGTCTGCCGGGCGGTTACAAGCTGCGGGCCAAGGGTGTTGTGCGCGAATTGCGACTGGCCGTGGGGCCGGAAGCAACTTTTGTGCACATGGACGGGCGAACCTACGAAGTCGGGCGGGTTGATCCCGCCGAACGCCTGGCCGGAAGCGACGGTGGCGCGAGCGACGACCGATTGGTGGCGCCCATGCCGGGTGTCGTGGTGTCAGTTGCGGTTAAACCCGGCGATGCGGTTGAAGAAGGCCAGCCACTTCTGGTGATCGAAAGCATGAAGTTGGAAACCACACTGACGGCGCCGCGCGACGGGGTCGTTGCCGAAATGCCATTCGCCGAAGGCGACAGTTTTGGTCTGAAAGACATCCTGGCCCAATTGGCTCCGGAGGAGGAGTGACCATGCGCAGAATTGAAAGTCAGATCGACACCAATGCCGCCGACTACAAGGCAAATTTCGCCGCCATGTCTGAACGGCTGAAGGAATTCCACGCTCGCCAGCACGCGGCGCGTTTCGAACGTCCGCAACGCGATATCGACCGCCTCGCCCGCCAGAACAAACTGGGCGTGCGCGAGCGGTTGAAACTGCTGCTGGACCCCGGCACTCCGTTTTTGGAATTTTCAACCCTGGCGGCCTGTCGTGAATATGACGGGGTGGTGCCCGGCGCAGGCGTGGTTACGGGGATCGGCATCGTGCAAGGCCGCGAGGTCGCCATTCATGCCAATGATGCCAGCGTCAAGGGCGGTGCCTGGTATCCGCATACCGTGAAAAAGGTCGTGCGTCTTCTGGATGTCGCGCTGGAAAACCGTCTGCCGGTCATCCATATCTGCGACAGCGCGGGCGGTTTCCTGCCGCTGCAGCACGGGGTGTTTCCCGACCGGTATCTGGGCGGGCGGGTGTTCCGCAACCAGGTCAAGCTGAGCCAGGCCAATATCCCGCAGATTGCCGTGGTCGGCGGACACTGCACGGCTGGCGGTGCCTATGTGCCGACGCTGAGCGACTACAACATCATCATCGAAGGCACAGGCGCGATTTTCCTTGGCGGTCCCCCGCTGGTCAAGGCGGCTACCGGCGAAGAGGTCGGTGTTCAGGAGCTTGGCGGCGCGGTCATGCACACCTCGGTATCGGGCACCGGCGACTATCGCGCCGCGACCGAACAACACGCCTTTTCACTGGCGCGCGAGATTGTCAGCCAATGGATGCGCACCCCGAAAACGATCATCGAAACCGCCGCTTTTGAAGAGCCATACTACGACCCCAAGGAGCTTTATGGGATCATCCCCAAGGACCGGAAAACCCAGTTTGATATGCGCGAGGTTCTGGCGCGGATCGTCGATGGCTCGCGCTTTCACGAATACCAGCCCGACTATGGCACCACGATGGTTTGCGGCTTTGCCCATATCTGGGGTTACAAGGTCGGCATCCTTGCCAACAACGGGGTGCTGTTCAACGACAGTTCGCTCAAGGCAGCGCATTTCATGCAGTTGTGCAACCAGAACCGCACGCCTCTGGTCTTTTTCCAGAACATCACCGGCTATATGGTGGGCCGCGAATACGAAGAACGAGGCATCGCCAAGGATGGCGCCAAGATGCTGATGGCGCAGGGCGGCTCGGTCGTGCCGAAGTTTACCGTGATCGCCAATGCGTCTTACGGGGCCGGCAACTACGGGATGTGCGGACGGGCCTGGGACGCGCGCACGCTGTTCATGTGGCCCCAGGCCGAGATCGGCGTGATGGGGGCGGATCAGGCCGCAAATACCATGGCGGACGTCAAGATTCGGCAGCTTCAGCGCGAAGGCAAAGAGCTGACCGAAGAAGAAATCGCCGCGATCCGCGAACCGGTGCTGGAAAAATACAAGCGCGATGTCGAGGCTTATACCTCGACCTCGGAATTGTGGGACGACGGCATCCTCGATCCGGCGGACACACGCAACGCGCTTGGCATGTCGATTTCTGCCTCGCTCAATGCACCGATCGACGATCCGCACTACGGGATCTTCCGTCTGTAAAGGCTTGAGGGACGGCACACCGGGTCGGGGAGTGCCGTTCCGCGTCAAGGCGCTTCCATCTGGTGCTTTCGGAATCTGAAGTAGTCCTGACCGGTCCGGTTCCCGGACCGGTCAGGACGATGTCCGCCGCGCCTCCTGAATGGAGACGACGTCAGAGGCCGCCATGCCGGGCCGGTTTGCCTCGACCGCCTTCAGCGGCTCGACCGGCGTCAATCCGGCCAGACAGTCGCGCGCAAGTTGCTGGTATTCCGCGGTGCCGCGCGTTTTCCACGCGATTTCTTTCTCGCTGACCTCGCGGATCACCTTTGCCGGCGATCCCACCACCATCGAACGCGGCGGAATCACGGTTTCGCCACGCACAAACGCCTGCGCGCCGACAATCGATTCCGCCCCAAGCTCTACACCATCCATAATGACGGAATTCATTCCGACCAGAGCGTTCCGGCCCACTGTGCAACCGTGCAGGATCGCGCCATGGCCGATGTGGCCGTCGCTTTCCACCACGGCGTCGCGGCCGGGAAAGGAATGGATGATGCAATTGTCCTGAACATTGGCTCCATCCCCGATCACGATCCTGCCGAAATCGCCCCGCAAGCTTGCTCCGGGGCCGATGTAGCATCCATGACCCAAGATGACATTTCCGATCAGAACGGCCTGGGGGTGGACATATGTATCCTCGGGCACGACGGGTATAAAACCCTTGAACTCATAACAGTATGCCATTCCGACCACCTTTCGTAAGCTGAGTGCTAAACGCTTGTCAGCGGTTGCGCCGGGACCAGAATCCCTCAATTGTGCCGCCGATCAGGGCGTGTGGCCCGAAAACAAACACAAGTTAGAAAATAGCGCAAGCTCCCTACGTCACAGCTTGGCGATATTGACACTTCCCAAGGTTGGGATTTAAAATCTAACAAATGGTAGAAAATAGGCTGGCGGACCGATTAGGGTGGCCTGACCGAACTTGGGAGAGAGAGAAATGACAGACAAAGCCTATGTTGCAGGCGTTGGGATGGTCCCGTTCCAGAAGCCGGGAAAATCCGAAAGCTACGATGTGATGGCGACCGCTGCGACCCGGTCCGCTCTGGCAGACGCGGGGTTGGATTATGATAAAGTCCAACAGGCCTATGTTGGCTATGTCTATGGCGACAGCACCTGCGGTCAGCGCGCCCTGTACCATGTCGGAATGACAGGCATCCCGGTTCTGAATGTGAACAACAACTGCTCGACCGGATCGTCCGCCCTGTTCCTGGCCAGGCAGGCAGTTGAAAGCGGCGCGGTCGAATGTGCTCTGGCACTTGGGTTCGAACAGATGCAGCCCGGCGCAATCGGTGCGATGTTCCATGACCGGGTCAGCCCGTTTGCGGCATTCGACAGTGAAACCGACGATCTGGTTGGCCGTTCCGAAATCCCGCTGGCACTGCGGTACTTTGGCGGTGCGGGCAAGGCGCATATGGACGAGTTCGGCACACCCGTCGAGACCTTCGCCAAGATCCGCGCCAAGGCCAGCCGACATGCTGCGAAGAATCCGGTTGCCCTGTTCCGGCAGGAGGTGACGGCGGAAGATGTCATGGCCGCCCAGGTCGTCTGGCCCGGCGTCATGACCAAGCTCATGGCCTGTCCGCCAACCTGTGGCGCGGCGGCGGCGATCATTTGTTCCAAGGAATTCGCCGACAAGCACGGATTGGACAGTTCCGTTCGGATCGCGGCGCAGGCCATGACAACAGACGGACCGGAAACTTTCGAAGCCCATGACATGCGCGAAGTGGTCGGCTTTTCGATGGCCAAGCGCGCCGCCGATCAGGTTTACGAGGACGCGGGCATCGGGCCCGAGGACGTGGATGTGGTCGAACTGCACGACTGTTTCGCCCACAACGAGCTTATCACCTATGAGGCGCTTGGCCTTTGCGGTCGCGGCGAAGCGGCGAAATTCGTTGATGATGGCGACAACACCTACGGCGGAAAATACGTGACCAACCCGTCGGGCGGTCTTTTGTCCAAAGGCCATCCGCTTGGGGCGACCGGCCTAGCGCAATGTACCGAGCTCGTTCAGCAGCTTCGCGGCCAGGCAGATGCGCGCCAGGTTGATGGCGCACGTCTGGCGCTTCAGCACAATCTGGGCCTCGGCGGGGCCTGCGTCACCACGCTTTATGAAAAAGCCTGATAGCGCCTTTCGGGAGGAATCAATATGACTGGAAAACTCGACGGGCGCGTGGCGCTGGTCTCGGGCTCGGGCCGGGGCATTGGCCGCGAAATCGCTCTCAAACTGGCCTCGGAAGGGGCCCGGCTGGTGATCAACGATCTGGATGCGGATCCGGCCAATGAAACCGCCGAGGCGGTGCGCGCAATGGGAGCTGAGGCCGTGGTCTGTGCCGGCAGCGTCACCGAAGACGGTTTTGCCGAACGGTTCATCAAGACCGGCGTGGACAGCTTTGGCGGGTTAGACATCATCGTGAACAACGCAGGCTACACTTGGGATAGCGTCGTTCAGAAGATGTCCGACGAACAGTGGCAGGCGATCATCGACGTCCACCTGACGGCACCTTTCAAGATCCTGCGCGCTGCCCAGCCGGTGATCAGCGCCAAGGCCAAGGAAGAGGCCGCCGCCGGGCAAGAGGTGTTCCGCAAGGTGGTCAACATCTCGTCCATCGCAGGGACCGGCGGCAATGCTGGCCAGATCAACTATTCCGCCGCAAAGGCCGGTATCCTAGGGGTCACCCGGACGATGGCCAAGGAATGGGGCCGCTATAAGGTCAACGTCAACGCCGTCGCCTTCGGCCCGATTCGCACCCGCTTGACCGAAGGCAGCGCGGATGGCGACAGCACGATCAAGGTCGAAGAAAAAGAGATCAAGGTCGGCGTGAATCCCGATCTCCTGTCCCAGATGGAGCGCATGATCCCGCTGGGCCGGGTCGGCACTCCGGAAGAAGCTGCCGGTGCCGTCTATCTGTTCTGTGCGCCGGAATCGAACTTCATTTCAGGCCAGCACGTCATCTGCGGTGGCGGTTTCGTGATCTAAGGCATTTGCCCGGACCCGATGACGGGGTCCGGGCAAGCACATTAATGTCTGGGCGGCCTCTTGGCGGTCGCCAATGCGGAATTTTCCGCAAACTCTAGTCTGGCACGATCACGACGATTTACTCATTTGCGTTATTAACCTAACAGGCGTTAGTTAGGCGTTGGGGCGATACGAAAGTATATGGCACAAAACACGGCAATCAAAATCAACGAGACATCGCGCAGCGCGGTTGGACGGGATGGGGTGCTGGACATTGCCGCGCGGCTTTTCCGCGAACAAGGCTACGGGTCCGTTTCGCTCCGAAAAATTGCCGAGGCCGCCGGGATCAAGGCGGGTAGCATATATTATCATTTCGGTTCCAAGGACGAGATCGTCGCGGCCGTTCTTGATGCAGGGATTCGAGTCGTTCACGAGAGCATGAGAGACGCCGTCACCGACCTGCGGGCCGATGCCGACGGCGAAACGGTACTGCGCGCCGCGATCCGGGCGCATCTGCGCGCGCTTATTGATGTGAGCGATTATACATCGGCGAATGTGCGTATTTTCGGGCAGGTGCCGCAATCCGTCCGGGATGCCAACTTGCCCACGCGCAGGGCCTATGAGGCAGAGTGGGACAGTCTTCTGTCCCAGCTTAAGAAAGATGGCACGCTGAAGCAAGACGTCGATATCCGTCGCCTGCGCCTGATGCTGATCGGTACATTGAACGCCACGCTCGATTGGTTCGACCCGGACCGCGGTAGCGCCGATGCGTTGTCACGCACCTATGCCGATGTGTTCCTCAACGGGATACTCCAAAGACAGGATACCTGACTTCATGGCACGTCTTGAAACAGCGGTGCTGACCGCATCAGAGACCTACACCCGCAACCACGCCGCACAAAGCGAGCGCGTCGAAACGCTGCGTGCGCGGATCGCCGAAGCAACGGCTGGCGGCCGCCCCGATATGGTCGCGCGGCATCGCAAGCGCGGCAAGCTGTTGGTCCGCGAACGGATCGACCTGCTGGTGGATCCGGGCACTGCGTTTCTTGAGCTGTCGTCGCTTGCCGCCTACGGTCAATACGGGGGCGAGGTGCCCGGTGCGGGGATCGTGACCGGTATCGGGATCGTCCACGGGCTGCCCTGCGTTGTGATCGCCAACGATGCGACAGTGAAGGGTGGGTCTTTCTATCACGAAACCGTGCAGAAACACATCCGCGCCCAGGAAATCGCAGCCGAGAACCGGCTGCCCTGCCTCTATCTGGTGGATTGCGGCGGTGCCTATCTGCCAGAGCAGGACCGGGTTTTCCCCGATGCCCGCCATTTCGGCAATTCCTTTTATCGTCAAACCAACATGTCCGCGAGCGGCCTGCCGCAGATCTCGGCGGTCTTTGGAGGCTGCACGGCCGGTGGGGCCTATATCCCGGCCCTGTCGGACGAAGTCATCATGGTACGCGGCAACGCACGCATCCATCTGGGCGGCCCCTCGATCGTCAAGGTGGCGATCAACGAAGAGGTTGATGGAGAAACATTGGGGGGGGCCGAGATGCATTCGCGCGTCTCCGGTGTGTCTGACCATCTGGCCGAGGACGAGTATCATGCGCTTGCTCTGATGCGCGACATCGTATCCGAACTGGGCCTGTCGCGCCCGATGGGTCCCGATGCAACCTGCGCGCCGCCGGCGCGCAACCCAGAGGAACTGCTTGGCGTCATCAGCGCCGATCGCAAACAGCCCTATGACATGCGCGAGGTTCTGCTGCGCATGATCGACGCCGGCGAATTCCGCGAATTCAAGCCCGGATGGGGTGAGACGCTGGTCTGCGGCACCGCGCGGATTCACGGCTATCGAGTGGGCATTCTCGCAAATAATGGGGCGCTTGTGTCCGACAGTTCGCTCAAGGGCGCGCAATTCGTGTCGATGTGCGATCAACGCAACATCCCGCTTTTGTTCCTCCACAACATCTCGGGCTTCATGGTCGGCACCGAAGCCGAGCGCGGCGGCATTGCCAAAGACAGCGCCAAGCTGGTCTATGCCATGTCGGTTGCCAAGGTGCCGCGCCTGTCGGTCCTCTTGGGCGGCTCATACGGGGCAGGCAACTACGGCATGTGCGGACGTGGTTTCGCCCCGAATTTTCTCTTTGCCTGGCCCACGGCGGAACTGGCCACCATGTCTGCCGACATCGCCACAAATGTGATGCTGGAACTGCGCCGCCAGAAAGGGGGCGACCCGGGCAAGATGGAGGCCGACATGAAGCTGATCGAGGAGCAGGTTCGGGCCCAGTACGGTGAACAGTCCGATCCCTATTATGCCACCTCGCGGCTTTGGGATGACGGGCTGATCGAACCCGCGCAAACCCGCGATATCCTTGGCCTGTGTCTGGCCATCGTGACATCGGTGCCCGAAGCCGGTCGCCATACGCCTGTATTCAGAATGTGAGGCTTCAAGTTGACCAATACCTACAACACGATCCTTATCGAAACCGATGCGCGTGGCGTCGCCACGCTGACGCTCAACCGCCCCGACAAACACAATGCGCTGAATGGCGAATTGATCGCAGAGCTATACGATGCCGCCGAAAAGCTGGCTGCAGATGACGATGTGCGTATTGTGGTCCTGACCGGCGCGGGCAAGAGCTTCTGCGCGGGCGGCGATTTCAACTGGTTCGCCTCTAATGTCGAGAAAACCCGTAGTGAAAGGGTCGCACAAAGCGCCACGCTGGCGCGGCTGTTGCGCCGTCTTGACACGCTGCCCAAACCCTTGATCGGGAGGATCAACGGCCCGGCTTACGGTGGCGGTGTCGGCATGATCTCCGTCTGCGACTACACCATCGGCGCCGAAGGCGCGCGCTTCGGTCTGACCGAGGTAAAACTGGGCCTTCTGCCCGCGAATATATCGCCTTATGTGGTGGCCCGCATCGGCAAGGTGCATTCGCGTGAAACCATGCTGTCGGGGGCGTTGTTCGACACGGCCCGCGCCGAGCGGATCGGTCTGTTGACCGAGGTTGTCGCGCCGGGCGACCTGGACGCCACGGTGAACCGGGTGGTGCATGATCACCTTCAGGCCGCGCCGGGTGCCGTGGCCGATACCAAGGCGCTGATCGCCTATGTCGCGTCCCACGATCTGGAGACCAACATGATCTACACCGCCGACCGGCTGGCCGATGCGTGGGAGACTGAGGAAGGTATCGAAGGCATCAACAGTTTCATCAACAAGGGCGTTCCGTCATGGCGGGTGAAATGAGCTTCACCCGCGTTCTGATCGCCAACCGGGGCGAGATTGCCCGGCGCATCCAGCGCGGGTGCCGCAAACTGGGGCTGGAAAACGTAGCGGTGTTTTCGGACGCGGACCGCGACGCGCCCTTCGTGGCCGAGGCCGATCATGCCGTCTGCATCGGTGGGGCCGCCCCGTCGGACAGTTATTTGAACGTCGAGGCCATCCTTGAGGCCGCGCGGGCGACGGGCGCGTGTGCGGTGCACCCGGGCTATGGTTTTCTGTCTGAGAATGCCGGTTTCGCGGCGGCGGTCGAGGCGGCGGGCCTTGTGTTCATCGGGCCGGAACCCGACGCTATCGCGCGGATGGGCTCCAAGATCGAGGCCAAGGCTGCCGCCGAAGCCGCAGGCGTGCCCGTCCTGCCCGGCTATCGAGGCGAGGATCAGTCCGACGCGCGCCTGCTGCAAGAGGCCGAGGCGCTAGGCACCCCCTTTCTGGTCAAGGCCAGCGCCGGCGGCGGCGGACGCGGGATGCGGCTGGTCTCCGATCCGGGCGACGCACCCGAAGCGATTGCATCTGCCCGGGCCGAAGCGCAGAGCGCCTTCGACGATCCGGCGGTGTTCCTCGAACGCTATGCACCCCGTGCCCGCCACGTCGAAGTGCAGGTTCTGGGCGACACTCACGGCACCGTGCTGCATCTGGGCGACCGCGATTGTTCGCTGCAACGCAACCACCAAAAGCTGATCGAAGAAGCCCCCGCCGCCGATCTTCCCGAGGCTGTGCGCGACCGCATGCGTGCGGCAGCGGTGCGGTTGGCGCAGGCGATCGGCTATCGCTCCGCCGGGACGGTGGAATACCTCTATGACCCCGGGCGCGGTGAATACTACTTTCTGGAAATGAATACCCGGTTGCAGGTGGAACACCCCGTGACCGAGGCGATCACCGGCATCGATCTGGTCGAATGGCAGTTGCGCATCGCGCGGGGCGAGCCGCTGGCGCTGACGCAAGGCGATGTGCAGTTTGACGGGCACGCCATTGAAATCCGCATCGCCGCCGAAAACCCGGCCGAGAATTTCCGCCCCGAAACGGGCGAGATCAGCCTTTGGGCTCCGCCCGCCGGCGTGCGGCTCGATACCGGGGTCGAGGCAGGCTCGGTCGTCAGCCACCATTACGATTCGATGATTGCCAAGCTGATCGTCCACGCGCCGGATCGGGCCGGTGCGATCCGCCGGGCGGTTGTCGCAATGGATGCCTTTGCAGTCGGTGGCGTCGGTCTGAACCTGGCCTATCAGCGCGCGTTGCTGACACACCCGGATTTTGAGGCGTTCCGGCACCATACCTCAGGCCTGCCCGAGATGTTTCCAGGCGGCTGGACTGAACCGTCCGCTGATCCCCGGGACATGGCCCTTGCCGCGATGGCGCTGCATCTGCATCTCGCCCCGGCGGGCGCGTCGCCCTGGGAAAGCCTGGGGTCATGGCGGCTCACGGCCCCTGCGGGGTGGCCCGGTGCAGCATCCTATTGGGAGACGACCAAAGACGACCCGATCCGCGTAAACGGCTCCGGGTCGGTGTTGACAGCCGTACAACTGGACGGCCAGACCATCGCGGTCGAGAGTGCCGCCTTAACAGGATGCCGTCTGAGCGGACGCATCGACGGGGTTCCGTTTTCGCGCACCGCCTATGTCTCGCGCGCGCCGGGTCACTGGCGGGTGCACCTGCAAACCCCTGCCGGAATGACCGCGACAGACCTGCGCACGCTGGAAGACCAGCATCTGCAACGTGCCACCGGCGGGTCTGGCGTCGCTGACCTGTTGTCCGCACCCATGCCCGGCGCCGTTGCCGAGGTGCGTGTCGCACGCGGCGACCGCGTTAAAGCCGGTGACACGCTTGTGGTGCTTGAGGCCATGAAGCTGTTGCAAAGCCTGCCCGCGCCGGTCGCGGGCGTAGTGACGGAAATCTATTGTGCACCGGGCGACACGGTTGCCGGGCACGCCCCACTTATCAAACTCGATCCAGAGGAAAACACATGACCAGACAAGACAACATCACCGCGGCCTCCGGCCCGTTCAACGAAGACCTCAACTTGATCCGCGACCAGCTGCGCCGGTTCATCGAAACCGAGGTGACCGCCAAGGCCGAGCCCTGGGAGGAGGAGGGCATGGTGCCCCGCGACGTGCTGCGCCGGATGGGTGATCTCGGCGTTCTGGGGATGCGCTATGACGAACAGTATGGCGGCGCGGGGCTGGACGTGATGTCCAGCGTGGTTTTGGCCGAAGAGGTCGGGCGATCCACCTTCGGCGGATTCTCGGCCACGGTTCTGGTCCACACCGACATGGCCTCGCCGCATCTGGAAAACGCCGGCACGCCCGAACAGAAGGCGCGGTGGATGCCGTCGATCACCTCTGGCGAAATGATCACCGCCGTCGCCGTGACCGAGCCGGGCGCGGGCTCGGACGTGGCCGGCATGCGCACCCGCGCGGTGCGGGACGGGTCGGATTGGGTGCTGAACGGCACCAAGATGTTCATCACCAACGGCGTGCATGGCGATCTCTACTTTGTCGGCGCCAAGACCGATCCCGATGCCAAGGGGTCGCGCGGGATCACCATGTTTGCGGTCGAAAAAGGCACGCCGGGCTTTTCGGTCGGACGGGCGTTGAACAAGACCGGCTGGCTGTGCTCGGACACTGCCGAACTGATCTTCGAAGATGTCCGCATCCCGGCCGAAAACGTTCTGGGCGAGGTCAACCGCGGCTTCTATTCGGTGATGAAGAACTTCCAGAACGAACGCATCGTCCTGGGTGCGATGGCCTGTGCCGAAGCGCAAACCGCGCTGGACATGACCGTGGATTACGTCAAGCAGCGCAGGGCCTTTGGCGGCGTTCTGTGGGACAAGCAGGCCGTGCGCCAACGGCTGGCCGACTGTCAGACGCGGATCGCGGCAGGACGTCAGCTGGTCTATCACGCCGCCGGTCTGGATGCCGCGGGCGGTGACTGCGTGAAAGAGGTCTCAATGGTCAAAGCCTATTGCGGCGAACTGGTGAACAGCGTGCTTTATGACTGCGTCCAGTTTCACGGCGGCATGGGTTATATGCGCGAAACACCGGTGGAACGCATGTCACGCGATGCCCGTGTGCAGGCCATCGGCGGCGGGGCGAGCGAAGTCATGTTGGAAGAAGTCGCCAAGCGCATGTGAGCTTACTATCCAAAAAATAACAATCTTCAGAAACAAGGACGAAAAAGATGAATCTGGAAACCACTCAAAGCCAATCAGTCGCAAGACTGACCCGAGAAATCTCGATAATACTCGTCGGCACAATTCTTTTGGCACTATCCGCCAAAATCGTGGTGCCGTTCTACCCCGTACCTATGTCTACACAGACCCTGGTTGTCTTGGGTCTGGGCCTTTTCCTGGGGCCGGTGCGCAGTAGTCTTGTTGTTGTGACATACCTTTTTGAAGGTCTGCTTGGCCTGCCGGTCTTCGCAGGCACGCCTCCGGCTCCGGCCGGACTGGCGTATATTGCGGGTCCCACAGGCGGATACCTGATAGGCTTCGCACTTGCAGCGGCGGCTGCCGGTTGGGTTGTTCAAGCACTGCAAGGACTTTGGCCTTCATTCAGAGCATCTGTCGCGGTCTTTTTGGGCTCGATACTCATGTATTGCGCAGGGCTGTTCTGGTTGGGTGGCTTTGTCGGCTATGGCGAAAAGTTGCTGAACGCCGGTCTTTACCCGTTCCTTCTCGGGGATCTGACGAAGGCGACAATTGCTGTAGTTCTGTATACTGCTTACCATAATCGCCGCGCTGTGTGACTGCCAGCCCAAGACTGTATCAGACTGTTTCAGTCTCATACGGTCTTGGTCCAATATAAGTTGAAATGGTCCGATGCCGGATTTGACAGGCACCGGACGCCAGCCTGAGGTTTCCGGCGCCATGCGAGAGCAATGCGCAAAACTGTGCGAACCAAATTGTTCGCAATCAATACCTGGTCGCACACAATGAAAAGAAGCAGCATGTTTTTCTCAGAGCCGGAGCCTTGCCGCGCGAAGGGAGTCGAATTGGCCCCTGGAATTCTGAGGATCGTCGCGAACAATCCCGGAAAGATGACCTACCACGGGACAAATAGCTACATCATTGATACGCCTGATGGTCGGTTCATAATCGACCCCGGCCCAGCAGAAGACAGTACACATTTCGAGGCAATCATCAAAAATTTGGGGGCCAAACCATCCGGGATTCTGCTCACACACCACCATTCTGATCATTTTGGAGTCGTCCCAGCCCTGCGAGCACGGACAGACGCACCTGTTTATGCCTCACGGGCATTCCCTGACGATGCATTTCGACCTGACCGGTTTCTGGAGGACGGACAGGTCATTGCCGGTCTTACCGTCCTGCACACACCTGGTCACGCGAGCGACCACCTTTGTTTCGCGAGACCTGACGGAGTGCTCTTCACGGGCGACCACGTTATGAGTTGGAACAGTTCGATCGTCAGCCCCCCTGACGGAAACATGCACGACTACTGCGCGCAGCTACAGCGGCTGATTGAGCGCGACGATAGGATCTACTTTCCGGGGCACGGACCTATACTCCGGGATCCGCAACCTTACGTCAAACGGTTGCTTTCCAACCGCATGCGTCGCGAGGCGGAGATCCTCGCCCACCTCTCAAACACCCCGGATTCGGTCCAGAATATCGCCGCTTCCGTCTACCAGAAAACCGACCCACATATCGCAATGGCCGCAGAACGAAACGTTGCGGCGCATCTGGAGAAGCTGTTGTCTGAGTCGCGGGTGGTACAAGATGGCGAGGCCTGGAAATTAACATAAACTTCATTATGCGACTTTACTCTTGGCCGACTGCTATCTCATGGAAGCACTCAGCAAGGAAGGTTCCTAGAAGCGACGTAATGGCTGGTGCGAAGCCCGGGTCTCCCGGGCGGTTGCTCCCTGACTGGGGAGACAACAATATGCTCGTCATCAGCCGCAGCGTGCTCAAGCTGCGTGATTTCAAGATCATCGTCGGCCTTGCCGATATGAGCAGCAGGACCGCCAACATCCCGCTGGTCGAGGGTGCCATAAAGCGACACGCAGCATCCATTGCGGCGTCTACCCCGAAATCTGTTTGAGTTCGGCAGCGTGGGGATCATAGCGATAGCTGGTTATTGTGCCGTCCCTGATCTTTTCCACAGCGTCGTTTATGACAAAGAGAGGTACGAGGAACCATTCTCGCGGGACCACAGGCCGTCCAAAGCGATCCATGATCTCGATTTCGAGCCGTGCGGGTTCGAAAATGCGATGGATCAGGTTTTCCAGCTTGGACCGGTTGATGTTGTAGAGTTCATATGTCGCAACCACCTCGACATTCGACATTAGAAACGTCGGCTGCAGATGCGCGCCAGCGATCCGCTTTTCGACGCTCATATTGGTGACACCGATCTTGTGCACCAGTTCCCGGTTTTCTGTGACGAGTGGATGATCGGATTTGCTGCGAAGCACATAGATGATCCCGCTCGCTTCATCCCCATCGATTGTCTGGTCTGAAAAAAGCGGGCCTGCCGATGGGTCAGTGATCCGGCGTCCGGCGTCGTCCTTGTTCAACGCACGCTGGAGCGAGCGCATCAGCATGTTGCTCTCGGTGCCATTGTCGAAAATCACCCGCAGACGCGCATCCGTGCGACCTTGCTCGTTGGTGATGGTCTCGCCCTTGTCCGCGACATAGGCTTTTTGACCGCTGACAATGAAGAAGCGTCCCTTCTCGATCTCGGCTTTCATCTCGAACAGGCGGGTTTCGCGCAAGCCGCTATCCAGTTCTTTCTGGACCTGCTCGAACAAGGGTTTGAACGTCGCGAAATCCTCGCATTTCTCGCGGTTTGCGACTTCATCGGCGGCCTTTTTCTCGGCTGTTGACCGGACATGCTTCAATTCCGTGAGGGGTGATTTAGCAACTTCCACGCCCAGTTCGGCGAGGAGGGCATCGTCATCGAGGTAATCGGAGTCTGATGCTGAGGGCGTAGGGGTGTTTGCTAGGAGACCCTGCTCGTCGAGTGGGGCAAGGAGGTCGCGGCATTCCTGCAAGTCACGGATCCGATCAAGACGCACGGCGTAGAGGCATTCAAAGATATCACGATCCTCCCCGTGCTGGGGAGGCCGGCCATGCTCATCTGCAAATCGCAAGATTTCCTCAAAACCTGCGATGATGCGTTCTTCGCGTGGTGTGCGGCTGAGCTGCTTTTTGACCTCAACCTCGACGCCAAGCTCAGCAAGGAGGGCATCATCTTCGTCGGTGAAACCCTTAGCCATTGGCAGCCTCCTGCTTCATGCGCGCGAGATAGGCGACGCCTTCGGCCATTTTCTTCTCCCACGGATCAGGCGATGCGATGGAAGGCAGACGGCCCCGCTCCTGCTTGAACTTGACGGCGCGTTTCGCCAGATCTCGCGCCTCGTCCGGTGACAGTTGCACCTTTTTCGCCGAGATGACGGCCTGGACCTGCCGAAGGCTTTCCTCGCTCATCGTCTTTGCCAGAATCGAGTAGGCTTCGCCGAACGGGTTGATGCGATCAATCAGATCGATGTCGAGTTCGCGCACGTCCATTGCGAATTTGCGCACCCCGTCGATCAAGGCGGTATTGCCGGTTGTTTCTGTGTCATCGCGGTTCGACAGCGCGATCTCTTTCGCCTTTTGGGTCAGGTTCAGCGCAGCAACTGCGTGTTGGCGCACCGCTTCCTGATCCTCTGCATCTAGCTCTGGGAACCTGGCACCGACAATCTTGCCCATGCGGACCTGCGTCAGTTCCTCCGGCACCAGCTCTTCGTCGAAGAGACCCCGTTCGATCGTAGTCTTGTCCTGAACGAAAGCTGTGATCACCTCATTGAGGTCCTCTTGGCAGATGCGCTTGGCTTCCTTGCTCTTGGGTTCGACCAGGCCTTTGATTTCGATCTGGAACTGCCCGCTGGCCTCGCTGAAGCCAACGTTCTCTTTGTTGGGGTCATAGCCGCCCTCGCCGTAATCGAACCCTTCGACAGGGCCACTTTTCACGGTCTTGGGCGTGAAGTTGAAACGTGGGGCCAGCACCTGCTCCATCAGCAGGCTTGCAGCGATCGCCTTCAGTGTATCGTTGACTGCCTCGGTCACGGCTTCGGCCGCGGCGTCGGGCTCCGCGATAAGGTTGTTGAACCGCGCTCGGGTCTTGCCCTCGGCATCGCGGGTGGCGCGGCCGATGATCTGCACGATCTCCGTCAGGCTGGCGCGATAACCCACCGTCAGGGCGTGTTCGCACCAGATCCAATCGAACCCTTCTTTCGCCATACCCAGGGCGATGATGATGTCGACATGATCGCGGTTGTTCTTCTGCGTGGAGTCTTTCAGCGCGGCGGAAACCTTGTCACGCTTGGATGGCTCGTCGTCCACCAGATCGGCGATGCGTAAGACTCGCTCGTCGGGCGTCTTGACCAGCTGAAAGCCCGTGATGGGATCCGCTCCCTGCCAATCGCCCAAGGCATCGATGATATGCTCGACCTCGCGATGCTTGTCCTTGGTGCTTTCGCGCGAGTTCACGTTCGGGATGTGAAGGATCGTCTTCTCGGTCGGATCCAAAACCTTGAGGATGTCGTCCGCATAGGACCCGGAATAGAAGAAATACCCGATGTCGAGCGTCTTGAGGTATTTGTAACCATTCAACTGCTGATAGTAGGTATAGGTGAAGGTATCGAACTTTGCCTCATCTTCGGGCGACAGAACGGCTTCGGCATCGCCGCGGAAATAGGACCCGGTCATCGCAACCAGATGCACCTTGTCGCGCGCGACCAGTGCGCCCAGATGCGTGCCCAGCTTGTTATCAGGGTTGGCAGAGACGTGGTGAAACTCATCTACCGCGATGAGCCGATCATCAAACGTTTCAATCCCGAACTTGTCCACGGCGAACCGAAAGGTCGCGTGGGTGCAGACCAGAATCTTGTCGTCGCTCGCCAGGAATTTGCTGACAGCGCCGACCTTGCCGTCATCCCCGCCGGGAGCGTTGCACAGGTTCCATCGCGGTTGCACTGTCCAGTCTGCCCAGAAGCCGTACTTGCTCAGCGGCTCGTCGTTGAAGCTGGACCCGATGGATTTTTCTGGCACCACGACGATGGCCTGGCGCAGGCCTTGATTGTGCAGCTTGTCGAGTGCGATGAACATGAGCGCGCGGCTCTTGCCAGATGCCGGCGGCGACTTGATCAGCAGGTATTGCTCGCCTCGCTTCTCATAGGCACCCTCTTGCATTTCGCGCATACCAAGCTCGTTCGATTTGGTCGAGCTTCCATTGGCCGCGTAATTGACAGAGACGGAAGGAACCTGCTGTGTCATGATGTTTTCCTTCTGAGGGGCGCGGAATCATTCGCTTTGGGGCAGGCAATCAAAACCCGATCAAGTAGCGATACCGCACCCTGCCTATCGTAACAGTATGATTTATATGTATTTTCCAATTTACGCCCTCTAGCCCACATACGCACAATCAAAACCCGATCAAATGTTGTCCCTGTCACGCCCATGAGGGGACATATCCGGCCCGAGGGCGTTCAGCATCCGCAGGACGGATCAGATCAGCATCCAGCGTTGCGCGAATAACCCGCGATGCCTGCGCAGCGTTCTGGTCGTCGATGCCAAGCCGCTCCCGAAGTGTCGCGTTCGTCATCTTTTGACCGCCTACGTATTTGAGCGCGGCATGTTGGTAACACGCTCGCACGGCTTCTTCCGGTGTCATGTCCGCAAAGCGGCGTGGTGCAAACAGAACCACGCGCACGGCGTCTCCCTCCATGCGGAAATCTGGTGGCGGCAACTGGTGTAGCTCAACAGCCGAGATCACCTTGTCGATGCCGGTGCCTTGTTCTTCGCAAAGTTTCATGCGCCGCATCAACGACGCAAGGGCTTCATTTCGGGAACGCGGCGGCGAGTCCAAAAACCGGTCGGGGCTAACCAAGGGGGCGCCCGGGTTCGTGATCTCCATTCGATCACTGAACAACTCGATGAGTGGTCCTGCACCGGTAATTGTCATGTCTTGGTGGATCAATGCGTTGGCGATCAATTCGCGGATCGCTATCGACGGGTAAAGCGGTCGCTCCTCGCGGAATGCTTTACCAATCAATTCGTTGCGGGGCAGAAGGCCGTCGATGTAATCCACCAGCCCCTGAAATCCCGCTGCATAGCCGCGCTGGCCGTCCTGGCGGTGGCTCACGTCATCTGCACGTCCGGTGCCAGCATAGGCCACGAAACGAACCCCTTTGCGCTCTACAGAGGGGCCGAAATCGGAAAGTTTCTTGGCATACAGGATTGCGCCCAGATTGGTAATGTTCCAGCGGTCGCTTACATCTTTCTGGATCAGGCGATCCGCCAATAGCCTGTCAAAGATCCCCTGCCTGTTATCCGGCAAGGGCTGGCCCGTAAGATCGAAGTAGTTGGCGTAATTCAGCCGCTCAAGAACGTCGTCGCCGGTTAGGAACTGCGCTGCGATCCCTGTTTCCCAAGCGTAGGGCTGTAACTTGGCCCAGAGGGAACGCAGGCGTTCCGGATGGTCGGAGAGGCGCGGCGTGGCGCTGCCGATGCGCAAATAGGCTGTACGGTCAAATTCTACCGGGGCGGTTGCGGCGGCGGGGATGGTCAGCAGGATCAGGCGCCCCCCATCGTGATCGACTTCTTCGAAACGAAACTCGATGCTTGGTGATAGGTGGTTCGCAATCCACAATTCCAGCGGCTGCCCCTTCTCCTTCTTCACTGTCGGCTCAAAAACTGTGCCGACAGCCGCATGATCGCCGTCTCGCACCCCCCAGACCACATAGGCGAAGTGCTGATCGGCCAGCCGTGCGGCATTGGACAAGGCAGAGATCAGCTTGCCGATCAACGGTCCGTCGGCGTTGTTTTCCTTGAACTCGATCCAGGTGGTTTCCGCCGGTTTGGCGCGTAGATCGTCCACCAGCCTGCGGGTGCGTTCCGCGCTCATGATAGGGTCAAGGGTCATGGTATGTTCACTTTCTGACCCATCACGCCCGACCGGTGCTTCTCATAAGCGCGTTCTTGCATCGCGCGCATGCCCAGCTCGTTCGACTTGGTCGAGCTGCCATTGGCGGCGTATTTGACGGAGACGGAGGGTACACCTTTGGTCATGACTGGCCTTGCCTCCCTTTTGAGAATTCGCGCTGATAATCCACTGTTTGACAAATTGCAGAGTAGAAATCGACTATCACGCTGACTGTATGTGACGCCCGTTTCCCGTTCATTGCCCTGATGACGGTTTCAGCATTTGCATAGTTTGAAGCCTGTTCCTCCGACAGCGGCCTAGGCGCATTTGCCGTCTGTTCGAGCAACAGCTTCTTTTTCCGCTCCACATCCTTTTTCAGATCATCCCGCAGTCGTTTCTTCAACTTCTTGAAGAGGGGAAGGTCTTCTTCCATCAGCATCGCCTCAAGCTCTGACCAATGTATTTTGTAGAGATAATTAACCCAAGCAACGCGAAGTCTTTCGCTGAACTTGTCGGATGACTTGGCCATGTCACAAACAGCCATGTGGAAAAGATCGCGGTAGTATTCTAGAGCCATGACAGATACCTCATGCGCTCACCTTCGTCGTCATCCGCGTATACATCTCGAACAGTTTTTCCAGCCGTTCGGTGTCGTTGCGGAAGCGGCGGCCGATGTAGATGCGTTCCAGAACCTCGTCGTTGTGGTCATGGGCGGCGCGCAGGTTTTCGGGCATCTTTTCGGGGTCGTAGAGGTCGGCAATGGTGGCGGGGAAATGCGCCTCGCGGGCCAGAAGGATGCCTTCCGCCGCCGCTGTCAGATCGGCACGGTTTTTCTCGGTCAGTTTGGGGACGGGGAAGGTGTTCCAACCGAGAGTGTTGGAATAGCTGAAATCTGTTCGCATCCGGACGCAAACCGTGCCGATCCAGACCCAATGCAGGCGCGAAGCGATCAGAGCCATGTTCCAGAGCGGGGCGTCGTAGAGGGCAAAGAGTTTGTTTGTGGTTGTTTCACGCGCTGTAAGAAGTCCACATGGCAAATACTCCCGATTCTCTGACGAGATCGCCGCGACTGCAATCGCATGCGACTGACCAATCCTCATTAACTTAAGTTGGTGCGCCCGCCTCGCAAGCGCATTAGCTCCTTTATCCCTACTTGCCAGCCGCAACTCGCGAACTCGCTCTATCCTATTGGCCAAAGCGGGAATTCGCATGGCCTCAGCAAGGTGTTTGTCTTCGACCCATATGCAATATCGGACCAGCCCACTGATGAATTCTTGCGAACCGTATATCCGACGCAGAAATCTATCTCTCTGGGCTTGATCCAGCGGAAGGTTCTCAACCTCCTCTGCTGTTAGCAAAAGATTTCCGCCGTCGCTCGGTTTGTTGCCGAATTCCATTATGGAAACATCTGACAGAGGGCTGCGCGCCTTCTCAACAACAGTCTTGGTTCCCAGAGTCAAATACGGAGAAATAATTGTCCCGTGACGTGCAACTGATGCCCCGTCAGGTCCAATCTCATAAAGCACTTTTGTTTTGCTGCTTCCTATCGACAGGCCAACAATCACAACCGTTATGCCAGCATTATGGCTCGCCAAATTGGCCCATTTGAATGAAGTATGCGCAAATTCAATTTCTGCGCCTAGGGAAAAAATCGCAGGCCACATAAGAGGGACGGACTGCCCTTGGCAGATTGAGTTTGTTGAAACGAGCGCTGCTCGACCGGGAGAAAAAGTAAGCCACTCCGCCGCCTTCATGAACCAACCTGAAACGTAGTCCAGAAACCCTGGCGATGATGATCGACCACTAAATATCCGTTTTATTTCTTCTTTCTGCTTTTTGCTCTGCCATGTGTAGCCGAGATAAGGCGGGTTCCCACAGATATAGGTCTCGCCCCCTTCGTTCGCGAAGTCGATCTGCGCCTGATCCAGCGGCGACATGAACAGGTCTTCGGCCTGAAACTTCACCCCCGTCCCCGTGGGCGGGCAGACCGACAGCCAGTCCAGCCGCAGAGCGTTGCCACAGGTGATCCAGTTCTGCGCGTCCAGCGGCAGGAATTCGGCCAGCGCCTCTTTCTGGCCGCGATAGGTCACGTCACATTGGTATTCCGCGATGATCAGCGCCAGCCGCGCGATCTCGGCCGAGAAGTCGCGTAGTTCGATCCCGCGATAGTTGGTCAGGGGAATGTCGGTGCGGCGCAGCGGCTCGCCCCGGCGCTTGTTGATCTCATACTCGATCGCGCGCATTTCCTTGTAGGCGATCACAAGGAAGTTGCCCGACCCGCAGGCGGGGTCGAACACTCGGATCTTGGCCATGCGGGCGCGCAGATTGGCCAGCTTGCGGGCGTTGTCGCCCGCCGCCTCCAGTTCTGCCCGCAGATCATCGAGGAAGAGCGGGTTCAGCACCTTCAGAATGTTCGGCACGGACGTGTAGTGCATGCCGAGGACCGAGCGTTCCTCCTCATCCGCGACGGCCTGGATCATCGAGCCGAAAATGTCGGGGTTGATCTGCGTCCAGTCGAGGCTGCCGATATGGGACAGATAACGCTGCGCGATCTTGGAAAAGCGCGGGGCTTCGGTGCTGCCCGAGAAGAGCCCGCCGTTCACATAGGGAAAGGCATCGGCCCATCGGGGCAGCTTGGCCTCGGCCCTTTTCGGGATGGCGGTGTTCATCGCACGGAAAATCTCGCCGATGACTTCGTGCGTGTTCGACCCGTCGCGGTTCGCCATCTGGTCGATGGTGGCGGTGAACAGGTTGTCGCTGACGAAGATGTCGGTGTCTTCGGCGAAGAAGCAGAAGATCAGCCGCGCCATGAAGTGGTTCATGTCGTGGCGTTTCTCGGCGCTGCCCCAGTCGGGGTTGTCCTTGATCAGTTCGACATAGAGCCGGTTGAGGCGGCTGGTGGCGCGGATGTCAAACGCACTTTCGCGGATCTGCTTGACGGTAGAGATGCCGGCGAGCGGCAGGAAGAAGCCGAAATGGTCGGGGAAATCGGTGTAGCGGCAGGCGATGGTTTCGCCGGTGGTGATATCCTCGGCCTCGAGGTCGATGCCATCGGTGGCGAGGATGAACTTCGCCTTTGCGCGGGTGGTGGCAGGGCTGTCGCGAAGGGCGGTGAGCGTCGCCGCGATGTCACCCGTGGCACAGGTCGCAAGATGGATGTTGTTGGTCTGCAGGACGCCGCCAAGGTCGGACTTGTTCGAAGCGCCGGTACGCAGCCGCTTGATGGTCGTGTCCTTGTTGCCGAAGGCCATGAGGAAGGCATAGGGGAACTCTGCCGCGTCGAAGGGCTGCTCGGCAAGTTCGGAAATGGCTTGTTCGATTTCAACGGCGTTCATGCGGCAGTCCAGGGGTTGATGAGGTCGATATCGCAACCCTCGAAGTCAGGCGTATTGCGTGTGGCGACCGTGGCGCCGCAGGCGTGGGCAATGGATGCGATCTGGCAATCGGCCTGAGCGATCGGTCGCCCGGCGGACCGTCGTGCAGCGGCGATGGAGGCGTAGGACAGCGCGGCGGCGCTGTCGAAGGGCAGGATCCGACCGGCCAGGTCCTCGCGCAAGATCCGGTCCACGGCGTCAACCAGCGCGGCGCGGCGCTTGCCGTTCCCCATGATCGCGAGACCGTAGCGCAACTCCGCCTCCGATATCGAGGTCAGATAGACGTTGAACCCGTCCTGGGCCGACAGCCATTGCTCGACCCTGGGCTCCGGGGCCGGGCGCAACAGCTCGGAGATGACGTTCGTGTCGAGGATGATCATGCGTCAGGCCCGGTCGAATGCGGGTGGCTCACGCATGGCCTCTCGCTGCGGAAGGTCCAGATCAATGCCGCCCAGAGGCGCGACCCGTGCGCGGATGGCCGCGGCAAGATCGTGGGAGGGCTTCGCTTCGCCGACGACGTGGCGCAAGATCTCGCGCGCCTCCTCTTCCATTGAACGGCCATGTTCGGCCGCGCGGATGCGAAGGCGCCGCTTCACGTCATCGTCTAGGTTCCGGATGGTAATGCTTGCCATGAAATCCTCCTGAAAGGAGTGTAATCATCGCAATCAATGCGATCAAGGCTAATCGCTGGAACGCATGGTTTTTACTAAGGTTTGCTGGGCGAGGCTGTCGGCTCGCGATCTTGCCGACCACCGCAACCGCAATACACATCACCAATGTTGCAATAGTATATTTTCGTATGTATGCTGAGTGAAGATCATCAAGGGTCCTTGCCATGCGTTTCGAATTCAAAAACCTCCCTCTGGCGGCCTTTTTAGCTCTCGCCTTGACCGGGCCAACAGTTCCGACGCAAGCCCGCGCTCAAACCTATCAGATCGATTGCGCCATCCTGCTGTGTTTGTCCGGTGGGTGGCCGGCTTCCGTGCCATGCGCACGCGCGCGGGCCGAGTTCATCCGGCGCATCACACCTTGGCCGGTGGAGCCGCCGCTGCAGATTTGGCGCTGCCCCATGGGTGCGTCTTACGATGGGCCTGCCAGGTCGCGCCCCACGGACCGGATCTTCGATGCCCTATATGGTGGTTCAGGAACCCCACCAAACTCTTCAGCCCCGCTCTTCGATCAGGCAGCCGAGGCAGGCGGAATGCTCGGGCTGAAAGGCTCCGACGCTGTCTGGGGGAACCTCGTGCGGGCTGATTACGCCCTCCAGCTCGCAGAAGACCGCGCCGACATCGATATCAGCGGGCCGGAATTCAATTTCGTGCGTTCGATCCGCGTTTTTGACGTTCGTTATGCCCGACAGCACGAATCCGGGCGAGATGGCGACTGCAACCGCAGTGCCGTCGTTGTCCTCGGCACCTACGGGATCCAGGGCGATTTTTCTTGGAATACGTCGTCACCCGCAGCGCTGCCTGCTGCGCATGCCGGTCTTGAGGGATGGGGCGAGCACTGCCCGAGTATTTTTCAAAGATCGGTCTTCGTAGACTGGCGTGATTATAGCGGGAATTACGGCTTCGAGCAGGTCAATTACTGACTGTTGAGTCTCAGCGGAGTCGGGCAGGCCCTTTGCGCAATCAAACCTGCAACGCAGGCACAAGCATACATTCGAGGGCCATAAAGGCCATATTCTTCCATGTCAGTCGTCGCGACAAATCAGCTGCGTGAGAGACGCGAAGTCGATTTCAGCTTTATCGGCATCGCAGAGATCCGGGTAAATCTTTGAGACGCGCTGTGGGCCATGCATATCCCACCGGACGGCCAGCGCACCTGTGTTCCAGCGATAAACCCAGCCGACAATGGTTTCTTCATCGGCTGCAATCAAATTGGCGATCGCGACGCCTTCGACCTTATCTTCATTCACTGTCTATTAACTTCCTGCAATTCGGCGTTGCGGATAGCAGCTCAAATCCCAAAGCGTTTGCTGCAACCGTATGCCGGGCCTCGTTAATATCGGTTACTGTTCTTCCTCGCGGTAACGAATTCACATTGGGAGAAGTCAGCTCCCGTGTTCTCGATTGATGAAATTGCTTAAATCCTGTGGTCGGGCTCCGTGGCGGCTTCGACGATCGCCAAAACCTCGAAGGGGTCAAAGCCGATGGCGCGCGCAAGAACGACCAGCTCGACGACGTCGACTCGGCGCTGGCCGCTTTCAATGCGCGCCACGAGGGATTGATGGCACTTGAGCTTGATCGCCAAGTCCTCCTGACCGAGTCCCGCCTTGATGCGGGCGTCGACCAATGCTTGGCAGAGTGCCACCTGTCCCGTGCTTCTGATTGTCTTTGCCACGCGTCACATACCTTTTGTGACGTCGCTAGCGGATGAAATCTGTTATCTAAAAAGTAGATATATGAGGGTGTTATCGGCGTCTGGTTTCCATGGGCTGCAAGTCTGATGCTCCCGAGGTTGCCCATCAATCCCCTACCAATTGCAGAAATCGGCCATAGTCCTCGCTGACTTCGCGCGCTTCCTCGAAAGCGCGGGCGCGTTCGCTGTCGAGGCAACGGAAGTAGCTCTGGATATCCTGGATGTAGTCTTCGAAATCGCCACGGATGATGTCTGCATATTCCCGCGCTGCCTGCGAATCGATTGGCAGGAAAGGACGGGCCGGGGCGAAGCAGGATTCCGCCAAAACCGGCCCGGGAACGCAGATCAGAAGGACCATAGCTTGCAATGGGAGCAGGCATGTCAACCTTGGGTTTCTCAAACCTGTTATCTCCTTGATCGCAGACACTGGCCGTGACTAGTGTCTGCGTGACCAAACTACAGCTAAAGCACGATATTACATCTTGCGGTTGATAGTATACTATCGTAACTCTGGGCTTCAAGTAGGAATGCCCGGGCGTTGCGTCTTCGAAGAAAGCGTGAGCCGGGCCATGAACTGGGACATCGAAGCACCAAATGTGGTTACGGAAGCCAGGTTCCGCGAGCTCGTGGAAAGCGGCTATAGCGCAGAAATCCTGTGCCAGGAGTCGGCACATAAGAAAGGCCCCAGCTA